>JBIOZI010000338.1:0-9182 GCA_044871085.1 Steroidobacteraceae bacterium | reverse complement strand
CACGGCCGCCACCGGCAGCTACGAGATCGAAGTGGTGCACACGGCGAGTGCGCACCAGATCAAGTCGAAGGAATTCGCCGCCGGCGCCGGCGCGGTGGTCGGCACCGGCACGCTCACGATCAACGTGGGCAGCAACACCTTCCAGGTGGGCATCGATGCCGCCCACAACACGCTCGCGGGCATCCGCGACGCGATCAACCAGGCGGTGGGCAATGCCGACTTCGTCGACGCCACCATCGTGAATGCCTCGGACGGCGCGCATCTCGTGCTGTCGTCCACCACCACCGGCGCGGCGAGTGCGATCAGCGTGTCGCAGGCGGACGGTGACGGCGGGTTGTCGAAGCTCGAGTACAACCCGGCGCTGCTCACGAACTACACCAGCGACGGTCGTCCGGCGCGCAATGCGCAGGTGGCGGTCGCGGGGTTCATCAAGGAGAGCGCGACGAACACGGTTGCCGACGTCATCGACGGCATCACGCTCACGCTCTTCAAGGAAGATGCCGGCACCATCCACACGCTCACCGTCGCCGCCGACAAGGCCGGCGTGACCGGCAAGATCAAGGCCTTCGTCGATTCGTACAATTCCATGCAGTCGACGCTCTCCGGGTTGCGCAGCTTCGAGCCGACCACGAAGACGGCCGGACCGCTGCTCGGCGACGCGCTGTTGCGCGGCATCGAGACCCAGATCCGCGGCACGCTGTCCGACGCGGCCGGCGGCTCCACCGTGTTCCGCAGCCTGGCCAGCATCGGCATCACGACCAACAAAGACGGCTCGATGACGCTCGACAACGCCAAGCTCGCCACGGCGATGACGGCTAACTACGACGAGATCGCGAAGCTGTTCGGCGGGGACAACGGCATGGCGACGCGCCTGTCCGGCGCCATCGCCCCGCGTCTCGCGACCGACTCCGAGCTCGACATCCGCAGCAAGCGTCTCAACCAGAAGAGCGTCGAGCTGCAGCGCCAGCAGGCCGAGCTCGAGACGCGCATGGCGGCGGTGGAGCGGCGCTATCGCACGCAGTTCACCGCGCTCGACAGCCTGCTGTCCAAGCTGCAGAGCACGTCCACCTTCCTGACGCAGCAGCTGTCGAGCATCTCGAAGATCGGCAGCAACGACTGACGCGGCGCGCCCCGGCCCGCGCATTCAAGACTTGCGCGGCCGGGCCGATAAGCTCCTCAGGAAGATGGGAGCTAAGTCAATGGCCTTTCCGCCGAACGCCGCAAAACTCGCCGCTTACAGAAGCACGTCCGTGCACTCGGGCGTCGCGGCCTCGGATCCGCACCGCCTGGTCGTCATGCTCATGGATGGCGCGCTCGAGCGCATCGCGACCGCGCGCGGCCTCATGCAGAACGGCGCGGGTGGCGCGGAGAAGGCGCAGCTCCTGCATCGCGCCGTCGCGATCATCGACGAGCTGCGCAACAGCCTCGACTTCAAATCCGGCGGCGACATCTCGCGCAATCTCGACGCGCTCTACGACTACATGTGCGTGCGCCTCATGCAGGCGAACTCCGCCAGCAAACCCGAGTGGCTGGACGAAGTCAGCCGGCTGATGGGCGAAGTGCGTGCCGCCTGGCTCGCATTGCCGGCCGGCGCGCGCCCGGCGGGCCGGCCGTGAGCGGGATGGATCTGTCGAGCACCGCACGCCGCCCGGCGCTGCGGCTGATCGCCTCGAACCTGCGCCCCGTGGGTTTCCCGGACGGCGCGCCCGAGTGGCGACGCGTCGCGGCCGCGGTGCTCGCGTGCACGCGCGAGCTCGGCCGGCATCTGATGCAGCAGCGCTGGAGCCGGGTGGAAGAAGCGCTCGGCGAGCGTCGCGAGCTGTTGTCGCTGCTCAAGCGGACGCGGCTCGACGCCGACGGCCGCCGCTGCCTGCTGTCGCTGGAACAGGCCAGCGCAGAATCCGAAGCGGCGATCCGCGCCATGGCGCATCGCGGCTGACGCCGGATATTTGCACGCGCGCGAGCGCTGACGCATTCTTCGTGGGCGCCATCGCGCGCGACACGGATACGGGCGACATGTACGACGGCAACGACACCATCGTGATGTTCGACAAGCTGGCGTACGAGGATCTGCTGCCGGTGCGGTGGGTGCCGCAGGCGAGGATCGTCGACGACGTCACCGCGCAGCACCTCGCGGAGCGCAACCTGCGCGTGCTGCAGGCCTGCGACGCGCTCGAGGAATATGGCTTGACCGACAAGGCCGACGACGAATCACCGCACTCGGCCGATCTCATGCGGCTCGACTTCAAACTCAACCTGTTGCTCGACCTCGCTGGCCAGCTGGTCGCGCAGAGCCAGACGCGCGCGCAGCCCGTGCCGATCCGGCTCAACTCGATGGGTGCGAGCTGGAAGAGCGCCGATGCCGCGCCGGTTGCGGGCGCGCAGGGCATCCTCGAAATCATCATCCGCGACATCGTCGTGCAGCCGCTGAATCTGCCGGCGGAAGGGGTTCTCGCAGAGAAACCCGGAGAAGCGCGCGTGCGTTTCACGGCGCTCGGCGAAGTGGTCGCGGATCACATCGAGAAGCTCGTCTTTCGCCGCCATCGGCGCAAGATTGCCGGCTCGCGGCAACCGCGCAGAACATAAAATTTTCATTAGGTAATTCTCACTAAGGGAATCCCCTCGGCGGCGCGCATTCTTCTCGCGCATTGCGGAAAGTTGTTAGGGCACATTCTCCCCGACGCTGCGAAGATGCACGGCGCGTCACGCTTTTGGCGGGCGCAGTCGCGCGAAGATTCGCGCTCAGCAGAGGAGAGCTCGTGCATTCAGTCGAATACATCGGTGCGATGAGCGAGGGAGCCGCGCGTAACGCAGAAGTCGGGTCGACTCTTAAGGATGGAGTCCAGATGCCGACGGGAGGATCCCCCGCCATTGCAGCCGTGAACCGGCTCATCCAGCAGGTGGCTCCATACGATTCCACTGTCCTCATCTTAGGGGAATCCGGTACGGGCAAGGAAATCGCGGCGCGCGCCATCCACGGGCTGTCTCCGCGTCGCCAGCGCCCGTTCGTCGCCGTCAACTGCGGCGCGATCCCCGCGGAGCTGCTCGAGTCCGAGTTGTTCGGGCACGAGAAAGGCTCGTTCACCGGGGCCATCACCACCCGTAAGGGCCGCTTCGAGATCGCCGAGGGCGGCACGCTGTTCCTCGACGAGATCGGCGACATGAGCCTGCCCATGCAGGTGAAGCTGCTGCGCGTGCTGCAGGAGAGAATCTACGAGCGCGTCGGCAGCAACGTGTCCGCCGAGTGCGACGTGCGCATCATCGCGGCGACGCATCGCAATCTCGAGGAGTCGATCGTGCGCGGCGCATTCCGTGGCGACCTGTTCTACCGCCTCAACGTGTTCCCCATCGAGATGCCGACGCTCGCGACCCGCATCGTCGACCTGCGCGAGCTGGTCGAGGATTTCATCTCCGTGTCCGCCGATCGCGGCCGTCCGCGCCTGCGCCTGCAGGACGAGACGCTGCAGGCACTGGCAAACTACTCGTGGCCCGGCAACATCCGTGAGCTTTCGAATCTCATCGAGCGGCTCGCGATCCTGTGCCCGGACCGGCCCGTGGGCATCGGCGATCTGCCACCGCGCTATCGCCCCTCCGACTGGACGGCGCCGATACTGTCCGCCGCGACCACCGCGGAGATTCCGCAGCTGATCGCGTCGATGGCGGGCGGCGACGAGGTCGAGGACGACACCGTGCTGCCGCCGTCCGTGTGGAACGGCGAGCAGGACGCGATCACGCGATTGCCCGAGCAGGGCGTCGACCTGCGCGCGCACCTCATGGTCATCGAGCGCTCGCTCATCAGCCAGGCGCTGCAGCGCTCCGGCGGCACCGTCGCCCACGCGGCGCGGCTGCTGTCCCTGCGCCGCACGACACTCGTCGAGAAGTTGCGCAAGCTCGGAATGGCCGGCGCGTAGGAGGGTGGTGCCTGGTCGGGATTGTCGGGGTTTGCCGTGCCGACGCCGGCGATGCACTCCGACCCTCACACGGCAAACCCCGACAATCCCGACCAGGCACCACCCTCGGGCGTCGGTTTCCTGACACTCATGTGATCCCCGTCACGCGCCGGCGGCGGGCACAGCTCTTGCAACTGCAATCGTTGGCCGCCTTCGGCCGAATGCGTTGAGGTTCAGATGAGCACCGAAACATCCATCAGCGATTCCCTGGAGCCCGTCGCGGTCGACTCGTCGTCGCGCCTGGTCCTGGAGCTCGCGCGCCGCGTCGCCGCCACCGATTGCACGGTGCTGATCGTGGGCGAATCCGGCACCGGCAAGGAAGTGCTGGCGCGGCTGATACATCGCGCGAGCCCGCGCGCCGCGAAGAGCTTCGTCGCGGTCAATTGCGCCGCGATCCCCGAGAACATGCTCGAAGCCATGCTGTTCGGCTACGAGAAAGGCTCGTTCACCGGGGCGCATGCCTCGCACGCCGGCAAGTTCGAGCAGGCGCAGGGCGGCACGCTGCTGCTCGACGAGATCACCGAGATGCCGCTGGCGCTGCAGGCCAAACTACTGCGCGTGCTGCAGGAACGGGAGGTCGAGCGCATCGGCGGCACCGAGGCCCTGGCACTCGACGTTCGCGTGCTGGCGACGACCAACCGCAACCTGCGCGCCGAAGTGGCCGCGGGCCGCTTCCGCGAAGACCTGTATTACCGCCTCAACGTATTCCCCCTGGCGCTCGCGCCGCTGCGCGACCGCCGCGACGACATCCTGCCCCTTGCCACGCACCTGCTGCAGCAGCGCGCGCGCCCGGGTACGCGCATTCCGGCGCTGTCCGCCGACGTCGCGCACCTGCTGCTCACGTATCCGTGGCCCGGAAACGTGCGCGAGCTCGACAACCTCTTGCAGCGCGCGCTGGTGCTGAACGACGGCTCGGTGATCGAGGCCGGGCACATCCTGTTCGAGAAGCAGCCGTCGAGCGCCGACCTCGGCGCGAAGAGCGAATCACCGATGCTGCAGCGGACGCGCGAGCGCGCCGAACGCGACCTGATCCTCGAGGCGCTGCGCGCGGCGCACGGCAGCCGGCGCGAAGTGGCCGAGAAGCTCGGGATCAGCCCGCGCACCTTGCGGTACAAGCTGGCGCGCATCCGCAGCGCCGGCATCGATGTTCCCGCTGCGTGAAGAACCGGGACGGCGCGCGGCCATCCCAATGGAGGAGTCATGAGCCAGATGGAAATCGATCGGGTACTCGCGCAGATCCGCAGCATCGCGGGTGCCGCGAAGGGTGGGTCGGTTGGGGGCCTCAACGGCGCCGCGCCCACCGCGCCGAGCGCCGCGGACAACGGCTTCGCCAATCTGCTGAAGCAGGGCCTCGAGAAGGTGAACGCCTCGCAGGTCAAGGCCGGCGATCTGGCGTCGAAATTCGAGCGCGGCGTGCCGGGAGTCGAGCTGCCGCAGGTGATGCTCGAGATGCAGAAGGCCAACATCTCGTTCCGCGCGCTCGCCGAGGTGCGCAACAAGTTCGTGGATGCGTACCGCGAAATCATGAACATGCCCCTGTAAGAGCCGAGGATCAGTTAGATGGCCGAACTAGTGAATCAAGGCGCGCCGCGCATCGTCAGCGGCTTGAAGCCGCTGCTGCTGCTGATCGGCGTCGCCGCCGCCATTGCGGCCGGCGTGGGCGTGATGCTCTGGGCCGTCGGTCCCACCTACAGCCTGCTGTACTCCAACCTCGCCCCCGAGGAGACCGCGCAGATCGCGCAGTCGCTCGACTCCGCGCGCATTCCGTACAAGCTCGGCGACGCCGGCAATTCCATCAGCGTGCCGGCCGAGCAGCTCGCCTCGGCGCGCCTGAAGCTCGCGGCGCAGGGCCTGCCCGAGGGCGGGGGCGGCGTCAACGCGATGACCAAGGACCCGGGCTTCGGCGTCAGTCAATTCATGGAGAGCGCGCGCTACCAGCACGCGCTCGAGACCGAGCTCGCGCGCACCATCGCGTCGGTGCAGAACGTGCAGGGCGCGCGCGTGCACCTGGCGATGGCGCGGCAGTCGGCCTTCGTGAGCGACCGCCGCCCCGGCTCGGCGTCGGTGTTCGTGCAGATCAAGGCCGGCCGCCGTCTCGACGACGAGCAGGTGCAGGCGATAGCGAATCTCGTCGCGTCGAGCATCCCGGAGATGAACGCCGCGCAGGTCACGGTGGTCGACCAGGCCGGACGGCTGCTGTCGGCGCCCAACTCCAACAGCGACGAGGGCATGCGCGACAAGATGTTCGAGTTCGCGCACCGCCTCGAAGAATCCTATGCGAACCGCATCCAGGAGATGCTCACGCCGCTCGTGGGTCCGGGACGCGTGCGCGCGCAGGTGGTCGCGCAGGTCGACATGGCGACCACGGAGTCCACGCGCGAGCAGTTCAATCCGCAGAGCCAGGTGGTGCGCAGCGAATCGACCTCCGAGGAAGCGGCCAAGAATGGCGCCGGCACCGCGGGCGGAGTTCCCGGCGCGCTGACGAATCAGCCGCCCCAGCCCGGAGTGGCGCTGCCGCCGGGTGCGCGCCCGAGCGTTGCCCAGTCGGGCACCAACGCGCCGGCCGCGGGCGCGCCCGGCGCAGCCAACGGCGCCGCGGGCACCGAAGTCATAGGGCCGGATTCGAAATCGCGCCAGGCCACGCGCAACTATGAGATCGACCGGACGATGGCGTACACGCGCACGCCGGCGGGCCGCGTCACGCGCCTGTCGGTGGCGGTGCTCATCGACAACCTGCGCACGACGGCGGCCGACGGCAAGGTGACCGAGACGCCGTTGCCGGCCGACCAGGTCGAGCGCCTCACCGCGCTGGTGAAGGATGCGGTGGGTTTCGATTCGACGCGTGGCGATACCGTGAACGTCGTGAACTCCTCCTTCCTCGGCGACGTCGCGGTGCCCGAGGGAGAGCTCGAGACCGTGCCGTTCTGGGAAAAGGCCTGGGTGCAGGACCTCGCCAAGTTGTCAGGCGGATTGCTGGTGCTGTTCGTCATCATCTTCAGCGTGCTCAAGCCGCTCACCAAGGGCTTGCTCACACAGTCGCGCCAGCAGCCGGTGCTGCTGGCGGGCGGCGGCGGTGGAGCCGCGGGCGCCGTGTCCGCGCCCGGCGAGGCGCCGGGCCTCGCCTACGAGCAGCAGGTCGCGCAGGCGCGCGGCCTGGTTTCGCAGGATCCCAAACGCGTCGCGCAGGTCGTGAAGACCTGGGTGTCGAACGATGGCTGAACCCGCCAAGAAGGGCGCCGCCAAACCCGGCGCCAAACCGGGCGCGAAAGGCGCGGCCGGCGCCAAGCCCGCGAAGGCGGCCGGACCGCCGAAGCCCTCGCGTTCGGGCGTCGAGCGCGCGGCCATCCTGTTGCTGACGCTGGGCGAAACCGAGGCCGCCGAAATCCTGCGCCACATGAGCGCGAAGGAAGTGCAGCGCCTCGGCAAGGCGATGGCCGATCTCGCGAACGTGTCGCGCGAGGAAGTCAGCACGGTGCTCGGCGACTTCTCCGCCAGCGTCGAGCGCCAGACCAGCGTGGGTGTGGGCGCGGAGGACTTCGTGCGCAAGGTGCTGGTGAACGCGCTCGGCGACGACAAGGCCGCGACGCTCATGGACCGCATCCCGATCACCAGCCGCCGCAAGGGTCTCGAGGCGCTCAAGTGGATGGACCCCAAGTCCGTGGCCGAGATCATGCGCAACGAGCATCCGCAGATCGTGTCGATCGTGCTCTCGTATCTCGAGGCCGACCAGGCCGCCGAGGTGCTGGCGTTCATGCCCGAGGCCGTGCGCTCGGATCTCGTGATCCGCATCGCCACCATGGACGGCGTGCGGCCGCAGGCGCTGTCCGAGCTCGACGAGATGATCGAGAAGAGCTTCGCGGGCGCGAGCTCCAGCAAGACTTCGACGATGGGCGGGCCCAAGGTGGCCGCGGCCATCATGAACCTCGTCAAGGGCGACGCGGGCGGCGCCATCATGGCCGACCTCGCGAAGGCCGACGAACAGCTGTCGCAGAAGATCCAGGACCTGATGTTCATCTTCGACGACCTGCAGAAGCTAGACGATCGCGGCATGCAGGAGCTGCTGCGCCAGGTGCCGGCGGACAAGCTGCTCATCGCGCTCAAGGGCGCGGACGAGACCCTCAAGGCCAAGATCTTCAAGAACATGTCGCAGCGCGCGGCCGAGATGATGAAGGACGATCTCGAGGCCAAGGGCCCGGTGAAACTGTCCGAAGTCGAGGCGGCACAGAAGGAAATCCTGGTCGCCGCGCGCAAGCTCGCCGAAGCCGGAACCATCCAGTTGGGTACGGGCGGCGGCGATTCCTATGTCTAGCAAACCGCCCACCTCCGCGCAGACCGCGGCCGCGGCGCGCTGGGACCTGCCGGCCGTCGAAGGCCCGCTGGTGCAGCATCGCGGCGCCGGCGTCAACGTCATGCACCTCGAGGCAGTCGAGCGCGACGCCTGGGAGCAGGGGCTCGCGAGCGGCCACGCCGAGGGCGTGAAGCGCGGCGAGGCCGAGCTCGCCAAGCGCATCAACCAGGCGAATGCCCAGTACGCCGCGCTCGAGGCGATTCTCAACACCTTGGCGAAGCCGCTCGACCAGCTCGACGCCGCGGTCGAGAACGAGCTCACGCGGCTCACGTTCATCATCGCCAAACACCTGGTGCGCCGCGAGCTGCGCCTCGACCCCGCGCAGGTCATCGGCATCATCCGCCACACCGTCGGGCTGCTGCCGATCGCCACGCGCGACATCAAGGTTCACCTGCATCCCGACGACGCCGCGATCGTGCGCGAGAAGCTCGCGACGCCCGCGGGCGAGCGCGAGTGGATACTCATGGAGGATCCGCTGCTGGCGCGCGGCGGCTGCCGCATCACCACGGCCACCTCCAGCATCGACGCGCGCCTCGAATCGCGCGTGTCCGAGGCGGTCAACAGCCTGCTCGGCGACGGCATCGCACGCCAGCGCGACCTGAAAGACGAAGACGCCGACGCTGCCGCGGACGCCGACCAGGGAGACCAGGCGTGATTCCCGCCGAGCCGTCGCGCGCGCACCGCGCCGGCATCTGGCGCGAGCGGCTCGCGCGCCAGGCGGCGCGCGCCGCGGCGCTGCCGCCGCCGGCCGTCGAAGGCACGCTCACGCGCATGGTGGGCCTCGCACTGGAGGCGACCGGTTGTCAGGCCGCCGTGGGCGACATCTGCGATCTGCTCGCGGCCGACGGCTCGCGCGTCGAGGCGGAGGTCGTAGGCTTCGCGGG
>JBIOZI010000337.1:0-13087 GCA_044871085.1 Steroidobacteraceae bacterium | reverse complement strand
TTTCAACCTGCGGCCGAAGACCGACTACGAAGTGCGGCTGGTCGAATCCTTCCGGGAACAGTCCGCCTCCGCCGGCCAATACCAGGGCCCCTCGCTCGACGGCACGCGCGCCGGCGTGTTCTACGTGAACGGCTACGACCTGAAGTCGCGGCCGATCTGGGCGCTGTCGTCGCTGTCGCTGCACGAGGCGGCGCCGGGCCATCATTTCCAGATCTCGCTGCAGCGCGAGCTCACCGACCTGCCGATGTTCCGCCGCTTCTCGCGCGACACCGCGTACATCGAGGGCTGGGGCCTGTACGCCGAGTGGTTAGGCTACGAGATGGGCATCTACAAGGATCCCGTGGCGCGCTTCGGCGCGCTCGATGCGGAGCTGTGGCGCGCCATCCGCCTGGTGACGGACTCGGGCATCCATTTCAAGGGCTGGACGCGCCAGCAGACGCTCGACTACATGTACGCGAACTCGCCGGCGGAGGAGACCCGCGCCGTGTCCGAGGCCGAGCGGTTCTCCGCGATCCCGGGCCAGGCGCTGGCATACAAGATCGGCCAGCTCAAGATCGTCGAGCTTCGCCACCGCGCCGAGAAGGCGCTGGGCAAGAAGTTCGCGGTGACCGCGTTCCACGACGAGGTGCTCAAGGACGGCGCCGTGCCGCTGGAAGTGCTCGAGGCGAAGATCGACCGGTGGATAGCCGCCACGAAGTGAGCGGTTGACGTCCGTGCCGCTCGGTTTCTCGAAGCGCGCTCGAGTGCGAAAGCTCGAAGCGATTGCGCCGCGACCGTTGGCGCGTCCATGAGGTCTGTCCCCGTTTGCTAGGAAACGAGGAATGTCCCCATTACGTTATTCGAGCAGCGCCTGGTAGAGGGTCGCCTTGAACTTGTCGGTGAAGTCCGTCTCGTTCGGCATGAGCTGGTACATGAGCACGACGGTGAGCCGCTCGGCCGGATCCACCCGGTAGTAAGACCCGTACGCGCCGCCCCAGCCCCATGAGCCCACCGACTCCATGCCGCTGACGCCGTACTGGTCGTGGGTCTCGAAGCCATAGCCGAACCCCAGGCCCTTGGGCGACTTGAGATCGCCGTTCTGGTTGGTGGTCATCAATTTCACCGCATGCGGCGACAGGATGCGCGTCTTGCCGAGCGCGCCGCCGAGGCGCAGGGCCTCGAGGAAGGTGGCGTAGTCGCGCGCCGTCGAGACCAGGCCGGCGCCCGCGCCGAAGGCTTTGCGCGGGCCGTCGACGTACATGCCCTGGCCCTTCGGGCCGTCGTCCATGCGCACGGCCTTGCCGTCGGGGCCGCTGCCGTACACCGCCGCGAGCCGCGCGCGTTCGCCGGGCGGTAGATAGAAATGCGTGTCCTTCATGCCGAGCGGACCGGTGATGTGCGCGCGCAGGTAGGCGTCCAGCGGCTCTCCGGACGCCTTCTCGACGATGCAGCCCAGGACGTCGGTGTTGTAGCCGTACACCCACTCCTCGCCGGGCTGCGCGATGAAGGGCAGGGTACCCAGCCGCTCCATGAGCGCGCAGAGCTGCTCGTCCTTGTCGTTGAAGTACCAGCCCGAGCCCGCGGCGGCGCCCAGGCCCTTGGCCTCGTACAGCGAGGCGATCTGCGGTTCCTTGCCGTAGGAGATGCCGGCGGTGTGGGTGAGCAGGTCGCGGATCGTGATCGGGCGCTTCGCGGCGACGATGGAGTACGTCGTGCTGTTCGGCACGCGCACGGACACGCTGGTGCGCTCGAAGCTCGGAATCCACTTGCCGGCCTTGTCGTTCACCGTGAGCCTGCCGGCCTCCATGAGCTGCAGGACCGCCACGCTGGTCAGCGCCTTGGTCTGCGAGGCGATGCGGAACTCCGTGTCCAGCGTCATCTTGCGGCCGGCTTCCTTGTCGCTCCAGCCCACCGCGCGCTCGTAGACGGGCTTGCCGTCGCGCAATACCAGCGCCACCACGCCCATCACGCGGCCCTCGTTCACGTACGAGTCGAGCACGGCGTCGACGCGCGCGAGCCGCTCCTGCGAGACGCCCGCCTTGATGGTGTCGGCGTGCGCGGCCGGCGCGCCCGCGAGCGCCAGGACGGAAACCAGAACGAGCGCGAGGACTCTGCTGATGAAGATCATGGTTTTCCCGCTTCCGGCTAGTTCAACGTGGCGACGACGACCGACTTCGCGGGCAGGTCGAACACCCACGCGTCGCCACGCTTCCTGGCGCCGTTGAAGGGCGCCGGCCGCACCGTCTCCGGCTGGTCGAAGGTGTTGTGGGTGTTCATCGCCGGCGCGGTGAGCACGCGTGCGCTGGCACTCTTCGGCGCGGCGTCGACGTACTTGACCGTGACGCGCGCGGGTTTGTTCGGGTCGGCGTTCACCAGCGCCAGCACCTGCGTGCCGTCCTTGCGCCGCGCGGCCGACACGCTGACGGCCGGGATCGCGACGTCACCCACCTTGTACTCCGGCGTCGCGAGCTCGGTGCCGAGCAGCGTCGCGTTCTTGAACGGCTGGTACATCTCGAAGACGTGGTAGGTAGGCGTCAGCAGCATCTTCTCCTTGTCCGTCAACACCATCGCCTGCAGCACGTTGATCATCTGCGCGATGTTGGTCATGCGCACGCGGTCGGCGTGCTTCTGGAACACGTTGAGATTGAGACCGGCCACGACCGCGTCGCGCAGCGTGTTCTGCTGGAACAGGAACCCCGGATTCGTGCCGGGCTCGACGTCGTACCAGGTACCCCACTCATCCACGTACAGGCCGACCCGCTTCTGGGGGTCGTGCTTGTCCATGATGGCGACGTGCTTCTCGATCATCTCCTCGATGTCGAGCGTGTACTTGAGCGTGATGATCCAGTCGGCCTCGTTGAACGTCAGCGCCGGGCCCTTCTTGGGCTTCTCGAAGCTGCCGGAGGGCAGCGTGTAGTAGTGCAGCGAGTACGCGCCCATCTGCCGCACGGCGTTTTTCATCACCGCTTCGGTCCAGTCGTAGCCGTCGCCGTACGGGCCGCTGGCCACTTTGACGGGGCGGTTGTCGGGCGGCGTCTTGATGTTCAGCGCGAACTTCTTGTATTCGTCGGCGTAGTACTCGGGGCGCATGTCGCCGCCGCAGCCCCAGGGCTCGTTGCCCACACCGATGTAGTCGATCTTCCAGGGCTGGTCGCGGCCGTTGGCGCGCCGCTCCCTGGCCAGCGTCGACTGCGAAGGCGAGGTGATGTATTCCACCCAGTCGGAGGTCTCCTGCACCGTGCCCGAGCCCACGTTCACGGCTAGATAGGTCTTGGCGCCCAGCAGCTCCGCGAGCTCGAAGAACTCGTGCGTGCCGAACTCGTTGGGCTCGATGACGCCGCCCCAGTAGGTGTTCACGCGGTGCGGGCGCTTGGAGCGCTCCCCGATGCCGTCGCGCCAGTGATATTCATCGGCGAAGCAGCCGCCGGGCCAGCGCAGCACCGGCACCTGCAGCTTCTTGAGCGCGGCCAGCACGTCGTTGCGGTAGCCGCGCGTGTTGGGGATGGTGGATTTCTCTCCCACCCAGATGCCCTCGTAGACATTGCGTCCGAGGTGCTCCATGAACTGCCCGTGCATGTTGGCGTCGATGATCGCGCCCGGCTGGTCGGCGCGCACGGTGAGCGTGGCGCTGACGGGTTCGGCTGCGGATGCGAGCTGGCCCAGTGTCAGGGCGGCGATGGTCGCGACGAGCGTCGCGGCCGTATGTGTCTGCGGCATTGAGAATCCCCCTGCGTCGGCGAAGGCCGGCCGAGAGCCTAACGGATTTGCGCGCTCACAGCAGCCAGCGCGGCACGCGCGAGCGGTACTCATCCCACGCCGCGCCGTGCGTGCGCGCCAGCCAGGGCTCTTCGCCGAACACCACGCGTAAATGGAATGCCGCGATCACCAAAGCGGTATAGATCGCGAGCGCGCGCGACCAGACGCACAGAGTCCAGCCGATGAGCATGACAGTGACGGCGAGGTACATCGGATTGCGGCTGAGGCGGTACAGGCCCACCGTGACGAGATGCCGCGGCGGGGACCAGGGAGCGAGTGTGCCGCGTCCGGCCACGTAGAAATCGCGCACGCACCACAGCAGCAGCGCGAGGCCCACGCCGAGCGGTGCCAGCCCGACGGCGTGAAACGGCGCGCCCGCGCCGCGCGCCTGCGCGGCCAGCCACGCGGGCAGGCCGAGGGCGACGATGCCGGGCAGCGCGAGGAAGGCGAGCAGCGCACGCAGCAGCATGCGCTACGCGGCGCGCAGGTCTTCGAGGATCTCCGACGAGGCGCGGGTCTCTTCCTCGTGCTCGACGTCGCGCCAGGTTTCGGCGAGCGCCGCGGCGTACCACTCGCGCATCGCAGGCAGGGCCAGCAGCGTCGCGGCGTAACGGCGCGCGGCGTCGTTCACCTCCAGGCCGTACGTCTGGATGCGGAAGGCCACCGGGCCGAAGAACGCATCCGCCGCGCAGAACTGCGTACCCGTGAGGAAGGGGCCGCCGAAACGCGCCAAGCCGTCATTCCACAGCTCCTCGATGCGCCCCAGGTCGCGGCTCAGCGCAGCGTCCGGCGCGCGCAGCCGCGCACGGATGCCGCAGTTCATCGCACAGCGGTTGCGCAGCGCCTGAAAGCCGGAGTGCATCTCCGCGGCCGCCGAGCGCGCCCAGGCGCGGGCGCGCGCTTCCGCGGGCCACACGCCGGCATGGCGCTCACCCACGTACTCGGTGATGGCGAGCGAGTCCCAGACGGTGATGTCGCCGTCGACCAGGCAGGGCACCTTGCCCGTGGGCGAGAACGCGCGGAACAGGTCGTGAGTCGCCGCGCCGCCGAACGGCACCAGCGTCTCGCGAAACGGAATGGCCAGCCCGCGCATCAGCAGCCAGGGACGCAGCGACCACGTGGAGTAATTCTTGTTGGCGATGAAGAGGGTGTACACGTCGGTGCACCGGCTCAGGAGCCGTGAGTGTGACCCGGGCCGTGAGATGCAGCTTCATAGCCCCGCAGCTGTGAATAGCGCTCGATCTGGCCGGGAGTGAGCAAGTCCGCCTGCTCGAGGTGCGCGTTCAGGTGGATGCCGCGCAGCCGCGCGCGGATGGCTTCGATGCGTGCCAGTTGTCCGGTGACGGTTCGCTTCGTCGCCGTGCGCTTCGCATACAGCCGATCGAGCCGCCGCTCCGCTTCGATGAGCTTCGCGCCTTCGACGCGGGCGGCCGATTGCATGCGCTCGAAGAGCGCGCGTGTCTTCCCGATCTGGATGGCCGACAACTCGAGCTGCCCCGCGAGCTCCAGCACGTGCGCGGGACCGGGGTAGCCGTTGAGCTCTGCCGCCTTTGCGAATCCCAATCCCTTTCCTGCGAGCAAGTCGGCATGCTCGTCGGCCGACAGGGCCTTGATGTCCGCCGCTTCCTGGCCGGCGTACGGAGAATGCTCCGGGCCGGCGATCGCAGCCGCGCCGAGGAAGGTGGCCACCAGCGAAGCAGTCAGTCTCGATCGAATCATGCAAGCATCTCCTCGGTTTCTAGAGGTTTCTAGAGCATCTTGCTCACGAGCTCGTAGCCCGCGCGGTCGTCGAAGCCATGGCCGCGGTAGAAGCGGCGCGCGGCCTCGTTGGCGCGGCCGATCTGCAGCGACACGTTCGTGCAGCCCTCGGTGCGGAACTCCCGCTCGGCGCTCGTGAGCAGGTGCGCGCCCACGCCGTAGCCGCGATACTTGGGCAGCACGAAGAACTCGTCGATCTCGGCGGTGAGGCCCTGGTATTCGAGGCTGAACACGAACACCGCCAGCAGGTAGCCCACATCGGTGCCGTCGTAGGTGGCGATCCAGGCGCGGCCGAGGCGCGCGTCGTCGCACACGCGCGTGAGCAGCTGGGTGACGTTCACGGCGCTGAAGCCCTCGATGGCCTCGAAGCGCCAGTATTCGGCGACCAGCGGAACCATGCGCGGAACGTCGCTGCGCGTCGCGGTGTGGATGGCGACGCTGGTGTTGATGCTGTCCATGCGCGCAGTGTGTCTTGCTAACTACCGTCCGGCAACCACAGAGTGACCACCGCGCCGCCGCCCGGGCGGTTCGCCAGCCGCAGGCGGCCGCCGTGCGCTTCGACGATCTCGCGGCACAGGGTTAATCCCAGTCCGGTGCCCGACAGCTTGGTGGAATAGAACGGCAGCAGCGCGTGCTCGAGCGCCGCCGCGGTGAAACCCGGGCCCCGGTCGCGCACTTCGATGGTGAATCCATGCGGCGCCGCGGCGACCGCGAGCTCGATGTCCTCGGGACTGGAGCCGGACTCGCGCGCGTTCTTGAGCAGGTTGATGAGCGCCTGTTCGATCTGCGCCGTGTCGAAGTTGGCGGCGCGCCGCGGTGCGTCGTCGACGAGACGGAACACCGCCACGATGCGCAGCCGCTCGATGAGCACCGGCCAGGCCACGGCCGCGAGTCGTGGCCGCGGCAGCTTCGCGAACTGCGCGTAGCCGTCGATGAAACCCGCCAGGTGGCGCGCGCGCTCCTCGATGGTGGCGAACACGCGGTCGAGCTGCCCGGGGTCCGGCGGCGCGCGCGCCAGGATCTGCCCGGAGTGCGCCAGCGAGGAAATCGGCGCGAGGGAATTGTTGAGCTCGTGCGCGATGACGCGGATGACCTTCTTCCAGGTCGCCACTTCCTGCGAGTTGATCTCGCGCGTGAGCTGCTTGAGCAGCAGCAGCCGGTGCGGCAGCGCGTTCAACAGGAACTGCCGCTGCGACACGTGGAACACCTCGGGTTCACCGGCGAGCTCGAGCGTGAAGAGATTGTCACCGCCGCGCTGGATGGCTTCCTGCAGCGGCACCGGCGCGGCGGCCAGGTAGCGCGCGAAGCGCTCACCCTCGAGCTTGCGGCCGGCCGCGAACAACTGGCGCGCGGCGGTGTTGCTGTAGAGCACGGCGTCGCCGTCGTTGGTGAGCACCAGCGCCAGCGGCGTGGTCTGGATCACCGTGTCGAGCATGAGCTCGCGTTGATACAGGCTCTGGCGCTCGACGCGCAGCAGGTCGCCGAGCCGGTTGTAGCTGGCGACGAGCTCACCCATCTCGTCCCGGGTGGTGCGCGTCACGCTCACGCTGAAGTCGCTGTCGCGCAGGCTCGCGAGGCCGTCGGTGAGCGCCCTGGAGGTGCGGCTCCAGCGCGCGGTGATGCGCGCGGCGCACCAGGCGAGCGTCGGAACCAGCACCAGCGCCGCCAGCATCACGGCGATCCACCGCGGCTGGATGAACTGCAGCGCCGCGGTGGTGACGGCGACGGTGACGAGGACCAGGCCCGCGAGCCACAGCGCGACCCAGCCGGCCATGGAATGACGCCAGCGCATCTGACTCGGAAGTTACCTAACGACCCGGGGAGTCCTTGATACCGAGTTTTTCCATGCGGCGATAGAGGGCCTGGCGGCTCATGCCGAGCTGGCGCGCGGCCTGTGCGACGACATAGCCGCACTCGGCCAGCACGCGCTCGATGGTGGCCCGGTCGAGCACCGGCTCGTCCGAGCGCGCGGGTAAAACGGCCGGGAGATTCAGCGCCGCCGCGTTGATGGGCGCGGCGCCCGCGAGCAGGGCAGCGCGTTGCAGCACGTTGCGCAGCTCACGCACATTTCCCGGCCAGGAGTAATGGAACAGGGCGCGCTCCGCATCGCTGGTCAGCCGCGCGCCGGGCGCGAGGAAGGCGCGGGCCAGCGGCAGCACGTCGTCGCGCCTCTCCGCGAGCGGTGGCACGGCGAGCTCGATGACGGAGAGCCGGTAGTACAGATCCTCGCGGAACCGCCCTTCGCGCATGGCGTCGCGCAGTGGCAGGTTCGTGGCCGCGACCACGCGCACGTTCGCGCGCCGCGTGGTGTTGCTGCCGAGGCGTTCGTATTCGCCGGTCTGCAGCACGCGCAGCAGCTTCGACTGGCCCGCGAGCGGCAGGTTGCCGATCTCGTCGAGGAAGAGCGTGCCGCCGTCGGCGGCCTCGAAGCGACCGGCGCGCGCCTTCGCGCCCGTGAACGCGCCGGCCTCGGTGCCGAACAACTCGGCTTCGATGAGCTGCTCCGGCAGCGCGCCCGCATTCACCTTGACGTAGGGCTGGCCCTTGCGCGCCGAGTTGGCGTGCACGATGTCGGCCAGCACTTCCTTGCCGGCACCGTTCGGGCCCGTGATGAGCACCGGCACGTCGGCATGCGCCACCTGCGCGGCCATGGAGGCGACGGTGTGCAGCGCCTCGCTCTCGTATACCAGGCCCGCGAGGTCGTAGCGCTCGGCGAGCAGCGCACGAGCCTCGGCGCGATTCGCGCGCCGGTGCGCGTTCTCTTCCACCGCGGCGCGCAGCTCGAGCAGGTTGCGCACGGTAGTCAGGAGCCGCGCGTCGTCCCAGGGCTTGGCGATGTAATCCGCGGCTCCGGCCTTCACGAGGTCGACGGCCGTTTCCAGGTGGGTCCAGGCGGTGAGCAGGATGACCGGCACGTCGGGGTGCAGCGCGCGCAGTTCCTTGAACAGCGCGATGCCTTCCTCTCCCGAGGTGGCCTCGCGCCGGAAGTTCATGTCCTGGATGACCAGGTCGACTTCCTGGGAGCGCACGGTCGCGAGGGCCTCGGCCGGAGATGAGGCGCCGAGAACCCGCGCGCCGTGCAGGGACAACAGGACCTGGAAGGCCGTTCTCACGGCCTCGCTATCGTCGGCAACCAGTACGGTGCGGTGCGCCAGGCGGTCCTCGACGTTCGACGTGACTGAAGTCATGCGTAAGACGCTCGAGATCGGCCTGCGGTTGCAAGCGGCTTCCATATTTGTGCCGGGTGTTTCAAACGTTGCGTTCAGACGTTCCGGGTGGCCATGGCCGGGGATACCTTTGCCGCCCGCAGCGCCGGCTGCCACGCGGCGAGCTGTCCCAGCACCCACAGCCCCGCCACCCCACCCACGAGGTAGTACAGCTCCAGGCGCGGCATGCCGTACTGCGTCGAGAGCCAGTAACCCGCCCCGAGGGCGAGGCAGCAGCCGACCAGCACGCCGCTCGAGGTGACCAGCCAGTTCTCGGCCAGGAAGTAACTGACGATGTCGCGCCTGCGGGCGCCGACGGCGCGGCGCGTGCCGATCTGGCGGGTACGCGTGTTCACGTTGAACGTGGCGAGACCGAATATGCCGAGCGAGCTGAAGACCAGCACGAGCCCGGTGACGACCAGCAGCGTGATCGCCATGAACGAATCGCCCGAGTAGCTGCGCTGCTTGTCCTCCGACATCTTGCGCATCTTGCCGACGACGCGGTTCGGGTCGCGTTGGCGCAGCGCGCTTTCCGTCGTCGCCATGATGCGGTCGATCTCGCCGGGCCTGGTGCGCACCAGGTAGCGGATGCCCGGGCCGGGGCCGACCTGCGGAAAGAGGATGACGCGGTCGACCTTGTCCCAGCCCACCCAGGAGCCGTGCATGTGCTTGATGACGCCGACGATCTTCATGGGCTGGCTCTGGTCGTCGTAGAACGTCTTGCCGAGCGCGCTCTCGTCCTTGAACAGCGCGGTCGCGAAGCCCTGGCTCACGATGGCGGTGGATTGCGCGCGCTGCGAGTCCTTGTCGCGGAATTCGACGGCGGATGGGTCGAACGTGGTGCCGGCGGACAGCGTGGCGCCGAGCGCGCCGACCAGGTGGTCGTCGCCGTTGTAGTAGTTTGCCGGGGATCGTTCGCCCTTCTGGTTCGGCAGCGAGAAGTAGCCGCTCGAGCTGCCGCTGCCGGACAACGGCACCTGCGAGGTGGGCGCGGCGTCGACGACGCCGGGCATCTGACGCAGCAGCGCGAGGTCGGCGCGCACCATCGCCGGGAAGTCGAAGCCCTTCTCGAAGCCCGTCGCCGAGAACGAAAAAATGTTCTGGTCGTCGAGCCCGGTCGGGCGGCCGACTTTGTCCACGCGCTGGTGGGTGACGTACACGGCGTTCACCACGATCGCCAGGGTGAGCGCGATCTGGACGGCCACGAGGGTGGCCCCCGCGCGGTTGCGCAGCAGGGCCGAGAGGATGGGACGTATGGACATGGCTATTGAGCCTTGAGGTAGGAAGCGGGCGCCGCGCGCCCGATGCGCCAGGCGGGATAAACACCGGCGAGCAGACCGGCGGCCATCGCGATGCCGATGACGACCAGGAAATTGATCGTGTCGAAGGGCAGGTAGCGCTGCGTCCCGTCGGAGAACTGGCCGTACCAGGCCCGCAGCGCCCAGATACCGGCGAGCCCCAGCGCCGCGCCCAGCAGGCCTCCGGCCAGCGCCACGACGCCGGACTCGGTGAGGTGCTGCCAGAAGATGTCCCGCCGGCTCGCGCCGAGCGCGCGCCGCACGCCGGCCGCCGGCGCGGCGTTCAGGAACTTGGCGAGCAGCAGGCCGACCGTGTTCACGAGGCACACGACCAGGAATGCGAATGCGAGCGTGAGCATCGCCTTGTTGTCGTCCTCCACCACCTTGTTGCGCTTCAGCCAGCCCTCCACGTCGTACAGATAGTTGTTGAGGGGACGTGGGAAGCGGCCGCTCTTCTTCTGCTCGAGGACGTAGTTGTCGAGCAGTGTGCGGAACTGGCGCTGCTGCGCGGCGGTGCGCAGCTCGAACCAGCCGTGAAACCAGATGCACTCGGAATTGAGGAAGGCCTGGTAGCTGTCGATGGTCTCGGTCTTCCAGCAGTTGGTGTTGCCGTCACTGCCGAGCTCGAGCACCTGGCCCCAGGAGAACGGGATGTACGCGCCCTCCATGTCGGTGAACGAGCCGTTGCTCACGTCGAAATACTTCGGATACGGCTCCCAGCCGGCGAGCACCCCCACGACGCGAAACTCGCGGTCGTGCCAGAGCACGGTGCGGCCGATGCTGTTCTCGCCCTTGAAGGCCTTGTCGTTGGTTTCTTTCGACAGGACCACGACCGGTTCCGGGCCCTCGTCGGCTTTCGCATCCCAGGCGCTGCCAAACAAGAACGGCACCTCGAACATCGCGAAGAAATCCTTGGTCGTCATGCGCGTCGAGATGTACTCGGGCTCCATGCCCTTGTCGGCGCGGCTGAAGATGCCGCCCGCCTTGTACATGATGACCTTGCGATCCGGGATGTTGGAGGCGTAGAGCGCGCGGGCATCGCGGTACGTCAGCATGGTCGGGGCCAGTGACTTGTCATCCTGCTCGTACCCCCGCTCCGGATCCCAGCTGTCGATGGACGGCGCGAACAGGATGCCGCTGCGCTCGCCGGCGGGGTTGCGCGCCGCGGCGCGATAACTGGTGAGCGTGATCATGCAGATCGAGATGCCGAGCGCGATGGCGAACACCATGAGGGCCGTGAGACCGGGGTTGCGCCTGAAGCTGCCGAGCGCGAGCGCGAGGTAGTAGGCGAACATCTCAGCCTCCCGCGAGGGTGGGGGCCGGCGCCGCCGCGGGAGGCGCCGCGGCGTGCGTGTCGTGCGGCTCGTAGGGCCTGAAGTCGGAGATCTGCCCGTCGACCACCTGCACGTTGCGATGCGCACGCCGCGCGAGCTCGGGGTCGTGGGTGACCATGATGATGGTCGTACCCATTTCGTTGATCTTCTCCAGCAGGTCCATGACCTGGCGCGCCATCAGCGAATCGAGGTTGCCGGTGGGCTCGTCGGCGAGCACCAGCTTGGGGTCGCCGGCGATCGCGCGTGCGATCGCCACGCGCTGCTGCTGGCCGCCGGACAGCTGCGCCGGTATGTGCTTCATGCGGGCGCCGAGGCCGACGATCTCCAGCGCATTCTGGATGCGCCGATCGCGCTCGCCGGCTTTCATGCGGCGGTACCGCAGCGGCACGTCGACGTTGTCGTAGACGTTGAGGTCCGGCATGAGGTTGAAGCTCTGGAAGATGAAGCCGATCTTCTCGTTGCGCAGGCGCGAGCGCGCGTCATCGGACAGGGACGTCACCTCGATGTCGTCGAGCTTGTAGCTGCCGGTGTCATAGCCCTCGAGCAGCCCGGCGATGTTGAGGAACGTGGTCTTGCCCGACCCCGACGGCCCGGTCACCGCCAGGAACTCGCCCGCTTTCACGTCCAGCGAGAAGTCGCGCAACGCGTGCGTCTCGATGAGATCGGTGCGAAAGACCTTGCTGACGTTCGTCATGGAGAGCATGGGGATCCTCGTTAGTTGCTTATGTGGACGCTGGGGGCGTCCTTGAAATCGCGCATGTCCGAGAGCACCAGCACGTCGCCGACGGCGAGGCCGCTGCGTATTTCGATCTCACCGATCGCGGCGGCGCCGAACTCGACCGGCACGCGCACGGCGGAGTCGTCGCGCACCACGTACGCGAAGCGCGTGTCGGAATCCTGGAAGGGGCTGCGCGCCACCTTGAGCACGTCGCCGCGCTCATCGAGCACGATGCGCACGGCCGCGCGTTGATTCTGGCGCAGGCCCTTCGGCTGCTCGACGAAGCGCACCCGGCCCGTCACCTGCGAATTGCGCACGTCGGGGGAGATGCCGGCGACCGCGCCCGTGAGCTTGCGGCCGTCGAGCGTGATCTCGGCATTCATGCCGGGGCGGATCTCGTTGGCATAGCTCTCCGCCACCTGGAATTCGATCTCGAGCGCCGACAGGTCGACCACGGTCACGAGCGGTGCGTTCTCGGCCACCTGCGCGCGCTCGGCCTGCGCCAGCGTCGCGACGATGCCGTCCACGGGTGATGCGAGCGTCAGGGCGGCGACACGCTGGCGCAGCCGTGACACCAGCAGCGCCTGCGCGTCGCGTTGCGCGCGCTGGCTGCGCAGCTCGAGCTCCAGGCTGTCCTTCTCGAGGTTCGCGGTGGCCACGGCATGGGCGAAGTTCAGCTTGGCGGTGTCGAGGTCGTCGCGGGCGCGCAGGAAGTCCCGCTCGGGAATCACGTGGATGGTCCAGGCCTCTTCGGCGCGCTTGTACTCGCGCTCGGCCGCCGTGATCTGCACCTTGGCCAGGTCTGCGTCCTGGCTGCCCTTGAGGATCGTGCGCCGTACCTCGATGGTCTGGCGGTTGAGCGTGGCCTCGACGCTCGCGAGCCCGGCGCGCTCGCGATCGTATTCATTGGTGAGGGCCGCGCTCTCGACGATACCCAGTGTGTCGCCGGCCTTCACGACATCGCCGGCGCGCACCTTATAGGTGACCGTGCCCGGGGCTTCGGCGAACAAGGTGGGGCTGACGGCGGCCACGACCAGG
>JBIOZI010000336.1:0-9445 GCA_044871085.1 Steroidobacteraceae bacterium | reverse complement strand
CACCAGCGCGGCGGCCGCGTTTTTGCGGAGCCCAATGTGTCAGGAGCGCGCCGGACGCGCGGCGTGTGCCGCCGCGGCGGCGCGCGCGCGGCTGCGCAGGATCTCCAGCAGCCGCTGCTGCGTGCTGGTCGGATGCCAGCCGCGGCGCATCGTGAGGCCGATCGGCCGCAGGACGCGGCCCGCCGGATGCGGCAGCGCCACGAGCAGACCCGCTTCGAGCTCGTAATGAATCTGGTGGGCGGACATCAGCATGATGCGGTCGCTCTCGAGCAGGAACGAGCGGGCCGCCGCCAGCGACGCGCATTCGATGGGCGGGCTCGGCAGCTCCGCGGAGGCGATGAGCGCGTCGAAATGCACGCGCAGCGGTGAGCCGGTGCGCGGCGCGATCCACTGATAACGGCGCAGCGCGGCGGCGCTGAGGCGTGTGCGGCGCGCCAGCGGATGCTGGGCGCGCACGATGAGCGCCAGCGGGTCGTCGAACAGGTGCTCCTGGGATACGTCCGGCGCCGGCGCAGGATCGCGCAGCGCGCCGATCAGCAGGTCGGCCTCACCCGAGCGCAGGCCGGAGAGCAGGTGCTCGTACGTGCCCTCGATGATGGCCACGCCGTGCCGCGGATGCTCCTGGGTGAATTCCAGCAAGGCGCGCGGCAGTAGATAGCTGCGTGCCAGGGGCAGGGCGCCGATGACGCTGCGGCCCGACTCACCGCCGCTCAGCGCATGCACCTCGGCGCGCGCCTGCTCGATCTCGGCGAATGCCAGGCGCGCGCGGCGCGCGAGCTTCTCGGCCTCGCGTGTCGGCGTGATGCCGAAGCTCGTCTTCTCGAACAGCGGAATGCCGAGGTGCCGCTGGAGCGCGCGCGCGGCACGATGGATGCTGGGTTGCGACAGGCGGCGGGCGCGCGCGGCGTCCGAGAAACTGCCGTGCTCGACCACGGCGCCGAGCGCGTCGAGCTGCGCCGAGCGGATGAGCCGGGTGACGTCCGCTGCGCGCTCTCCGGCGCGCTCGCCGCCCGCGGTACGCGCGGTTTCGGCCACCGCTTCCCGCAGCTGGCCGAACAGCCGCTCGATGCGCACGCGGCAGACCGCACCGGCGCGCGTCAGCGCCACGCCGGTGCTGCTGCGGACCAGCAGCGGCGCGCCAAACAGACGCTCGAGGCCGGCGATGGCCTGTGTGACCGCCGGCTGCGACACGTGCACCTGCCGCGCCGCGGCGCTGACGCTGCCGAGGCGCGCAACCTCCCGGAAAACATGCATGTGCCGCAGATTGGCGCGCATGGCGCAATCGTAACACCTATAGCCATTCCTTATGGCCGTGACGCTTTTGTGATTGGCCGCCGGCCGCGCCGCGGGCGGACAATGGCCGCACATGCGAGGGTGGGAATCTTCATGTCGACCGTAGTGCGCACCGAGGTGCGCGCGGAGCCGCGCGCCGTCGAGGCGCTGGCCGCGGCCGGCGTGGCGACGGTGCACGAGGCCCAGGGCCGCACCGGCGTCATGGCGCCCTATATGCGTCCGATTTATGGCGGGGCGCGGCTCGCGGGATGCGCGGTGACCGTCAGCGTGCCGCCGGGCGACAACTGGATGATCCACGTCGCGGTCGAGCAGTGCCGTGCCGGCGATGTGCTGGTGGTGGCACCCACGTCGCCCAGCGACTGCGGCTACTTCGGCGACCTGCTCGCCGCCTCGCTGGCGGCGCGCGGCGTGCGCGGGCTGGTCATCGACGCCGGCGTGCGCGACGTGCAGGCGCTGACACTGATGAAATTCCCCGTGTGGTCGCGCTACGTCTCGGCGCGCGGCACCGTCAAGGAGACGCTGGGCAGCGTCAACGTGCCCATCGTCTGCGCCGGACAGATCGTGCAGCCGGGCGACGTCATCGTCGCCGACGACGACGGTGTGTGCGTCGTTCCCCGTGCGCACGCGCCGGCGGTGGCCGAAGCCGCGCGGGCACGCGAGGAGAAGGAAACGCGCGTGCGTGCCCGGCTGGCCGCGGGCGAGCTCGGACTCGACCTGTACGACATGCGGGCGCGGCTGGCCGCGAAAGGCCTCGTTTATGAAGACCCGGGGCCGGGAAGTTAGCCCGTGCTCACCGGCATTCCCTGCACCCTGATGCGCGGCGGAACCTCGAAGGGACTGTTTTTCCACGCCGGCGACCTGCCGTCCGGGCGGGCGCTGCGCGACCGCGTGCTGCTGGCGGCATTCGGCTCGCCCGACCCGCGGCAGATCGACGGCGTCGGCGGCGCCCATCCGCTCACCAGCAAGGTGGCACTGATCTCGCGCTCCGCCGGACCGGGCGCGCAGGTCGACTATCTATTCCTGCAGGTGGTGGTGGACCGGGCCGAAGTGAGCGACGGCCAGAACTGCGGCAACATCCTCGCCGGGGTCGGGCCCTGGGCCATCGAGAACGGCCTGGTGTCCGCGGAGAGTGCGGTGACGCCGGTGCGCATCCGCATGGTCAACACCGGCAGCCTGGCCGTGGCGCACGTGCAAACGCCGGGGGGCGCGGTGGAATACGAGGGCGAGGCGCGCATCGATGGCGTGCCCGGCACCGCCGCGCCGGTGCCGCTCGAATTCCTCGATGCCGCGGGGTCGAGCTGCGGCGCGCTGCTGCCGACCGGCTCCGCCCGCGACACCGTCGATGGCCTCGAGGTGACCTGCATCGACAACGGCATGCCCGTCATCATCGTGCGCGCCGCGGACCTGGGCGTGAGCGGCGGCGAGCGGCCGGCGGACCTCGAGGCCAACGAGGCCGTGCGTGCGCGTGTCGAGCGCCTGCGGCTCGCGCTCGGGCCGCGCATGAACCTCGGCGATGTCGCGCGCAAGACCGTGCCCAAGGTGTGCCTCGTCAGCGCGCCGCGGCGCGGCGGCTCCATCGCCACCGCCACGTTCATTCCACATCGCGTCCACGAGGCCATCGGGGTACTCGGGGCGGTGAGCGTGGCCACGGCCTGCGCCATCACCGGCTCCATCGCGGCGCAGGTGGCGCGCGTCGATGACGCGCGCGTCGAGATCGAGCATCCGAGCGGGTTCTTCACGGTCGACGTCGAAATGCGGCAGGACGGCACGGTGGGGCGCGCCACGCTGCTGCGAACCGCGCGCAAGCTGATGCGCGGCGAGGTGTTCGTGCCCGCGCAGGTATGGAGCCCGGGATCATGCTGATCATCGATTGCCACGGGCACTACACCACCGCGCCGGCCGCGCATCAGACCTTCCGCGATGCACAGCTCGCACGCGTCAAGAATCCGACGCTGCCGGTGCCTGCGCCTGGCCGCGTGAGCGATGACGAGATCCGCGAGACGCTGGAGAAGAATCAACTGCGCCTGCAGCGCGAGCGCGGCGCCGACATCACGCTGTTCTCGCCGCGCGCGTCGGCGATGGCGCATCACCAGGGCGACGAGGCGGTGTCGCTGGCGTGGACGCGCGCCTGCAACGACCTCATCAAGCGCGTCGTCGACCTCTATCCACAGAACTTCGTGGGCGTGTGCCAGTTGCCGCAGTCGCCGGGCGTGCCGATCGCGAATTCCATCGGCGAGCTCGAACGCTGCGTGCGCGAGCTGGGATTCGTCGGCTGCAATCTCAATCCGGACCCTTCGGGGGGACACTGGACCGCGCCGCCGCTCATCGACCGGCACTGGTATCCGTTCTACGAGAAGCTCGTCGATCTCGACGTTCCGGCGATGATCCACGTCTCGGCTTCGTGCAACCCTAACTTCCACGCCACCGGGGCTCACTACATCAACGCCGACACCACGGCATTCATGCAGCTCATCCAGGGCGATTTGTTCAGGGATTTCCCGACGCTGCGCTTCGTAATCCCGCACGGCGGCGGGGCGGTGCCGTACCATTGGGGCCGTTATCGCGGCCTCGCCGCCATGCTCGACCGTCCGACGCTGGCGAGTCACGTCATGCAAAATGTCTTCTTCGACACCTGCGTGTATCACCAGCCGGGCATCGACCTGCTCGTGAAGGTCATCGATGTCGAGAACATCCTGTTCGGCTCGGAAATGCTCGGCGCGGTCCGCGGCCTCGACCCGGCCACCGGCTTCGCATTCGACGACACCAAGCGCTACATCGACGCGCTGGTGATGCCACCCTCCGTGAAGCGCCAGGTCTTCGAGCTCAACGCGCGCCGCGTCTATCCGCGGCTCGATGCGCTGCTGAAGGCGGCGGGCCGATGAACGCCTTCCGCGCCGATCCGGGCTGGCTCGGCTTCCATCCGCGGCCGCACGCGCCGACGTTCAAACTACCTCCCGGGGCGGTGGACGCGCACTGCCACGTGTTCGGCCCCGGCGAGGTGTTTCCGTACGCGGCGGGCCGCGCGTACACGCCGGCGGACGCGCCGAAGAAAGAGCTGTGGGCGCTGCGCGATTTCCTGGGCTTCGAGCGCACGGTCATCGTGCAGGGCACCTGCCACGGCGCCGACAACCGCGCACTCACGGACGCGCTGCGGGCCGCCGGCGAGCGCGCGCGCGGCGTCGCCACCGTCACCGGCGAGGTCACGGACGCCGAGCTGCGTCAGCTGCACACGGACGGCGTACGCGGCGTGCGCTTCACGTTCGTCAAGCGGCTGGGCGAGTCCGCATCGCTCGACGTCGTGGCCTCGATCGCCCGGCGCATCGCGCCGCTCGGCTGGCACGTGGTGGTGTACTTCGAGGCGCCGGACCTGCCGCGGCTGCGTGATTTCCTCGCGGCGCTTCCCACGGTGGTCGTCGTCGATCACATGGGCCGGCCCGACGTCACGCAGCCCATTACCGGGGGCCCGTTCGCGCAGTTCATCGGCCTCATGCGCGAGCACGCGCACGTCTGGTCGAAGGTCAGCGGCGCGGAGCGGTTGTCCATCGCGGGCCCGCCAAACTACCCGGACTTCGTGCCGTTCGCGCGCCACGTGGTCGAGAGCTTCCCCGACCGCGTGCTCTGGGGCACGGACTGGCCGCACCCGAACATGAAATCTCACGTGCCCGACGACGGCCAGCTGGTGGACCTGCTGCCGCACATCGCGCCGTCGCCGGCGTTGCAGCGCGCCTTGCTGGTCGACAACCCGATGCGCCTGTACTGGAGCCGGTGACGTGCGCAAATCCTACGCGGACATTCCCGGCACCACGGTTTTCGACGCCGAGCAGTCGCGCAAGGGCTATCACCTCAACATGTTCTGCATGTCGCTGATGAAAGCGGAGAACCGTGCGCGCTTCCTCGCCGACCAGCGGGCGTATCTCGATGAGTGGCCCATGACCGAGGAACAGAAGCTGGCCGTCCTGGCGCGCGACTACAACCGCATGCTGGCTCTCGGCGGCAACGTGTATTTCCTCGCGAAGATCTTCGCCACCGACGGCAAGAGCTTTCAGTACGCCGCGGCGCTCATGACCGGCATGAGCCAGGAAGATTACGCGCGCATGATGCTCGCGGGCGGCCGGCCGTACGAGGCGCCCGGGATAGAAAAGGATACGAAGAAGGTGGACGGCTGATGGCGCGCATCACCGCCGGCATCAGCTGCTCGCACGTGCCGGCCATCGGCGCGGCCATCGACCTCGGCAAGACGCGGGATCCGTACTGGGCACCGGTGTTTCGCGGCTTCGATTTCTCCAAGCGCTGGATGGCCGCGAACACGCCCGACGTCGTCTTCCTGGTGTACAACGACCACGCCTCGGCGTTCAGCCTCGAGATCATTCCCACCTTCGCGATCGGCTGCGCCGAGGAGTTCGCGCCCACCGACGAGGGCTGGGGCCCGCGGCCGGTGCCGGTGGTGCGCGGCCACGCCGAGCTCGCGGGACACCTCGCCGAGAGCCTGATCCAGGACGATTTCGACCTGACGATCATCAACCGCATGACCGTCGACCACGGGCTCACCGTGCCGCTGTCGTTGATGTTCGGCCAGCCCGAGGCCTGGCCCTGCCGCATCATTCCGTTCGCGGTGAACGTGGTGCAGTTCCCGCCGCCCTCGGGTCGCCGCTGCTATCTACTCGGCCAGGCGCTGCGCCGCGCGGTCGAGTCGTTTCCGCAGGATCTCGACGTGCAGGTCTGGGGCACGGGCGGCATGAGCCACCAGCTCCAGGGACCGCGCGCCGGGCTCATCAACCGGGATTTCGACCAGCGCTTCCTCGACCTGCTGGTGCGCGACCCGGAGGCGCTCACGCACATTGCGCGCGATCAATACCTGCGCGAGGCGGGCTCGGAAGGAATCGAGCTGGTCATGTGGCTCATCATGCGCGGCGCGCTCGATGCCGCGGTCCGTGAAGTGCATCGCTTTTATCACGTTCCCGCCTCGAACACCGCGGTGGGGCATCTCATTCTCGAACAGCCCGGTTTTGCATCATCCACTAGTCAGTTGGGGGAAACATGAATCTCAAGCCCATTGCCGCGGCGCTGCGCAAAACGCTCGCCTCCGCCGGAGCGCTGGCCACAGGCCTCACGATGACACCGGCCGCGATGGCCCAACAACCCGCGGAAGAGCCACAAGGCCTGGAAGAGGTGATCGTCACCGCGCGCAAGGTGGAGGAAAACCTGCAGCAGACGCCGATCGCCGTGACCGTGCTCAGCGGCATCGCGCTCGAGGACCGGCAGGTGTTCAACACCACGGTGCTGGACCAGGTCGTGCCCAACCTGCAATTCGCCAACAACGCGCCGCTCGCGGGCAACAACTCCTCTTCCCAGGTGTTCATCCGCGGCATCGGGCAGACGGATCCCACGTCCACCGTCGATCCCGGAGTCGGGCTGTACGTCGACGAGGTGTACATCGGCAACGCGGTCGGCGCCTCGATGGCCCTGCGTGACATCGAGAACATCCAGGTGCTGCGCGGACCGCAGGGCACCCTGTTCGGACGCAACACCATCGGCGGCGCGGTGCTGATCACCACCCGGGAGCCCGGCGATGAGTTCGGCGGCAGGCTGCGCGCCGAAACCGGGGCCGATAGTTTGATCGACGCCTTCGTCGCGCTCGACGTGCCCTTCTCGGATTCGCTGCTGACGCGGTTCTCGGTCGCCAGGCGCAAGCAGGACGGCTATGTCATCCGTCCCGACGGCACCGACCTCGGCGACACGGATTCGCTCTCCGCCGCGACCAAGTGGGTGTGGAAACCCGGCGAGCACCTGAGCCTGACGTTCAACGCCGACTACACGACGGCCGACGAGAACGGCAGCCCGCTGGTTTTCGCGGCCATGAACGAAGCCGCGACCTTCCCGCGCGTGGCGAGCCAGGACGCGGGCTGCCCGGGTGTCGTATTCCCGACCTCCGGGCCGGTGCCCATGACCAACGACCCGCGCTGCGCCAACGATTTCCAGGCGCGTGGCCACTACAGCAACAGCGGCACGCTGCCGCTGTTCAGCACGCTCGACAACTGGGGCGCGTCGCTGAAAATCGCGTACGACTTCAACGACGCATTGCAGGTCAAGTCGATCAGCGCCTTCCGGGACATTCGCTGGACCGGCGCGCGCGATGCCGACAACACGCCGCTCACCATCCTGCACACGCTCTATGACGTGCAGGGCGACCAGCTCAGCCAGGAGCTGCAGCTCACCTACCAGACCGACAAACTACTCGGCGTGGTCGGCCTGTACTATTTCGAGCAGACCTCCGAGGACATCGCCGACGTGTTCCTGAATCCGCCGCCACCCGGCGTGCAGCACGACAGCGACAACAACGACGTCGAGAACTCGAGCTGGGCCGCGTTCACGCAGTGGACCTACAAGTTCGCCGACAAGTACGCGCTCACCATGGGCGGGCGCTACACCGAGGACAAGAAGGGCTCGTTCCCCGATCAGTTCGACTACTCGGCGCCCAACGTGAAGCAGGTACCGGTGCAGTGGTATCGCGACACGTTCACCTCGTTCACGCCGTCCGGGTCGTTCGCCGTGGAGTGGACCGACCGCGTCATGACCTATGTCAGCTACTCAGAGGGCTTCAAGGGCGGCGGCTGGAACAGCCACTTCAACGCGGTGCTGACGGCGCCGCAGCAGGCGGCATTGCAGGAGTTCCAGCAGGAGGAAGCGCAGACCATCGAAGTCGGCGCGAAGCTCGATCTCGCCAGCGACACGCTGCGCCTGAACCTCGCGGCGTTCACCTCCGACTACACCGACATGCAGATCACCTATCGCGGTCCGGCGCCGGCCGGCGTCGCGCCGTTCATCACGAACGCGGGCGAGGCGAGCATCGACGGTGCCGAAGCGGAGCTCACCTGGGCGCCCACGGACGCGCTGCGCATCGAAACCAGCGTCGGCTGGCTCGATGCCACCATCGACAGCCTGGCCAACATCTCGCTGGCGGTGCTGCCGCCGGGCCTGCAGGCGGGCAATCGCCTGCCGTTCGCGCCGGAGTGGCAGGGCCACCTCGGCATCGCGTACACCGCGCACGCGGGCAGCCTGGCCATCCAGCCGCGCGTCGACGTGTCGTACCAGGCGGAGACTTTCTTCGACGCGACCAACACGCCCGAGATCGCCCAGCTCGACGACATCACCACCGTGAACGCGCTCGTGCAGCTGAGCGGAAATGACTCGCACTGGAAGGTGAACCTCGGCCTCAACAACGCCACCGACGAGGTATATCCGATCGCCGGCAATTCCTCGCTCACCACCGGCAGCGGCTACGCGGAAATAGCGTATTCACGTCCGCGCGAGTGGTTCGCGTCGTTCGAGTGGGAATTCTAGTTACAGGGAACGGGGGTTGAGCGGGAGTGAGGGTGGTACCGGGTCGACGTGCGCTCGCGCACGATCCTTCCCGGTACCATCCGCTCCCATCAGCGGTAGCCCTGCCACACCCACTCGAGCGCCTGCGGCAGCGTCTGCTCGCGCACCCGCTTGTCGCAATGCCCCGAAGCGAGCGCGAACACGTATTGATAGTGATAGCCCTTCGCCTGCAGCGCCGTGGCCATGCGGTGATTGGCCTCGACCCAGTCGTGCATGCCGTCGCGCATCACGTTGGGGTTGTAGAGGTCGCGGTCGCCGACGTGCATCCAGATGCGGATGGGTTTGGCGGGGTGGTTGGGAATCAGCGTGTCGTGGTAATTCCAGGCGCCGCCCGGTGTCTCGGGATTGAACGGCCACTGCTGGTTCAAGAACGTGCCGTAGTAGCTGACGATGCGGTGGTACCACTCGGGGTGGAACCACGCCATCGAAAACGCGGCGGCCGCGCCCGAGCTGCAGCCCATGGCGGCACGCGCGTCGGGGTCGCGGCTGAGCTTGACGCGGTAGCTCTTCTCGACGCGCGGCAGCACTTCCTTCTGGATGAACTCGGCGAACGTGCCCGACAGCGTGTCGTATTCGAGACCGCGCTCGCTGCCCTGCGCATCGCCGCCGCCGTTCTGGATGGAGATCGCGATCAGCGCCGGAATGCGTTTTTGCGCGATCAGGTTGTCGAGCGTGTGGGTCAGCGTCGGGTCCGCGTCACCGAGCTTCGGGCCGTCGTGCGTCACGATGAACGGCGCCCGGGTGCCATGCCGGTATTGCGCCGGGATATAGA
>JBIOZI010000335.1:0-14624 GCA_044871085.1 Steroidobacteraceae bacterium | reverse complement strand
ACAAGACCATCGAGAAACTCGATAGTGGCCGCAGGGATCGAGACTGGCGAGCAGGGCAACATGCAGCATCAAGCGGTACGCGCGGGCCAGTCCTCGCAATTGATCACACGCAACTCAGTTCTCTTGGCGATCTACCAACTACGAGGATCTAACTATGAAGCTCACATCAAACTGGAGTGCCGGACGGCTATTCTGGCGAACATTCAATCTCGGCGATACCGTATATATCACCGGACTGCGTCAAGGATTTCTATCAAACGGTCAATCAGTGGACTACAAGAATCCGACTGACTTCTTTCAAATGGAGGTCAAGCGCGGTGACGGCTTTGGTCCATTTCTGGAACCTGGCGGTTATCCCGGTCGTCCCTATCGAAATGACGACGAACTGATCGTCACGGATGCCGGCATCGTCGATGACGTAGTGAGTGTCGCCGTTGTAGTAGTAGATCCGGGCTTCAAGTTCGAGTTTTCTGGCGCAGTCGTGCAGTTTTTCTCTGCTGCCTCGACAGACACGACGATCAAGATAACCTCGTCGTTTAGCCGAACCACTTCCAACTCAACTGACCATCAGGCAACCGTCAACAGCTCGGCATCAAATGAAACCGGCGCACAAGTTGGTGCCCAGGTCACCGGGGAAGTAAAGCCAGGTGATGTCAAAGTTGGCGTCAATGTTTCTGGATCGATATCCAGCAAAGTCATCAACAAGATTGAGCACACGATAGCGGATCGATTGAACGTCCAGGTTAGCACTGCTACTTCCTACACCGAAGAACAGACCATCAATCTCAAGGCTGGGAAACTCACGGTCATCACATCCAGCTGGCAGCGGAGGTTCGTAACAGGCAACGTAACAGTCGGTCATGAATTCCGACTATACGATGCGACTCTTGGATACATGGGTTCTCGACAGATTGTCGAGTATTCATCCGCGGCTGATCTTCCTCCGGAACTGGCCGCCGTGTATGCGGCACAGAATCCAGGTTACCAACCTGCAGTGACGGCGATCATTGGCATTGGCATGAACCACCAGTTGTACACGCGGCGATCGTTGACTGAAGCCTGGGTCTGGGTTCCTGGCAGCGGCGACGTGCTTGGGGTGACGACCATGCCGAATGGAACCATCATTGGCATTGGCATGGACCACAAGTTGTATACACGGCCGACCTTGGCTCAGCCCTGGGTTTTGGTGCCTGGAAGCGGCGATGTGCTTGGAGTGACGACCTTGACGAATGGAACCATCATCGGCATTGGCATGGACCACAAGTTGTACACCCGACCAAGTTTGAACCAACCCTGGGTGTTGGTGCCTGGCAGCGGCGATGTCCTTGGGGTGACAGCATTGCCGAACGGAACGATCATCGGCATTGGCATGGACCACAAGTTGTACACCCGACCAGGCTTGACCCAACCTTGGGTCTTGGTGCCTGGTAGTGGCGATGTGCTCGGCGTGACGGCGTTGCGGAATGGATCGATCATCGGCATTGGCATGGACCATCAGTTGTACTCGCGGCCAACGTTGACCCAGCCCTGGGTCTTGGTGCCCGCCAGCGGCGATGTCCTTGGCATCACGGCGGTGTGAGCGTTTCGCCGAATCTGGAATTCTCAAGCTTTTCCTGTCACGTTTCTAACGGAGAACCACCGATGCATCGTACGCCTGCGAGGCGCGTGTAGCTGATTGTCGAGTGACGCCGCGCTGGTAGTAGAGGCGCGCGACGGAATCGAATTGATCGGCTCTGGCTTCGTCCCTTGCGCGTAGTTGCATCGGTGGGCGCGTTCCTTCTTCAAGCTGGCGATGAAGCTCGCCGTGACGGAGTTGTCGCAAACTTCGCTGTGCCGCCGCTCATGGTGCAAACGATACGATTGCCGGCTAATAACCGCTGGCATTCGTCGTTCGTTCGCTGACTAATCGTCCGCGAAGTGCGAAGGTTGGACGGCCGGGCTGGGGAAGCTGAGACGGACGGTCATTTCGGACATTTGAGCTGGGCCCGCTGGTTACGCCGGACACGCCACGGTAGCTAGTACCCCTCCCGCTCTGTCCTCGCGTGACGGATAGCTGGAAGAAATCTGAGCGAGGCGGGGTAAGAGCGGAATACACCAGGACTTCCCTTGCACGCACATGCCCGGAATGTCCCGTACCGGGTCGTCGGCCCGTTTGGATGCGATTCGAATGACGCTCGCCAGCTTGGCGAAGTCCCCCGACCGATTGAAATACGGTGCCACACCGGGCGCGGAACCTTGCCGCCTCGTCGCGAGACTCATGAACAACACGGCGAATGGACTCGTCCCGTCACAGAACCCTCCAACACGCAGGTATTCTCAGCGCCCCCTCATTTGCTCGAACGGATTCGCCATGAAACTCACCGGACTCCTGCTGCTCACGCTATTGCTCGCCGCCTGCGGTGAGCGGAATTCGACGCCTGCCGCCCCTGCCGCCCCTGCCGCCATGCCGCCGCCCGATGTGCCGGTGGCACAGGCCGCGACCATGCCCCAGACCGCGCAACAGTTCTGGACCGACTTCCGCGCCGCGGTGGCCGCTAACAACCCTGCGGCCATGCAGGCCATGGCGCGCTTCCCCTTCGTCACGCGCGGCGTGTCCGATGGCGATCCCGAGGTGCCGCACGATGAGGTGGCGTTCGCGGCACTGCTGCCGAAGATTCTCGCGCAGGACACCGGCCTGGGCGCGCAGCCCGAAACCGTGAGCGCGTTCGTCGCGCGCCATGCGGACCTGCCGCCGATCGCCGTGGGCGGCGGTCAGTTCACGCCGGTGCCGGCCGATGCCACGCACTTCTCCGCCGGGCCGCTCGATTTCGAGAAGTCGGGCGAGCGCTGGCGCTGGGTTTCGGCCTATCTAGAAGAGTGATCGCCCCACCCATCAGCCGACAAGAGGAGTTCCATGATCAAGCTCGGAAGCAAGGGAGCCGACGTGGCGCGCATGCAGACGCTGCTCAATTCGCAGCTGGTCCCGTCACCGCAGCTCACCGTCGATGGGGACTTCGGCCAAAAGAGCCACGACGCGCTGGTTCGCTTTCAGAAGAGCCGTGGCCTCGCGGCGGATGGCGTCGTCGGGCCGCTCACGTGGACCGCGCTCGGCCAGAAGCCGGTGGTCAAGCCGGCCCCTCCACCTACGCCGGTGGTGGCGCAGGGCGTCGCACGATCCTGGTTCGCCATTGCGGAAGCGGAGATCGGCGTGACCGAGAACGACAAGCCCGGGCAGCACAACCCGCGAATCATAGAGTTTCACAGCACGACGACGCTGCGTGCGCGGACGGACGAGACGTACTGGTGCTCGTCGTTCGTGAACTGGGTGATGATCCAATCCGGCCGCAAGGGCACGGACAGCGCCGCCGCCAAGAGCTGGCTGAAATGGGGTACGGCACTGACCACCCCGCGCGTCGGCGCGATCACGGTCCTGCGCAAGAAGGAACCCAATCCGAAGCCGGACGAGTTGACGGCGACGGGCTTCCACGTGGCGTTCTACCTCGCCACGACCAAGACGCACATCGAGCTGCTCGGCGGTAACCAGAGCAATTCGGTGCGGCGCTCCAAATATCTGCTGTCCAAATACGACATCAAGGGTTATCGCTGGCCAATTTGATGGGCTAGAACGTGAGCCGCATCCACGAGTAGACGTTGTCGTTGCCGCGAAACACGCCGAATGTCGTGTATGGACTCCTGCCGTGGAACAGGTTCGCACCCGCCACGATCGAGAAACGGTCCGACACCTTGTACTCGATCTCCGGAATCACGTAGCGATCCCGCTCCGTCAGGCCGCAGAGCGCAAACAACGAAAGACGCAGGGCCTGATGCCGAAGGAGCTTCGTCAGGCGCAAGGTCGCCGTCTGTTGGAAGCGCTCGATGCGTGGCGACGCCGCGGGGAGGCTGAGGACGTCGCCATCCCTGTGCAGCCACTGCCCGACATACTGCACACCGACGGTGAAATCGGTGCGCAATTCCCGCTGAAAGCCGACCAGCGCCTTGGTGAAGGAGCCCGGCAGCAGTGGATTCGTGGAGCGCTGTTCACGAGAATCGTAGTAGCCGGCTTCCAGGGCCAGCACTCCGCCGAACATGTTTCGCTGCAGGCTCGCGCCGTACACCGACAGTGGCGGATACGTGCCCGCGAGAAGCGTCGGATTGAGCGGATCATCCGGGGTAAACGACGGCGCGTGGAAATATCCACGGAATGCATACAGCGCCACGTCGGTGGAAAGAACGGACCCGTACAGGCGCATCGCCGCCTCGGTATTCGCAGGCGTGCGGTGCGGCCGGATGACCTCCCGTGACACGTCGGCGAATGGATCGAAGGCATAGTCGTAGCGGTCGCGGCGGGGCAGGGCATCGCCGGTGAAGCGCGGCATCGCCACCAGGTCGAGTGCGAACGCAGGTGCACTGTACGTCGTGCGCAGCGCATCCACGGGCACTTTCAGGTATTCGATGGGCTGGCCGGCGAAGAAGGCGCCATAGTCCTTCGGAAACACATCGTTGATGAAGACGAAATCGCCGACGCCCCAGCTGAGCGTCTGGCGCCCGAGCCGGACATCGAAACGCCCTGCGCGGTAGTCGACGTAGGCCTCGCGCACGCGAAGCCGCACGCGATCATCGAGCCAGTCGTGCGCCGCGTCGAGCTGCATCCGGGCCGCGACGTCCATCGCCGCCGCTTCGGCCGACAGCTCCAGACGCACACGCTCCTCGGCGACGATCAGGTCGTCCGCTCCAGACGGCCGCTCGTCGCCGAGACGTGCCGTGTAGCCAGCCAGCGCGAAGCCGCGGAACGCGAGGTCGAGGCCGGCTTCTTCTTGTTCGTCACGCGTGTCGTCGCGTGCGAATGACGGATGTGCGCCGGCCAGCGTCAACGCCGCCAGGCCCGCACACCACGCCCGCATCACTCAGAAATCCATCGCGCCGGTGGTCGGCGCAGATAGCGCTCGGTGAAGACGTCGTCTTCGATGCCGAGATCGTAGTCGACACCGGTCATTTCCACGACGGTCGAATGACCGGACGACACGTCCCGCATGGAGCGACGGAGCATCGTCGGATGTCCCTTCACCACCTGGATCTCTTCGCTGCTGAAGAGCTTGAACAACCGGTCATGGCGGTCGTAGTACTCCTCCTTCCGCGGCAGGAAGGTTCCGCTGTCTATCCAACTCAGCCGTCGCGCAAATTCTGCCTCACCCTTGGGCGTACTCTCGATGACGAAGCAGTCGACGCCATCGAGCGACTCGCGGCGCAACAGCCTGCGGCTGTCCGCCGAGAGGTCGCGTCCGGAGATGTCCTCGTAGGTGAAATCCGAGCCGACGAAGCTGGAGCGGCGGTCCGAGGCCGCGATGCGTTTCACCAGATCCACGGCCGGAAGGAACAGCCAGCGATCATCGTCCTTTTCCGGATACTTCCACACCAGGAATGACGTGCGACGCACATCCTGCGGCTTGTGGAACAGGATGAGATATCGCTGGTCACCGCCGGGTGCGCCGGAGTTTCCGCGCAGCATCGTCAACTGCCGCTCGCGAACGTCACCACCTTTGTTGGTGAGCTTCATGTTGACCTGCGCGCGGAAATCCTTGCCCGGGTAGTAGAACGCGAGCTGGGATTTTCGGGCGATGTCTTCCGCATCCTGCGCACGGACGCCCGTTGGCACGAGCAGCGCCACGGCGATGATGGCGAGGGCCGGGACGAGTCGTCGTGAGTTGCGGGATTCGGCGCCGATGATGCGCGGAAACATCTTGAACAGCGCCGGCAACATGACCAGCGTTGCGATCGACGAGAGCAGCATGATGGTCGCCATGAGAATGCCCACCGTGACATAGGGGGCAAAGCCCGAGAACGCCATGACGAAGAAGGCGACCGAGAACACGACCGCGTTGCGGATGATGCCGAGGCCGGGGCGCGCAATGGTCCAGCGCAACGCATCGTCGAGCGATCCCGACTCGGGATCCGCGAGCCGCTGGCGCAATCGGGATACGAAATGGATCGCGAAGTCGTCGGCGAGCCCGAGCGTCAGTGTCGCGAGCACCGAGATCGGCATGTCGAAGTCCTTGCCGATGATCCCGAGCGCGCCAAAGATGATCGCGGTGGTGAACAGCAGCGGAATGAACGCGATGGCGCCGATGAGCAGCGAGCGGTACTCGATCATGAGCAACAGCAGCACCATCGCGAGGCCCCATGCGAACGACTCCATCATGCCGACCAGCATTTCCTGGTTCCACACCAGGTTGAAGTTCGCCATGCCGCCCGGTTCGACCGTCACGCCGGTGACGCCCAGCCGCGCCGGCACCTCGCGTGCCGCGGCGATCACCCGCTCGAACGCGTCGACGTCCCAGGTCTTGAGCTGGACTGACAAGTTGACCTTGCCGTGCGCGTAGTCGATGAGATTGTCTATCTCCTGCGGCCTGCCTCCCGAGCTCAACACCAGCAGCACCTGCGCGACCGTATCCTCGTCGTCCGGTATCCGCCCCGCAGGCTGACTGGTCAGCACGCGATAGGTGTGCTTGATGACATCCGCGATCGACACCACCTTGCCGACATTCGGCTGCCGCGCGACTTCGGCCTGCACGGCTTCGAGCAGGCGCAAGCCATCGGGACGCTGGAAATATCCGTCGGGTCCGGAGAGCACCAGGTATCCCGGCGAGGTGCCGCCGAGCCGCTCGTTGAGGGCCCGATCGGCGCTGCGAACCGTGCTCGACTCGCGGAACCACTCCACCATGTTGTTGTTGACCCGCAGCTGCAGGGCACCGAACCCCGCCACCACGAGCAGCAGCACAGCGCTCACGCCGATGGCGCGGCTGCGCGCCACCGCGAAGCGGCCGAGCGCGGCGAGCCAGCGGTTGGGCGTGTTGCTCTCGGGTCTGGCGGCGTGTGCGCGTATCCGCCGCTCGTTGGTCAGGGACAGCAGTGCCGGCACCAGCGTGAAGCTCAGCACCAGGATCGCGAGCGTGCCCACGCCCACGAAGATGCCGAACATGCGGATGGCCGGAAAATCGATGGTCGCGAGCGCCGCGAAGCCGGCCGCGGTGGTTAGATCGGAGAAGATCACCGGGCGTCCCACGGTTGCCATGGTGTCGAGAATCGCAGCGCGCTTCGATGTGCCGCCGCGGAGCTGGAACTGCAGCTCGTTGAAGATGTGGATGGAGTCCGTCGCGATCGCCATCAGGAACACCGGAATCATCGCGCCCATGAGATGAACGGTGAACCCGAGCGCGATGTGCAGCCCCATCGCCCACACGGTGCTGATCATCGCGATCACCATGACCAGCATCACCATCGGAAGGTTGCGGAACATGACGAACAGGACGATGAACATCAGCACGCCGGCGAGCGGAGAGAAGATGCCGAGCTGGCGGAACACCTCGATCGCCAGCGTCTCGCTGACGATCGGATCTCCGGCAAGATGCACCTCTTCGGGCATCGCCAGTTGCGCAATGGCGGCGCGGATCCGAGTCGCCACCGCACTGCCATCCGCGCCGGCCTCGAGGGGCACGTAGATCGCGCTCGTCGTGCCGTCGCGCGAAACGAAACGTTCGACGAAGAGGGGATTGGCAAACACTTCCGCGCGGATCGCCGCGGCCTCGGCAGCGCTGGCGGGCGGGGCGCGCAGGGCCGGGCGGATCTGCAGGTCCCCCGTGCCGCCCGCAACCACGTTGTTAGTCGTGACGAGACTGGCGACGTCGCGTCCGGCGACGCCTTCGATCGCGCTGATGGCGGATGTCAACGCGTGGATCCGCCCGAGCGTGGCGGGCTCGAACACCCCCGCGGCAGCCGTGCGGGTGATGCCGACGACGATCATGTTCGGTGGCAACGCGAACTGCTGTTCGATGCGCGCGTTGGCGATGCGCACCGGGGCGTCGGCCGCGAGCATGTCCTTGGGGTCGGTGTCGAGGGTGATCCTCGGCAGGAACGCACCGAGTCCCAGCGTCACGAGGAGCACGAGGACCAGCGTCAGACGCGGGCGATCGACCGAAAATTGCACAGTTGCGTTGATCATGACAGCGCTAACATCCCAAGCGCGGCCGCAAATTCGAGGTGTCGGGCACCGTGTCCAGGAAGGTGCGCGCGAACTCGACGAAGGCCTGGACGTCGGCGGCATTGCTGGCGATGCCCAGCGACACGCGGATCGCTCCGGCATTCGGCAGCTTCAACTTGTCGACGTAGTCCTGCATGGTCGGCGGGCAGAATTTCTCGCGCCCCAGCATGACCCGGAGCATCGTGCCGAGTTTCGGCCGGAAGGCCTTGTACTTTGCCGGTGTCAACTCCCAGGCGCCCTCGAATCCGCCCGGATTGCAGAAGCAGCCGACCCGTACCGAAATGTTGCAGCGGAGCGCCGCGCATTCGATGACACGTTCGTCGATGGGCACGCCCTGGGGATCCAGGAAATTCAGCGCAACGGACGCGCCGCGCCCGTCGCAATTGCGCGGACCGTAGATATCGATCAGCGGCGCGCCGTTCCGGTGCCGCAACTCGAGCAGCCGGTCTAACAACAGGCCGGTGAGTTGCATCACATGGTCGTGCACGTGCTCCATTCCCACGGCCGACAGCAGGTCGAGACCATACTGGATCGCGGGAATTCCCAGGTAGTCGACCGTGCCATCCTCGAACGCCGGAGGGCCCTCGAGCATGTAATGGAAATCTTTCACCACGGACACACCCCACACCGTGCCGCCCGCAAACCAGGGTCGACGCAATTTCTCGATCGCGGCGCGGCGTGCGAGCAGGCAGCCGAGACCCGTGGGATAGCCGAACATCTTGTAGAACGACAGCGGCACGAAGTCCGGCTTGTGGAGTGACAGATCCAGACGATTGGTGGGCGCGAACGATGCGCAATCCAGAACCACGTCCCACCCCAGCGCATGGGCGCGTTCGATGTAGGACAGCGAATGCTGCACGCCGGAGAAATTGGATTGAGCGGGGAATGCAAACAGGTTGGAGCCGCGGCCGGGTCGACTCAGCTCGTCCTCCAGGCGCTCGGCGTCGACCCGCAGGATCGGCGGCACCACCGGGATGTAGCAGGTGCGTGAACCGGCGCGGCGCGCGTACTCGCGCAGCCCATTGACCGAGTTGTGGTTGTCGTAGGTCATCACGACACGGCCGCCGCGCCTGAACGGATAGGACTCGCCGACCAGCTTCAACGCCGTCGATGCGTTGTGGGTGAAGATCGCGACGTATTCGCTGGGCGAGGCATTGAAGAACTGCAGAATCCGCAGTCGCGCGTGCTCGACCAGCTCCGTGGACTTGAGCGAGGTGGGATTGAGCGAGTGCGGATTGCCGAATACGCCGCGCTCGAGCAGCGCGTGATGCCGCCGTAGCTGCGACTCGGCATAGACTCCGCCGCCGGTGTAGTCTAGATAGACTTGGCCATCACGATCGAGCCGGGCGTACTCGCGGGCACGCAGCGAGGCGAAGAGATTTGCGGACGTGTGTCCGAACCGGGGCTCGGCTGGATCGCGCTGACCGGTGAACACCGGCGTCGAGATCGATGTGTCCGCCTGAACATCCATGTAGGCAGTCATGACACCTTCCTTGGTGTGTTGCTGACAGCATGCATAGACCGGAGCTTTCGGTCAAGGCGTCGTATTACCCAGACGACGCGCACTCCACTGGAGCGCGCGACATGATGTCGCGCCGAGAACGTGCAGAAGGGCGGCGCCGATGCTGACGCCGTGTTCAGCGCGGAGGATTCGCGCTCGGCTCGACGAAACGCGGACGTCGGGTCTGAGCGGAATTCTGTGTAGATCGAGTCTCGCACCGAGCCACGTAACCAGTGCGGTAACTAGCAAACCTGCCATCAACCCCGCATCCGAGAGCCTGCCGTTGCATGTTCGAGCGTCGCCTCAGCTTCCGATACTGGTTCGAGTATGGCGCGATCCGGAAAAATGCAGTGATCGAGGAGGAGGGCGGCACACCGCATGAAAATCGTTTTCATCATTGGAATGGCAGTCTTGCTCGGCATCGTTGCTGCATGGTGGTTCACCGGCTCGGAAGACGAGACCAACGCCGTGCCCGTGGCGGCAGCTTCGGGCAGCTTCGATGCCAGCCGGCAAATGGGCGGTAACGTCGAGCTGCTGCAACGTCAGGAATCGCGGCCGCAGCTCAGCGCCTCGAAACGATCGACCGCCGGCAGCGATGTCGGATCAGACCGAGCAAGTGCAGCTCCGCCTGAAACGGTTGCCGCTGCGGCGCCCGCGACCGAGCCGGTTGCCCTGCGCAACGAAATGGAAACCATCCCGGGACCAATCCCAGACTCAGAGGCGTCGCCGCCGCCCGCAATCGACAAGACTGCTTGTGCAGCCGCCGTCAAGACTTTGGAGGAGTCGAAATCGATCTTCGATCTCACCCCGACACTGGCGATCTGGTACGCATGGAGCCCGCCCTATCCGCATGCAGGCCCTAACGGATTCGAAGTGCTCAAGGCGAGATTGTTAGCCGTGCCGCTCTGTTCCGGCACCAGCGCTTTCGACCAGGCCCACCCAGCCAAACTGGAGTTTGTCGCCATCAGCTTCGACGCGCATGCAAGGATCCTGGTGGGTGACCAGTGGATCAGTGACGGTTCGGTCCTCTCGCCTTTGTCCGAATCAGATCAGGAATCTCTCACGACGATCGTACAATCGCGTCGACGTGGGCCAGGCCCGGACCTTTCCCGCGAAGGCTTCGAGCGACAACTGGCGCGGAATCCGCGCGGGCTGCTGACCCCATCGATTCGGGATGGCCAGTAGTTCGAGTGATCGATTTCCCACTAAGGCGCCGCCACCCAGAACGTCGCATCCTGCAGCGCCGCCGTGCCGGAGGGCACTTCGAGCTTCAGCACGAAGTTCGCGTGACGGATGTAACGGTCCGGAAAATTGATCGATTGAAACGAGGCCGCTCCGCTCGCGGCCAGTCCCGGCACCTGCCGGAAGGTCGCGTCGTTCTTGAAGGTCGTGCTGCCGTCGTTCTTGCCGACGAGGAAATCGAAGGAGGAATGCCGCAGATAGTGTCCGGGCTGGTTGACGGCCTGAAACGACACGAAGCCTGCACCCGAATTCGCGAGCCCCGGGACGATTTCCCATTGCGCGTCCATCGCCGGCGCGACGTTCGGGTCGATGCGGGCGTCGTAGTTGATGTGACGCACGAAGCGATCGGGAAAATTGTAGGACTGCAGACGGCGGCGCACTCCATCGAGCCCGGTCGAGGTCTGTACCAGCGGCCTGATCGTGCCGTCGGAGTTGTAGAGGAGCTCCTCGACCGAAACCGAACGCCGGAATTCCCCGCCCGCCGGCAGCGCCGCCGTGTGGTAGAGAATGTAGGTTCTCGCGTTGAACTCGATGATCGCCTGGTGGTTGGTCGGGCTCAGCACATTGGGCTCGAAAATGACGCCGCGATACGTCCACGGCCCGGTGGCGCTCGTCGAGGTCGCATACGCAATCTGCTCCGGCCAGCCGCGCGCGTACGATAGATAGTAGAGACTGCCGCGTTTGTGGACCCACGGAGCCTCCACGAACGCCGAAGGATTCGGGATCACGTTGATCGGGCCATCCAGCTCGATCATGTTCGCCTTGAGCCTGGCGTATTTCAGTACGGTGTTGCCCCAGTAGATGTAGGCCTGCCCGCTGCTGTCGACGAACACGGCCGGATCGATGTCGTCCCACGAGATGCTCGTCTGCGTGGTCATGTTGTTGGTGATGAGCGCCGAGCCACGCGCGTCGGTGAATGGGCCCGTCGGGCTGTTCGACACCGCGACACCGATCGAAAATCCCGGCACGGTGCGGTGGTCCGCGGTGACGTACCAATAAAATTTCCCGGCCCGCTCCGTGACGTGCGACGCCCACGCGGAGCCTCGCGCCCACGAGAACGACGTCGGCGTGAGCTTCACGCCGTGATCGGTCCAGGTGGTCATGTTCGCGGAGGAGTACACGCGCCAGTTGTTCATCACGAAACCGGTGCCACCGACCGCCGCGTCGTCCTGCCCGGTGTAGAGATAGACGCGGCCGCCCGAAACGAGCGCCGCCGGATCCGCGGTGAAGCGGTCTTTGATGATGGGGTTGCCGGCATGGAGTGCCGACGCCAAGGCAAGCAGCGCCACCAGGCTGGTGGCTGCCTTGAATGAGCCGTGTCTACGCATGAGAGTGTCCTTGCTGAGGGGAATGGCCTTCGCGAGGCACGAGACGGCCCAGTTCGAAGGGAAAACGGGAAATGCCGCGGCCGGCGTCGCACTCAGCGACGACGTGGCGGCGGGTGCTCGAGAGCTGGCGGCCAGAACGGCCGCGCCGACGACTCCTTGTCATGGCATCCCCCTGGGCATGCAAACTAGTCCTGTGTCCGCCCGTCAGGAATGTCCAAACAGCCATCCGTCGCTGTCAATAAAGGTATGGGGACGGTAGTTAGCGGTCACACCCCGGGCAGGCGCTGGCCCGTCCGCCGGATGTGTATGAATTGGCTCATCTATGTGGCTCGACGTGCCCCACGCATGCCAGGCCGGTTCTGAAGGCGACAATGGCCGATTTCGGTCGCAGTCGATCTCCGAGAGCCTCGATGAATTGCTGCTCGAACGGTGCGCCTCGTGCGGCAGGTGCTCTTCGCATACACCGCGCCGCCGTCGTAAGGACTTGTACGGCTTGCATGAACGTCGATGCTTCCGCGCTGCAGCGGCCGGCGGTAATAAGTCTCAACTCGCGCTCGCCGCGGCGGCGCCGCGTCACTTTCCGCCGGATCATGGCGCTAGTTTCGGAGCGGGGGCGCCAACGCAAGGAGTTAGACATGAAAAGGAAGACAACCGCCTTCGCCATCGGCGCGGCACTCGCGCTCGGCATCGGCGCAAACGCACACGCCGGGCTGCACACCCTGTTGCAGGTGACGATCAACGATCCCGCAATGTTTGCGAACGGCGACGTGAGTTTCGTCCACAACACGGCGGATGCAATCCAGTATCTGTTCTGCGAGTCGCAGGGCAGCAGCGCGCGGTGCGCGGCGCGAAATCTCGCGGGCCTCGTGCGTACCTGCTCGACGGCGAACCCGGCGCACCTCGCGGCCATCCACTCGATCGGCACGGACTCGTTCCTGCAGTTCTCGTGGAATGCGGCGGGGCAGTGCACGGCCATCGTCGTACGTAACGGCTCGCTCACGGTGCCGAAAGTCTGAAAGTGACGACGTCCCCGGCGCGCGGTGCATCGCCGCGCGCCGGGGGCTGCAACCGTCGGGGGAAAACCCATGAATCGTTTCGCCGCCGTCGTCATCGCCTGTCTCGGCGTGATGACCATGATCTTGCTCTATCTACACCCCACCGCGCGCGTCCCCACCGCGAGCCACGCGGACCAAGCGGAAATCATCGCGCGCCTCGACCGGATCGAGAAGTCGATCGCACGACTCGCCGCGCCCCGGGTCGGCGCGCCACCGGCAGCCGATTCCGCAAGCCTCGCAGCCCCCGCACCCCGCGGCCGCGCCGAGTCGGACGTCGAGCGTGTCGCGACGGCGCGCGCGTCCGCGATCCGCGAGGGCAACGACATCGTCGATCGCGCGCTGGGAGTCGGGCAGTGGACCGCGGAGGACGCGCGCGCGCTGGCGCAATCCATCGGAACGCTCGACGGCGAAGCGGCCGCGGCGATCCAGGCGCGCGTTGCCGCTGCCGTCAACTCCGATCGTCTGAAGGTCGCGCCTTCCGCACTGCGACCCTGATCGCTGTCGGCCGCAGGAGACGGGGCGCGGAAGTGGTTAGCCGCAGGCTTGGTGGTCTCCTACTCAAAGTCAGCCAAGGCCGCGCGCACGGGCGGAAGTACTAGACGCTGTTGCCGACCTGCAACGCAGGAGCCGGCGTTTGCGCTGCGTTGAGATATGCGGCGGGCAATGTCGGAATCGTCGGCTAGAGATGCCGCGCCCGCGGGCGTAGCGTCGCCGCTTCGTCGTCGATCGAGGAGGCCGAGATGAACTGGAGAATCATGCGATCGTTTGGAATCGCGGCGTGTCTGTGCCTGACCGCAAACGCAGTCGTGGCGGACGATTCGGCGGAGGAGCGGGCGACGCGAGGAGCGGCGAGCGAGCTGCTCGCATCGCGCGTCGCGGTGGGCTATCGGATCAACCCGGTGGAGCTGCGGCTGCGCGGCAAGAACAGGCTGCTCGTTGGACTCGGAAGCTATCTGGTCAATGCGGGCGGCGGTTGCAATGACTGCCACACGCATCCGTCGTTTGCGCCGGGCGGAGATCCGTTCAAGGGCGAAACCGAGATCATCAACACCGCGCAATTTCTCTCTGGAGGAAGGCAGTTCGGGCCCATTACCTCCAGGAACATCACGCCCGATGCGCACGGGCGGCCTGCCGGCCTCACGTTCGAGGAATTCGAGCACCTGTTGCGCACCGGTGAGAGCGGGGGCGAAATCCTGCAAGTCATGCCGTGGAATGTGTACGGCAAGATGACGCGTCTCGACCTGCGGGCGATCTACGAGTATCTGAGCGCGATTCCGTCGCTGCCGGACAATCCGGAACCGGGTCCGTAACCCGCCCGTTGCGGGCCGCAACCCGCTGGGTCCCTCACCAGTCGTAAGCGCAACGACGTGAGGGACCCGGTCATGAACGCAACCACCGCCGCAGCCATCCGCAGCAATTCGCGCGGCTTGTTGATAATTTTCGGCTCTCTCGGACTGCTCGCAGCGTGGTTCATCGCCAGGCGC
>JBIOZI010000334.1:0-13894 GCA_044871085.1 Steroidobacteraceae bacterium | reverse complement strand
GCCGCGACGCCGCGCAAGATCACAGTCGCATGCGCACGCCGAGGGAGAACGTACGGTCGTTCGAACGCATGTCGCGGTTATACAGGCGCGCGTCTTCGCTCGAGGCCGAGCCGCCGCCGAAGTAGTTGAACAGCGGACGGTCGAGCAGGTTCGTCGCGTCGAATGTCACGGTGACGTGCTCGCCGGCGTTGAATCCCAGCGAGAAATCCAGCGTCGAAATGGGCTTGACGCGCACTGCCTTCGGCTGCGCGCCGCTCTGGTTGTAGCTCTCGACGTAGTCGCTGCGCCAGTTGTAGGCCAGCCGGCTCGAGAGCAATTGGTTCTCGTACATCAGGATGACGTTGTACGAGCTGTCCGAGACGTTGGTGAGGTCCTGATCGTCGCCCGCGATCGTGTCGGCCTTGGCATCGATCATCGTGTAGTTGACCTGCGCGCCGAAGCCCGACATCCAGCCCGGCAGCCTGTCGAAGAACTGCGTATAGGCGAACTCGGCGCCTTTCATGTCGCCGCTGCCCGAGCTGAATGGCCGGCTCACCTCGAAATCCTGTGTGCCGAATCTTTCGGTGTTCGAGAAGATCTGGATATAGCCTTTGATGTCACGGTAGAACAAGGCGGTCGAGAGCAACGAACCCTTGGCGAAATACCACTCGAGCGACAGGTCCGCGCTCTTGGCCTCGACGTTTTCGAGGAACGGATTGCCACCGGTTCCGCGCCCGGGCAGCGTGAGCCCGGGTGCGGTCAGCGAAGTCGCCGGATTCAGGTCGGCGAAGTTGGGACGCGTGATGGTCTTGAACGCCGCCATGCGCAGGTGCAGGTCATCGGTGAATTTCAGGCGCGCCGTAATGCTCGGCAGCACGTCGCTGTCGCTCTTGTCGAGCGACAGCGGCGTGATGACCACGCCGCTGCCGGCAACTTCGGACCGCAGAAATCCATCGAGGGTCGACTTGGTGTTCACGTAGCGCGCGCCGATCGCACCATCGAACGGCAGCGAACCGAGCGTGGTGTCGAACCTGAACTGCGCGTAGAGGGCGTTGGTGCTCTCCTGGTCGTCGAAGAAGCGCGTCGGATCGTTGGGCGGCGGCGTCGCCGGCAGAAAGAACAGCGGGCGAAGAGCGTCGGTGTGATCGAGCAGGAACTCGCGGTTGGCGATGAACCACTGGTCCGTGGCGATGTTGCGCTCGCCATCGAGCATGCCCTTCGGCGACACGTCCTGGATACCCGCCACGCCCGTGCGCGCCTCGACCTGATCGACGAAAATGAGATTGTCGAAACCGGGCGGGGAGTAGCGGTTGCGATCCACACCGCCACCATTGGCCGCATTGCTCTTGGCATCGCGCGAGCTCGCGAGCAAGCCGACATCGAATGAGCTGAAGAAGCCCTCCATCGCGAAGTTGAGATCAGAGGTCACCGAAAACTCGGTGCCTTGCTGGTCGTCACGCTGGTCGAACAGCTGGTTCAGGAAGTAGAGCGACGAATCCGTCACGTCGACCGGGCTGCCGTCGGCGTTGGTGACCACTGCGTCCGAAGCACCGCCGAGGTAGAAGTTGAAGTCCACGCGCGGCGCGATGAAGGCGGTATCGAGGATCACGCCGCGGTTGTGCGCGAAGCTCTTGGTGTAGGCCAACGCGGTGCGCCACTCGATCTTGTCGGTGGTCGCGATCTTGGACTGCACGGCAACCTGCCGCGTGTTGGATTCACGCTTGAACGCCTGGTTGCTGGTGAGCGTGAAGCCATCCTGGATACGCCAGGTCGCCGCCACGTTCGAGTCGGGCTTGAGCGTGGCGGCCAGCGGCACGCCGCAACAGGGCAACGGAATCCAGAAATTGAGCGCGTAATCCTCGTCGTACTTGATGAGGAATGCATCGAGCGTGAACTCCGCTTTCTCGTTCGGCTGCCACTGCAGCGAACCGTTGTAAGACGTGCGCGCGTGATCGCCGAGCGTGGTGATGCCGCCGATGACGAACGGGCGCAGGAGGTTCTGCCCGGGAGCGCTGGGGTTCGGTACCGAGTCGTACGTGCCGTTGAAGGTGTTCTGCTCGAGGTAGTCGACATCCTGGTAGGAAGCGGCGAACAACGCGCCGAACGTGCCGTTGTCGGTATCCCAGCGGTTGCTCACCAGTACGCTGCCCACCGGGCTCGTGCTCTCGGCCTGGTCGGAATAGATGCCGCGCACGCTCGCCGACGCCGCGGCGCCCGCGAAATCGAGGGGACGACGCAACTGCACATCGATGCCGCCGGCGATTCCGCCCGAAAGATTCTCGGCCAGGATCGATTTGCGCACCTCGACCTTTTGCAGCAGGTCGGCGGGAATGTCGGCGAGGGCGATGCCGCGCCCCGAGGTCGTGAAGATTTCGCGGCCGTTGAGCGTGGTCACCACGTTCGGCAGGCCTCGTACCAGCGTGGCGCTGGCGTCGGCACGGATGCGGTTGATCTGGACGCCCGTGACCCGGGACAGCGCCTCGGCCACGTTGTTGTCGGGAAGCTTGCCGATGTCCTCGGCGACGATGGAGTCGGTGACCTGCAGCGCGGTCCGCTTGACCTCCTGCGCGCTCTCGACGCTGCGGCGCACGCCGCGGACGATGATTTCATCGAGGTCGCCGGTGGACGCCGGCTCGGCGGCCGGAGACTGAGCCTGCGCGCCGGTAGCGATGGCGAGGCCTAGCAATGCCGAGAACACACGGCCGGCAGTACCAGGCGAAAACTTGGTTGTAGTCATTTTTCTTCCCCCGAAGAACTGCTTATGTCGCGAGCTTGTCTCGCTCGATTGTCCGCGAGACTAGAGAGCGCAGCCATAACGGACCAATAAATTTATTCACCACTGCGATATCGCAATGCGTATTTCATGGTAACGATACCCGAGACCCGCCGCGACCACATTCGTTCGTGGCTGCGAACACACAGGCTACCGGCTCATCCGTGCCGAACGGTGTTCGGGGAACCGGGTTTTACGCCACCGGCATTCGCGCGCGCGGCGCGGCGGCTCCGGCGGGCGCCGGTCCGTGATGCAATTTTCGCCTCGAACGATAATCGCGCTCGTATCGCAGCGGCGCTGGTTCTGGCCATCGATGCCGCGCTGACTATACTCACGCACTTTACGCTCACCTTTCCGGAGCATCGCGAACAATGAAAAGCCCCACGACCCGTCGTCGATTCCTCAAGCAGGCCGGTCTCGCCGGCGCCGGCATCGCCGCCGCCAGCGTCTTCGCGCTGCCTAGCTACTCGCAGTCGCGCTCGCGCACCGCGCGCGCCACGCTCGGCATCCTCGGCCCGCGCGCGGACTTCAATCCGCGCCTGTTCGGCGCCTTTCTCGAGCATCTCGGCCGGTCCATCTACACGGGCGTCTACGACCCGGGCAACCCGCTGTCGGACGAGCGCGGCTTTCGCAAGGACGTGATCAAGGAGGTCGGCGACCTGCACGTGCCCATCATCCGCTACCCGGGCGGCAACATGGTCTCGGGCTACAACTGGTGGGACGGCGTGGGCCCCAAGAAAGACCGCCCCACCGTGCTCGAGCGGGCCTGGAACTCCATCGAGACCAACCAGTTCGGCACCAACGATTTCATGGACTGGGCCAAGGCCGTGGGCACCGAGCCCCTGCTCGGCTTCAACCTCGGCACGGGCACCTCCGAGATGGCGGTGGCGTACATCGAATACTGCAACTTCGCCAAGGGCACCAAGTGGAGCGACTTGCGCCGCTCGCACGGCTATGAGCAGCCGCACAAGGTGAAGTACTGGTGTCTCGGCAACGAGATGGACGGCCCGTGGCAGATGGGTCGCCTGCAGGCGCGCGAGTACGGCCGCAAGGCGCGTGACATCGCCCAGCAGGCCCGCATCATCGACCCGGACGTGCAGCTCATCGCCTGCGGCTCGAGCAACACCATCCTGCCCACCTACCTCACCTGGGATCGCGAAGTGCTCGAGGAGTGCTACGACATGGTCGACGGCATCTCGCTGCACAACTACTTCGGCAACGAGCCGGAGCTCGCCGGCGGCAAGTCCGAGCGTTTCCTGGCGCAGAACCTCGACATGGAACGGCAGATCCAGGAGATCTCCGCCGTGGCCGACTACGTGCAGGGCCTGCGCCGCTCGCCCAAGCGGCTGTGGCTGTCGTTCGACGAATGGAACGTGTGGTATCGCGCGCGCAGCCACGAGCACCTCGACGGCAAGGGCCAGTTCGCACCGCACCTGCTCGAGGAGGTCTACAACCTCGAGGACGCGATGCTCACGGGCGGCTTCCTGAACACGCTCATGCGGCAGTCCGACCGCGTGCGCGTCGCCTGCCTGGCGCAGATCGTCAACGTCATCGCGCCGCTGGTCACGAACAGCAAGGGCACGCTGCGCCAGTCCATCTACTACCCCTACCAGATGGTGCTCAAGTACGCGCGCGGCCGCATGCTCGACATCCAGGTGGAGAGCGAGACCTATCCGATCCGCGCCGCCGGCCTGCGTCCGGACTTCGCGCGCGACGAGCAGGTGCCGTTCCTCGATGTCGTGGCCACGTACGATGCGAAGCAGAAGCACGTGGCCGTGTTCGTGCTCAACCGCGACCTGTCGAACGAGCGCGAGCTGGCACTGGAATTCGACGACATCGCCCCGTCGAAGGTGCTGGCGGCCGAGACCGTGACGGGTCCGGATCTCAAGGCCTTCAACACCTTCGAGAGCCCCAACAAGGTCGTGATGACCAGGCTCGACGCGATGAAGGCCGGCGCGAAGATGACGGTGAAGCTGCCGGCGCGCTCGTACACCGTCGTGCAGCTCGCGGTTTGAGGTAGCTGGCCATGAACGAGCACTCGCGCCGGGATGCCCTCAAACTCCTCGGCGCGGGTGCGGCCGCGTCGGCCGTGCCGTGGCAGTGCGTGCCCGCGTCCGCCGACGCGCCGCCCGGCCCCGCGAAATACTTCGGGCTCGGTGACGTGCGGCTCGGCGAGGGGCCGTTCCTGCGCGCGCAGCAGCTCGACGCGGCCTATCTGCTGAAACTCGAGCCGGACCGCATGCTGCACAACTTCCGCGTGAACGCGGGGCTGCAGCCGAAGGCGCCCGTCTACGGCGGCTGGGAGTCGGTGGAGCCGTGGATCGAGATCCGCTGCCACGGCCACACGCTCGGGCACTACCTGACGGCCGCGGCGTGCATGTACGAGAGCACCGGCGATGCGCGCTTCGCCGAGCGCGTGGACTACATCGTGGCCGACCTCGCCGAATGCCAGGCCAAGACCGGCGGCTGGCTGGCGGCCTTTCCGGACGGCGTCGCGCCGCTCACCGACAGCCTCGCGGGCAAGCCGTTCGCCGGCGTGCCCTGGTACACCACGCACAAGGTGATGGCGGGGTTGCGCGATGCGCACCTGCACCGCGGCAGCAAGCAGGCGCTCGCGGCGCTGGTGAAATTCGGCAACTGGATAGACGCCGCCGCCAACGGCGTACCCGACGACCGCTTCCAGAAGATGCTGGACCGCGAGCACGGCGGCATGAACGAGGTGCTGGCCGACCTCTTCGCCCTGACGCAGGACCTGCGCTATCTCACGCTCGCGAAACGCTTTTCGCATCGCGCGCTGCTCGAGCCGCTGGCGCGCGGCGAGGACCGGCTGAACGGCCTGCACTCGAACACGCAGATTCCGAAAGTGATCGGCTTCAGCCGCATTCACGATCTCACGGGCGAGCCCGAGTACGAGAAGGCGGCCTACAACTTCTGGCGGACGGTGGCGTTCGAGCGTTCGTTCGCGACCGGCGGCCACGGCGACGGCGAGCATTTCTTCCCCACGAACGAATTCGCAAAGCACCTGGGCTCGGCGAAGACGATGGAGACCTGCTGCACGCACAACATGCTGCGGCTCACGCGCACGCTGTTCCAACGCAACGCGAGCGTCGTCGCCAACGAGTTCTACGAACAGGCGCTCTACAACGGCATCCTCGCCTCGCAGGACCCCGACTCGGGGATGATGACCTACTTCCAGTCGACGCGGCCCGGCTACGTGCGGCTGTATCACACGCCGTTCGACTCGTTCTGGTGCTGCACGGGCTCGGGCATGGAGAACCATGCGCGCTACGGCGAGAACATCTACGCGCAGCGCGACGGCGCGCTGCTGGTGAACCTGTTCATCCCCTCGACGCTCGAGTGGCGCGAGCGCGGCATCACGGTGACGCAGCACACGCGCTTCCCGGACGCGGACACGACGCGACTCACGTTCCGTTGCAAGAAGCCGCAGGACATCGAGGTGGGGCTGCGCCACCCGGGATGGACCGACAGGGACCCCATCTCGGTCACCGTCAACGGCCGCCCCCATCCGCCCAGCTACATGCTGGGCGGCTTCTACCGCGTCCGCCGCCGGTTCAGCGACGGCGACGTCATCGAATTGCGCGCGCCCATGAAACTCGCGCTCGCCCGGCTGCCGAATGCTCCCGACTACGCTGCCGTGATCTACGGACCCATCGTGCTGGCGGCGCGCCTCGGCACCAAGGGACTCACTCCGGGTGCGCAGCTCATCGTCAACGAGCGGCAGTCGGGCGAGATGCTCGACGAGAAAATCGAGATTCCGCGCTGGACCAGGCCGCTCGAAGAACTGCTCACGAATACCAGGCGGGTTGCCGGCGACCAGCTGCGTTTCCAGACCACCGGCTTCGAAGGTGGAAAGAGCGTCGAGCTCATCCCCTGGTTCCGCCTGACGCACGAGCGCTACAACCTCTATTGGCGCCGCGAAACCGCCCCCGCCTGACACCGGTGGCAGCCCGCCGCCCAAGCCCATGGCCGACAGCGGTATCCACCACGCCGCCTCGCTGTCTGTGACGCGCATCCCGCGCGCCACGCCTCCGGGGCACCACACCCCCGGCGGACCCCGAAAAACCGCGAACTGGCACCCTCCCTAGGGAAATCCGGTGTGACTCGCGTCACCGTGGTTTTGTCACATACCGGCCAAGATTCAGCGCGTGTCAGTGGGAGAAAACCGTCCGAACGGGTCGGCGGGTCCCCGCTGCGTGCATCCGTTGGAGGGTGACAGTGGCCATTCATAAAGTATTGATCGTCGACGACGCGCGCCCGGATCTCATGAATCTCGAGAAGATCGTGAGCGGCGCCGGCTACATCACTCTCACCGCGACCAACGGCCTGCAGGCCGTGGAGATCTCGAAGAGCCAGTTGCCCGACATCATCCTGATGGACGTCAACATGGAACAGATGGACGGCTTCGCCGCCACGCGCGCCATAGGCGGCGACGCGGCGACCAAGCAGATTCCCGTCGTGCTCGTGACCAGCAAGAACCAGAAAGCCGACCGCGTGTGGGCGCAGATGCTCGGCGTGAAGGGCTACGTCACCAAGCCGTACACGCCGGATCAGATTCTCGGGGCCATCAAGGCCTGCGCCTGAGCGCCCCGCGCCTCATTGCATGAACGCCCGCGTATTGCCCATCGTCGGCCTGCCGCCGCTCCCGCCGGAGCTGGCGCGGCTGGTCGGTACGCGCGCGAGCAGCGAGGAGCACCCGGACGCGATCGTGCGCCAGGCGTTTCGCATCGGCAGTCTGCGGCTGGTGGTGCCGTTCGCCGCGGCCAGCGAGCTGGTCGAGATGCCGGACGTCTATCCACTGCCCCGCGCGCCGCGCAACCTGCTCGGCCTCGTCAACCTGCACGGCCGCATCCTGCCGCTGTTCGATCTCGCGGGCCTGCTGGAGACCGAACACCTGGCGCGCGAGAGGCGCATGGTCCTGGTGTTCGGGCATTCCGATGACGCGGCCGCCATCCTCATCGACGGCCTCCCGCGCCGCATGGTTTTCCTCCCCGACGCCGAGATCGTCCCGCCGGCGCTGCCGGCCGCGGCCGCCGGCGCCGTCGTCACCGCCTACTCCGCGGGCCGCGACACCTGGTTCGAATTCGACTACGCGCAACTACTCGATCAACTCGTGAGCTGACCCATGGCCATTCGCAATGTGTTCGGTGCCCAGTCCATCCGGCAGAAACTGCTGCTCGGCACTCTCTTCCTCGCGATCATCCCGGTGGCCGTCACCTCCATCATCGTAGGCCGCGAATCGCTCGAGTCGGGCCGGGCAGCGCTCGAATCCCAGGCGCGCGAATCGCTGATCGCACAGCGCGCCTCGAAGGCCGCGCAGATCAACGACTACTTCGATGCGCTCTCCAATCAGGTGCAGGTGCTCGCCGCCTCTCCCGACGTGGTCGCCGCGATGCGCGAGATGCCCGCCGCGTACGACAACTCCATCATCAGCATCGCGGACCTGCCGGCCGAGCGCGCGCGCCTCACCAAGTACTACACCAGCGACTTCATGGCCGAGTTCCAGAAGCGCAACACCGGCCGCATGGTCGACATGGCGCCGACCTCCGCGCGGTTGCCCGACGTCGCCATGAACCTGCAGTACCACTACATCGCCGCGAACCCGCATCCGCTGGGCTCGAAGAACACCTTGGAGCGCGCCGCCGACGGCTCGCGCTACAGCGAGCTGCACGGCGCGCTGCATCCCTATCTGCGTACCGCCTTGAGCAGGTTCGGCCTGTACGACATCTTCCTGGTCGAGCCGCGCAACGGAAACATCGTCTACACGGTGTTCAAGGAGCTCGACTTCGCCACCTCGCTGGTCAGCGGTCCGTACGCCAACACGCGCCTCGGCGACGCATTCCGCAAGACCTGGTCGCTCGACCGTCCCGGCCAGGTCGCGCTGTCCGAGTTCGGCGAATACCTGCCGTCGTACAACGACCAGGCGGCCTTCCTCGGCACGCCCATCTTCGAGGGCGGCCGCAAGATCGGTGTGCTCGTGGTGCAGGTGCCCATCGACAAGATCAATTCGGTCATGACGCACGAAGGCAAGTGGAAGGAGCGCGGACTCGGCGACTCCGGTGAAACCTACCTGGTGTCGGCGGCCGACGGCACCGCGCGTTCGGTCGCGCGCCAGGCGGTCGAGAACATCGACGCGTACGCGAAGAGCGTCACGGCCGCGGGCTTCGCCAAGGGTGTCGCGAGCGCCGTGACTGCCAAGGGCACGAACATCGGTCTCGTTCCGATCAAGACGCAGGCCACGCGCGACGTGTTCGAGAAGGGCCTGTCCGGATTCGGCGTGTATCCGAATTTCGCCAACATTCCGGTGCTGGGCGCGTACGCGCCGCTCGACGTGCTGGGCCTGAAGTGGGCCATGGTGGCCGAGATCCGCGCCACCGAGGCGCTCGCACCCGTGGCAGTGGTGCGCGAGAAAGTGGTGGTGTGGTCGACGGGCATCGCGGTCGCGCTGCTCGGAATGGGACTGCTGATCGCGTTCGCGCTGCTGCGCTCGGTCACCAGGCCCATCACCAGGATGCAGGCCACCGTGGCCGCGATCGCCGGCGGCGACTACGCCGCGCGCAGCCAGCTCGGCGGCGACGACGAGTTCGGCCAGCTCTCGCGCGCCTTCGACAACCTGCTCGACGACCGAGTCGCGCGTCTCGCCGACGCCGAGCGCGAGAACGAAGATCTCAACAACTCGGTCGTGCAGCTGCTGCAAGCCGTGGCCCAGTTGTCCAACAAGGACCTGACCGCGAAGGCGCCGGTGACGGCGAACGTCATCGGCACCGTGTCCGACTCCATCAACCTGCTGGCCCATGAGACCGGCCGCGTGTTGTCCGAGGTGACCAGCATCGCCGCGCAGGTGAAGCTGTCCACCGAGCGCGTGAAGCGCCAGGGTGAATCCGTGACGGCCACCGCCGCGGCGGAGCGCTCGGACGTCGAGCGCGCCGGCGAAAACCTGGCGAACGCCAGCAAGGTCATGACCCAGGTGGCCGAGCTCGCCGCCGCGTCCAACCGTGCCGCCGAACAGGCCACCTCCTCCACGGCGACCGCGCTCGGCGCGGTGAACGAATCGGTGCGCGGCATGGAAGGCATCCGCGAATCCATCGCCGAGGCCGAGAAGCGCATCAAGCGCCTGGGCGAACGCTCGCAGGAAATCAGCGGCATCGTGAACCTCATCAACACCATCGCCGAGCGCACGCACGTGCTGGCGCTCAACGCGTCCATGCAGGCCGCCGCCGCCGGCGACGCGGGCCGCGGCTTCGCGGTCGTGGCCGAAGAAGTGCAGCGCCTCGCGGAAAGCTCCCGCCAGGCGACGCAGCAGATCGCCCAGCTCGTGAACAACATTCAGATCGAGACCTCGGACACCATCAACACGGTGAACCGGACGATCTCGCAGGTGGTGAGCGGATCGGAGCTGGCCGCGAAATCCGGCCAGCAGATGCGCGAGACGCAGCAGTCCACCGCCTCGCTCGTGGAGCTCGTGAAGCGCATCACCTCCTCCGCGCAGGTGCAGATGAAGATCACCACGGAGTTGCGCAACCGCGTGCACCAGATCGGCGCCAGCACGGAAAAGACCGCGGCGGAGATTCTGCTGCAGTCCGAGGCCACCGCGGACCTGTCGAAGTCCGCCGACCGGCTGGTGGAATCCGTGCGCGTGTTCAAGCTGCCCACCAATCGCGCGGCCTGAGCGCGGGACCTCCGGAGGCCGGGACTAACAACATGCGAGGGCACGATCTCCTCACCGCGCTTGCCGACGAGCTTCGGGGCCTCGCCTCCGAGCTCGCGCAGGCCTACGACCTCGGCACCGCGGCCGAGGGCGCGGAAGGCGACCCCGATGCGCGCCTGCATGCGAACGATTCGTACGCGGGCGCGGTCACGCGCCTGTCCGAGGCCGCGGGCTACATGGGCCTCGCCGGCGTGCAGCGCGTCGCGGCCACGGTGCTCGCCAATCTGCAGCACCTGGACCACGACGACCAGGACGCGCGCACGCTGCTGCGTCCGTTCTTCACCGAGTGGCCGCAGATGCTCGAGGCGCACCTGCGCGACGCCGCGGCACCGGCGCCCATCGCAGCCCTGCTCGCGCACTTCGGCGGCGAATGGGTTCCGCTGCCGCTCGACGAGCCCACGCTCGAGCAGCTGCGCGGCGAGCTCGCCATGGCCAGCAGCATCGGCGCCGCGCTCGACGAAAACGAAGCCGCCGCTCCCGAGGCCCTCGAAGCGTCGGATCTGAATCTCGACGTGTCGAACGACGTGGATGCCGCGCTGCTCGATGCGTTCATGCACGACTCGCCGCCGCAGGCGGCCGAGGTCATCCGCTCGCTGCAGGGATGGATCGCCGATCCCGCGCAGACCGAGTTGCTGCGCAATGCGAAGCGCAGCGCCCATACGCTCAAGGGCTCGGCGAACATCCTCGGCATCCGCGGCATCGCCAAGCTGGCGCACCGGCTCGAGGACATTCTGGAGATCTGCGAGACCGAAGACGCCGCGCCGTCCGCCCATCGCGCGCAGGCGCTCATGGCCGCCGCCGACTGCCTGGAGCAGATGGTCGCCGCGGTCGCCGGCGAAGACTCCGCGCCCGACAATGCGCTCGGCGTGGTCATGCAGCTCGATGCCGCGCGCTCCAACGACAGCTCCGACACCGCGCGCCAGCCCGCTCTGGCGCCGCCGGAGGAACAGCCGGAGCCGTCCGCACCCGCGGCCGAAGCTCGCGGCGCGCAACCCGCGCAGCGCGCGGACCCGCAGGCCACCACGCGCGTGCCCACCAAACTACTGGACGACGTGGTCCGCATGGTCGGCGAGCTCACGATCAAGATCGGCGAGCTCGACCTCGAGCTCAAGAACGCCACGGAGCACTCGCGCCAGCTCGTCAACCAGGACCGCTCCATCCAGAAGCGGCTGTTCGAGCTCGAGAGCTCGGTGGACATCCGCGGGCTGGCCGCGCGCCACAAGATGCATTCGGCGGCGCCGGCGCACGCTCCGGCGCAGGGCGATTTCGATTCGCTCGAAATGGACCAGTACAACGAAGTGCAGTCGATCACGCGCGCGCTGATGGAAGAAGCGCACGACTCGCGCGACCTCGGCATGGGCCTCAAGGACGAGCTCGCCGGCCTCGCGGGCATCCTGCACCAGCAACAGCGCCTCATGCGCGAGCTGCAACATCTGACCTCGCAGACGCGCATGGCGCCGGTCGAGAACATCGTGCCGCGCCTGCAGCGCAACGTGCGCCAGACCACCGCGGCGACTCACAAGGAGGCCGCGCTGCAGGTCATCGGCGGCGACATCCTCGTCGACACCGACGTGCTGAACCAGCTGGTCGAGCCGCTGTTGCACATCCTGCGCAACGCGATCGACCACGGCCTCGAGACACCGCAGGAACGCATCGCGCTCGGCAAGCCGCGCGAAGGCAGCATCACGCTGGCCGTGACGCGCCGCGGCCAGATGGTCGCGGTGCAGGTGTCCGACGACGGGCGCGGCCTGAATCTCGAGGCGATCCGCGCCAAGGCCGTGGAGCGCGGGCTGCTGTCGGCCGACGCGCAGCTCTCGGGCGCCGAGATGGCGCGCCTCACGCTGCTGCCCGGCTTCTCCACGCGCGACACGGTCACGGAGATCTCCGGCCGCGGCGTCGGCCTCGACGTCGTCGCGACGCGACTGCGCGCGCTCGCCGGCTCCATCGACATCCGCTCCGAGGCGGGCCATGGCCTGACCATCGAGCTGCGATTCCAGGCGTCGCTGATGGCGACGCACGCCCTGTTCGTGCGCGACGGCGGCCAGGTGTTCGGCCTCGCCAGCCACGCCGTGCGGCGCGCCTTTCCCGCGGTGGCGGTATCCATCGCGCGCGAGAACGGCACGCTGTTCGCGCAGGTGGAAGATCAGAAGTTCGTGGCGCACGAGCTGTCGGTGCTCACCGGCCTCGCGCCGGCGCTCAACCCCGACCGCCGCAATCTCGTGGTGCTCGACACCGAAACCGGCCCCATCGGCGTGCTGGTGGACGCGGTGCTCGATGCCAGCGAGCTCGTGACCAGGCCCGCCGGCCGCTACCTCAAGCGCATCGCCGGCGTCGCCGGCATCGGTTTGTTGGGCGACGGCGGCGTGATCCCGCTGCTCGACGTCGCCGAGCTCGCGCGCAGCCCGCGCGAGCTCGCCCAGCGCTCCGCCGCCGAAGCGCGTTCGCACGCGCAGAACCAGCGCCGCTCGCGCATCCTGGTGGTCGACGACTCGCTGTCGGTGCGGCGCGCGGTCGCGACGCTGCTCGAGGACCAGGGCTACGACGTGCTGCTGGCGCGCGACGGCCTCGAGGCCGCGAAATCGATGGAGGTCTCGCGCCCCGACCTGCTGGTCACGGACCTCGAAATGCCGAACATGAACGGCCTCGAGCTCGCCGCGCACGTGCGCTCGCGACCGGAGCTCGCGCAGCTTCCCGTCATCATGATCACCTCACGCTCGATGGACAAACATCGCCGCCAGGCGCTGGCCGCGGGCGTGAACGTCTACCTGACCAAACCGTACACCGATCTCGAGTTACTGCAACACGTGGCGAATGCCGTTACCGGTCGCGTCGAAAAGCGCGCGGCCGCCGGCTAGCCACTCAAAGGTATCGCCATGAGCCAGAAAACCCGTGTCCTCAATGTCCGAGTCGTCGGCTTCTCCGCGCCCGAGCGCCAGATGCTGAACTCGATCTTCCTGCTGTCGGTCGCACCGGCGCGCCAGATCGGCTACAAGCTCTGGAACTCCGAGAGCGGCACCGCGCCGGACATGTACCTGCTCGATGGCGACAGCGAGAGCGCGGTCGCGAGCTGGCAGGCGGCATTCAGCAATGCCTACGAGCGCACGCTGGTCGTCGGCTCGAAGAACACAGATCTCGGATGCACCTCCGCCGCGCGGCCCCTGGGCCTCAAGGTGGTGGGCGCCATGGACCGCCTGGCGATCGCCATCAACAACGTGCAGAAGGAAGCGGCCGGGCTCGACGTCTCCGGACCGCGCGGCGGCACGATGCCCACCGGCCCGACTTCGGACACCTCGGCGACGATGCCCATGAAGCAGCCGGAGACGAGCGCCCCGCGCGCCGCAGCGGCAGCCGCAGCGGCGCAGCAGTCCACGCTGTCCTCGAGCATGGCGGCCGCGATCAGCTCCGGCGCCCCACTC
>JBIOZI010000333.1:0-9306 GCA_044871085.1 Steroidobacteraceae bacterium | reverse complement strand
CTCGTCGCCGCCGTCGCCCGACAGCGAGACGGTGACGTGGCGGCGCGTGAGCTTGGCGAGCAGGTAGGTCGGTATCTGCGACGAATCGGCGAACGGCTCGTCGTAGATGGCGGGCAGCAGCGGCACCACCGCGAGCGCGTCATCCGCCGTCACGAACAGCTCGGTGTGGTCGGTGCCCAGATGCTGCGCCACCGCGCGCGCATGCGCCGATTCGTCGTGGTCGCGCTCGCGAAAACCGATGGAATAGGTGCGGACCGGGCGCTGGCTCTGCGCCTGCGCCAGCGCGACGATGGTCGAGGAATCGATGCCCCCGGAGAGAAAGGCGCCGAGCGGCACGTCGGCGTGCATGCGGATGCGGACCGCCTCGCGCAGCAGGACGTCGAGCTCCTCCACCAGCGCCTGCGTGTCCCCGCTGCCGGAGTCGTCGGGCTGCGGCAAGGTCCAGTACTCGCGCGGCTGCGGCGGCACCGGCGTCGCCTCGAGGTCGATGCTCACCAGGCTGGCGGGCGGCAGCTTCTCGATGCCCGCGAGGATGCTGAAAGGAGCCGGCACGTAACCGAACCGCGCATACAGCGGCAGCGCGCGCTCGTCGCGGCGGCGCGCGCAGGCCGGATGCGCCATGAGGGCCTTGAGCTCGGAGCCGAAGAGAAAGGTGTCGCCCTGCCAGCCGTAGTACAGCGGCTTTTCGCCGAGGCGGTCGCGCGCCAGCACCAGCTGCCGCGCCTGCCTATCTACTATCGCCATGGCGAACATGCCGTTGGCGCGCTTCAGGGTGGCCTCGATACCCCAGGCCTCGCAGGCGGCGAGGACCACTTCCGTGTCCGAGTGGCCGCGCCACGGATGCGCGAGGCCCCCGCGCTCCAGCGCCGTGCGCAGCTCGGGGTAGTTGTAGATCTCGCCGTTGTAGGCCATGACGAAGCGGCCGCTGTGCGAGCTCATGGGCTGATGGCCCGCGGGCGACAGGTCGACGATGGAAAGCCGGCGATGCGCCAGCACCACGCCGAGGTCGTCGGTCCACACGCCGTGGTCGTCGGGACCGCGATGGGATATCGCATCCGCCATGCGCCGGCCGAGCGCGAGGCGCGCGTCGCGGTCCGCCGCACCCCGCTCGAAGAACCCGGTCATGCCGCACATGTCAGGGCACCGCGTGGGCGGAACGCACGCCGACCGCGCACCAGAATGGCGGGCGCTCGCTGAAGCGCACGTCGCGCAACCCGGCGCGCATCATCATGTCGAGCATCTGCGCGCGCGAGAAACGCTGCTCGAGGCGCGTACCGAACCGGTCGAGCGCGTCGGTGCGCATGACGTACAGTGGCTTGTCACGATAGTAGCTCAGCGGAAACCCCGCGACCGAAACCCCAAACCTCTCGAGCAAGCGGCACGCCCTGGCCAGCGGCCAGTAGAGCATCAGCGCGAAGAGCTGGCTCAGTAGATAGCGCAGCCAGTGCGGCGAGCGGCTGATGACGAAGCGCAGCGCCTCGGATGCGCGCCACATCCAGCGGTACGCCGCCGGCCGGTTGTCGAAGCTGTAGTATAGATAGACGAGGAAGGGCGCGCCGGGTTTCAGGCGGCTCACGCAGCTCGCGAGCCCCGCGGCCGTATCCGGCATGTGATGCAGCACGCCGAGCGAATATCCAAAATCGAGGCTGTCCGCGGCCAGCGGCGCGCGCTCGAGACTCGCTTCGACGAATTCGCAGTTCGCGAACTGCGCCAGGTTGCGGCGCGCGACGGCGAGCGCCGCCCCGCTGGCATCCACGCAGGTCAGCTTGCCGACCCGGGGCGCGACCAGGCTGGCCCAGCGGCCGCTGCCGCAGCCGAAATCCGCGCCCACGGCATTCCGGTCCAGCAACTGCCAGGGGAAAATCGCGAAGTAGTCGTCGAAGATCCGGCGCTTCTCGGCCTCCGAGAGCTGCGACTGGTCGAAGCGGGTCCATTCGTCGCCAAAACCCGCGGCCACGCGGGCGTCGACATTGTCGTCGGGTCTCATGCTTCCGCCAGCAAGGAGTCGTAAACCGCCGCGTGCCTCGCGACCATGGATTCCATGGAGAAATGCTCGATGACTCGCCGCCGTGCCCGCGCCCCGAGCGCGGCCCGTGCCGCGAGGTCCGCGTCGAGCAGGGCGAGCACCGCAGCCGCGCAGGCCGCCGCGTCCGAGCGTGCCACCACGCGCCCGGTGTCGGCGACGATGGACGCGGCGTCGCCCACGTCCGTCACGACGCAGGGCACCTCGCAGGCCATCGCCTCGGCGACGACGTTCGGAAATCCCTCGCCGTGCAGCGACGTGGAACACAGCACGTCGAGCGCCGGATAGATGCGCTCCATGTGCCCGTTCTCGTCCGCCAGCACTACGCGCGGCACGAGCTCCGCGCCCACGCGCTCCGCGAGGCCGGCACGCAGGGCCGGTACGTTCGAGCCCACCGCGAGCACCCAGGCGTCGGCGCGCTGCCGGAGCACGCGCGCCATCGCCGCCAGGAACGTCGGCAGGTCTTTCATCGGGTGGTTCCTGCCGACGAAGCCGATGAGCGCGCCATCCGGCGGAATGCCGAGCTCCCGCCGGGTGGCGGTGCGTGCCTGCGGGTCCGCGTGAAAGCGCGCCGTGTCGAATCCGTTGGGAATCACCTCGAGCCGGGGGTTGTCGAACCCATGCGCCCGGTGCTGCGCGACGGCGCACACCGAGTTGAAGAGGATGACGTCCGGCGCGCGCGAGAGCGCCGCCTCGGCGCGGATGACCCAGCGGGTCGCCGGCTTCTCGTATTCGAGGGCATAGAGCGACTGGCGGATCCCCCATACGAGCTTGGATCCGCGTCCCGCCACCTGCCGTGCGCGCCACGCGGCGAGATTGCCGTGATTCATCCACCCGTGTATCACGTGCGGACGGGTCGCGCGGGTCACGCGCGAGATCTTGCGCAGCGTGGCCGGCAGCCGCGTGAAGCGCGTGAGGCCGCCATCGACCACCGTCACGCCCTGCGCCACGAAGCGCTCGCGCATCGTGCCATCCCGCAGGGCCAGCACGGTGCTGTGATATCGCGGGTCGAGATGAGTGGTCAGGCGCAGCAAGGCGGTCTCGGCACCGCCCGTATCGATGCCCGAGATGACATGCAGGATGCGGCGCTCGTCACCCGGCATCAGCATCGCACCGGGATGGCGGCGCACCCAATTAGGGCGACGTCGTTTGCGATGCCGTCTCGAAGTGACTGCCCCCCTGAAATCATTCGCGATCAGGCCGGCCGACGTCTCGCGGCAGCGAAGAACGAGAGCATCAACGCCACGATGGCACCGACCATGAATCCGGCGATGAGGCCGACGATGAGGATGAGCAGCCGCTTGGGCGCGATCTTTTCCTGCGGCGGAACCGCGTGATCGAGCACCCGGACCGCGAAATCCTCCTGCGCCTTGGCAAGCATGATTTTCTGAGTCTCGCTTTCCATGAGGCGCACGAGCATCTGCCGCCGCTCGGCGACCACCGTGGCGTCGAGCTGCTCCTGCAGATAGCCCACGCTGCGCGTGGCCTCGAGGATGGTGCGTTCGCGCATGAACTCGTTGAGCAGCGACACCAGCCCGTTGGCCCAGTTCGCCGCCTGCCGCGGATTCTCCCAATCGATGGTCAACTTGAAGAAACCCGTGGTCGGGTCCTTCGTGACCTTGCGGATGCCCTCGAAGACCTTGTAGGCATCCCACATGGTGGGCGGCTTCTCCCGCTTCTCCGGGAACAGCACCGGCATGAGCTTGGCTTCGGTGATGAAGCGCTGCGTGAAGCCGCGCGAGCGCAGGATCTCGATCGATTCGTTGATCGACTGGGGGGACATGCCACCGACGTCGATGCCCGCCAGCGAGGCGAGGCCCGCGTACTGGCCTAACAAACCACCCAGCCCGCCGTTGTTGCGCTCGGCCGCCGGCGCCGCGAGCAGCGTCTGTGCGCGGAAGGTGGGCGCGATCAGGTAGCTCAGCCCCACCGCGAGCGCGGGCATGAACACGGTGAAGACCGCGATCAGCACGCGGTGCGCGCGCAATGCGCGCCAGATCCGCAGCAGGTTGATCGCGGCGAAATCGTCACGATCGTCGATATCGTCGCCAGGGCCGTTCGAGTTCACCACGCTGAGAATCCGCCATCCACTATGAAGTTCTGCCCCGTACAATAGCTCGACGAATCGCTCATGAGATAGATCATGATACCAACCAGCTCGGATCGATCCGCCATCCGCCCGAGCGGTGTACGCCGGGAATAGGCCTCTACGAAGCGCTCGTCGTGTCCGTTGAACACGCCGCCCGGCGTGACGCAATTGACCCGGATGCGCTGCGGACCCCACCACGTGGCCAGCCAGCGCGTGAGGCCGATCACGCCCGACTTCGATGCCGAATACGCCGCGAAGGACTTGAACGGCTGGCCGTCGTAGATGCGATGGTCGGGCCCGACGACTCCATAGATGCTGGCGACGTTCACCAGGCTGCCGCCGTGCTCACGCATGTGCTTTCCGGCTTCGCGCGCCACGAGGAATGTTCCCGTGAGATTGACGTCGAGGGTCTTCTGCCACAGCGCAAGCGAGTACTCTTCGAACGGTGCGAATGCGTCTCCGGCGCGCGCCAGCGCCTCACCGGTGACGGCGGCGTTGTTGATCGCGCCATCGAGGCCGCCGAGACGCTCGATGGCGGCGCGGACACCCGCGATCACCGAGGCCTCGTCGCTGACATCCATCGCGATTCCGACCGCGCCGAGCTGCGCGGCGTACGCCAGCACGTCGCTGGCCGGATGATCGGCGATGGCGAGGATCGCGCCCGCTTCCGCGAACGCGGCCGCATAGCCGCGGCCGAGCACGCCGGTGGCGCCGACCAGGAGCACGCGTTTACCGCTGATGGAGATGGCCGCAGCGGCGCTGCTCATGTGGAAGACTCCGGCGCATGCTTGCGCTTCATCAGGTACTCGATGAGCTCGAAATCGAACTCCGAATCGACGTCGAGACTCTTCGCCTCGCCGATGTCGTAACCCTCGGCGAAACCATCGAGCAGGTGCTGGGCACGCCGCAGGTAGTCAGGCGCCAGCACGTAGATGCTCGCGACGTGCTCGAACACCGGTGGCGCGGCCTGGCGTGCCAGCACCTTGCCGGGCAGCGGCTTGCTCACCTTGAGCGCACCGCGCCCGTCGGGCTCGACGAGGTTGAAATAGGGGTTCTTGCGCGCCTTGCACACGGAGAATACGGCATCGACGCCGCGCGCGCGGCTGACGCGAAACTGGGCGATGGCGCGCCGGATGTCTTCGGCGTCGCGCAGTGGGCTGGTGCAATCGAGGTCGACGTAACACTCGTACTGCTCCCCGTAGTGGGCGCCGCAGGCCTCGAGCGCGTGCTGCCACACCTGGAACTTGCCGACTTCGGGGCCGGCGAGCTCCGCCGGGCGCAGGAACGGCACGTCGGCGCCGGCGGCGCGCGCCGCAGCGGCGATCTGCGCGGAATCCGTGGACACCACCACCCGGCCGATCTCCGGACACGCGCGCGCCTGCTCGATGGACCAGGCGATCAACGGTTTGCCCAGCATCGGCCGGATGTTCTTGCCGGGCAGCCCCTGGCTGCCGCCGCGCGCGCCGATGACACACAGGATCGTCATGCCGCGGCCACCGCCTGCCAGCGCCGCGTGCCCGCCGCGCGCCTGGCCGCGAGGGCGACGTCGAGCGCCGCCGTGCCGTCGGCCAGTGAGCACAGCGGCTCGAGCCGCCGGCCGGCGACGCGCGCCAGGAAGTGGCGCATGTGCGTCAGGAACAGCTCGTTGCGCTCGAAGTCCGCCGGCGCCCGCCACAGTTCCTGCGTGCCCTGGCGCGTACGCCGCCGCAGCACGCCGCCGACGTAATCCCACTCGTAGCAGGCGCGCGCGCACACCAGCTCGAACGAGCGCCGATAGGCCGGGCTCAGCATGTCGAGCTGCAGCGAGCCGCAGGCGCCGCCGCGGCACTCGAGCAGCAGGTTGGCGAGGTCTTCGGCGCGCAGGTCCAGATCGCTGAGCCGCGACAGCCGCGCGGCGACGCCGGTGACGCGGCCGCACAGCCATCCGACCAGGTCCACTTCGTGGATCAGGTCGAGCAGCGCGCCGCCGCCGCGGCGCGCATCGGCGCTATACGAGCGCCGGTAGTCTGAGCCGGGGCGCCACTGGTCGAGACGCTGGCCGACGCAGCCGCGAAAGGCGAGCAGCGGACCGTCGCGGCCCGCCGCGAGGCGCTTCTTGAGCAGGCGCAACGCGGGATGCGCGCGCAGCTGGCAGCCCACTTCCACGACCAGGCCGCGCGCGGCCGCCACGAGCTCGGCGACGCGCGCGCGGGTCGGCGCGATCGGCTTCTCGAGAAAGATCGCCTTGCGCAAGCGCGCGGCGCGGATCGCCACCGGCAGGTGCGCATCCGTCGGCGTGGCGACGACCACCGCGTCCGCGGCCGACAGCGCGGCCGCCTCGCTCGTGGCGTTCTGATAGCCGAGACGCCGGCACAGCGGCGCCGCCTTGCGCGGCGAGCGTGCCACGACGATCACGCGCGCGCCGAGACGCGCCGCATTGGCGGCGTGGCGGCGGCCGATGGAGCCGAAGCCGCAGACCGCCACGGTCAAACTACTTGCACGGGGATGCGCCATGCGGGCCGTCAGATGTTGAACCGCGAAACATCGAACTGATGCAGGTTCCTGCCGATCCAGTCGGCGGTCAGCTCGAGGGCGCGCGGGAAATCGTGCTGCGGCCGCCACGGCGTGAGCTCGCGCATCAGCGAATTGTCGGCGAGCAGGCGATCGACCTCGCTGCCCGGCGGGCGGATGCGCTGCTCCTCGGTGACTATGGGCACCTCGCGCCGCGTGATTTTCATGAGCAGCTCGGCGGTCTCGCGGATGGACCATTCCTTGCCGGTGCCGATGTTCACGGTGCGGCCCTGCGCGGCGGGACACAGCAGCAGCTCGATCATTCCCTGCGCGGTGTCGGGCGCGAAGTTGAAGTCGCGCGTGGGAGTGAGCGCGCCGAGCTTGAGCTGCGGCACCCCGGCCAGCAGCTGGCTGCAGATGGTGGGAATGACGGCGCGCGCCGTCTGTCGCGGGCCGAAGGTGTTGAACGGGCGCGCGGTGACGACCGGCAGGCCGAACGAACGATGCAGCGACTCGACGATCTTGTCGGCGCCGATCTTCGAGGCCGCGTACGGCGACTGGCCGACCAGCGGATGCGACTCGGAGATCGGCACGGTCTGCGCGGAGCCGTACACCTCCGAGGTCGAGACGTGCAGCATTCGCACCAGCGCGCCCGAGGCGCGCGCCGCCTGCGCCACGTTGAACGTGCCGCTGATGTTCGTATCGATGTATGACTGCGTGGCGCTGTAGCTGTAGGGGATAGCGATCAGGCTGGCGAGATGCATGATGTACTCGCAGTCCTTCGCCAGCTCGTGCATGCGCGCCGAATCGCGGACGTCGCCCTGGCACATCTCGACCTTCTGGAGCGTGGCGGCATCGACGTCGCCGAGCCAGCCGCGCTGGTTCCACGAGTTGTAGAGCACCAGCGCGCGCACCCGCGCGCCCCGGCCGCACAGCGCCTCCACCAGGTGGCTGCCGATGAAACCGTCGGCACCCGTGACGAAAACCCTCTTTCCCTCGAGCGACTCGGCCACCTGACTACTCCAATGAAGCGACGTGCTGACGGGCGATCTCGAGGTCCTGCGGCGTCCCCACATCCGACCAGTATTCGTAGATCGGGAACACGTTGACCTTCTCGCCCGCGCCGAGCGCGCGCTCGACGAGATCCGTCATGTTGAAGAATTCGTCCGCCGCCACCAGGTCGAGCGCGCGCTCCGCGAGCGCGTAGATGCCGGCATTGCACAGCATGCGCTGCGAGGGCTTCTCGCGTATTCCGAGCACGCGGTTGTTGTCGGCGTCGATCACGCCGAACGGGATCTCGACGTGGTGATGCACCGCGCCGACCGTGACCAGCGCCTGCTCCTCGCGGTGAAACGCGCCGAGCCGCATGAAGTCCGAGCGCGTCACGATGTCGCCGTTGACCACCAGCAGATCGCCGCCGAGCGGCCGCGGCAGCAGCGACAGGGCGCCGCCGGTGCCCATCTTGCGCGGCTCGCGCAGGTATTCGATGTGCGCGCCGAACCGCGCGCCGTCGCCGAAGTATCCCTCGATGACGTGTCCCAGGTAGTTGATGGACAGGAAGATGCGCCGCAGCCCGCTCTGCACCAGGCGCAGGATCTGCCGCTCGAGCAGCGGCGCGCCGCCGACGTCGATCATCGGCTTCGGGGTCGCCTCGGTGAGCGGCAGCAGCCTGCGGCCCTCGCCGCCCGCCATGATGACCGCGGCGGCGAACGGACACTCGGCCACCGCCGTGCCGGCGGTCGACAGCTCGTCGCGGTGCACGACGCGGCGGTAGACGCCGCCCTCGCCAACCACCGGAATCGCCTCGAGCCGCGATTCCATGAGCAGGGTCAGCAGCTGGTGCGTCGCGACCGTGTCGGGCGCGGTGAGCGGCCGGGTGTTCATCGCCACGGCCACCGGACTATCTACCGTGTGGCCGCCGAGCAGCGCGCGCCGGATGTCGCCGTCGGAGACCGTGCCGATCACGCGTTGCCGCGCGTCGACCACCGCGGCGATGCTCTTGCGCTCGCGCTCGATGACCCGGATGGCGTCGCGCAATACGGAATCCTGGCCGATGGCGCAGGCGTCGGTCACCGGTACCATCCGTCGCGCGCTTCGCCGGCGAGCGTCATGCGCTTGCGGATCAGCGCCGCGTCGAGCGGCACCTGGGCCAGCACGGCGGCGATCTTGCGCCCCGAATCGCCCAGCCCGTAGGGGTTGTCGACGGCGCGGCAGAAGGTGCGGAATGCGTCGTCCCGCAGGCAGCGCTCGATCGCGGCGCGGATCTGCGCGGTGTCGTAGCCCGCGTCGATGACATTGGCGGCCCGCAGGCGTCCATCCTGGCGCGAGCCGATGTTGACGGCCGGGCAGCCCAGCGCCGGCGTCTCCTTGATGCCGGAGGAAGAATTGCCGACGCAGGCGACGCGAAACTGCGGGTCGCGCGCCAAGCCCAGCGCCCCGTGATACAGGTAACGCCCCAGCGAACGGCGCAGCTTGAGGTTCGCCGGCGGGCTGGCGCCGTAGCGGCTCTCGAGATCCGCGATGATGGCGCGGCCGCCGGCATCGTTGTTAGGGTACGTGACGACGACCTGCACGCCCTGCGCCGCCAGCGCCTCGAGCGCCGCCAGCGACGGCTGCAACTGCGCGCGCGCCATGTCGAACTCGGTGGTCACCGAGTGCTGCGTAAAGACGACGAGCGGTTTGGCCAGATCGACGCCGAGCCTGT
>JBIOZI010000332.1:0-11225 GCA_044871085.1 Steroidobacteraceae bacterium | reverse complement strand
GCTTCCGCGAGCTTCGAATAGCCCTCGAGCGCCAGGTCCAGCCGCCCCTCGCGCTCGGCGAGCGACGACAGGTAGAAAAACGCCTCGGGCGCCACGGATTGCGAGCCGATCAAACTACCGAAGCGGCGGCCGGCTTCGGCGAGATCGCCGAGCTGGTATGCGAGCTTGCCGAGGCGCAGCTCCGCCTCGTCGTGCTCGGCCGGATCGCCGCGCAGGCTCTCGAGCTCCTGGCGCGCCTCGTCGTAGCGCTCCAGGCGCATCAGCGTATCCACGTACGCGAAGCGCTGGCCCTCGGGCTCGAGCGCCGCGGCTTCCTGCGAGATGGCGATGGCCGAGACGGCATCCCCCTCGGCCGTCAGCACGCGCGCGAGCTGTGCACGCGCGGCACCCGAGGCCGGCTCGTTGGAGAGCACGCGGTCCGCGAGCTTGTGCGCGGCGGCGAAATCGAAGTTCTCGAGCGCGAGGTCGACGCCCGCGTCGAGCAGCTTGGAGCCCACCTCGGGCGCCTCGAGCACCGGGCGCAGCGTGTCCATGGCGATGGCGCTGCCGCCCGCGTCACTGACCTCGGTGATGAGCTTGATGAGCGCCGCGTCGCCGCCGAGCTGGTGCGTACGCAGGATGGCGGCGCGCGCCTCCACCGGTTGATAGAGCCGCACCGCGGCCAGCGCCACGGCGGCGGAGGCGGAGGCGCTCTCGGGGTCGAGCTTCTGCCAGCGGCGCGCGGCCTTGGCGCTGGCGCCGATCTGCTGGCACTCCGAGGCCACCTTGTTCGCGCGCGCGGAGATGCCGGCATCGTTCGAGGCGAGCGCGGCCTTGAGATAGCGCTCCGCCCCGCCGCGGCAATCCCCGCGCGACAGCGCCATGTCCGCGAGCATGAGCGCGGCGTTGTCCGAGTTGGTGGTGGACAGGGCGCTGGAGGCGACCGGAAGGACGGCGACCAGAGCCAGCAAAATGAGGCGCATCAGGGGGTTTCGTGGCATGGGGGCACTATATCTCGACCTCCGCCCCTTACAATGGTTCGCGTGAAAGACACGATTCGGCTGCGGCTCGAAAAAATGGTGGACCGGTACGAGGAAATCGGACGCTCTCTGGCGGACCCGGCGGTCATCGGCCGACAGCGCGAGTTCCGCGAATTGTCGGTGGAGTATGCCCGCCTGACGCCAGTCGCCGAGAAATTCGCCGCGTTCCAGGCCCTCGAGCGCGAGGTCGCCGCCGCGCGCGGCATGGAGGCGGACGGCGACCCGGACATGCGCGAGATGGGACGCGAGGAAGTCGCGCGCCTCGCGCCCCAGATCGACGCCGCCGAAGACGCGCTGAAGTCGCTGCTGATCCCGCGCGATCCGCGCGACGACAAGAACATCTACCTGGAAGTGCGCGCCGGCACCGGCGGCGACGAGGCCGCAATCTTCGCGGGCGACCTGTTCCGCATGTACACGCGCTTCGCGGAGACGCATGGCTTCAGCGTCGAGATCATGTCCGAGAGTCTCGGCGAGCACGGCGGATATCGTGAAGTCATCAGCCGCATCGCGGGGGGCGGCGGCGCGTTCGCGCGCTTCAAGTTCGAGTCGGGCGTGCATCGCGTGCAGCGCGTGCCCGCGACCGAGGCGCAGGGACGCATCCACACCTCCGCCGTCACCGTGGCCGTGCTGGCCGAGCCCGACGAAGTCGAGGCGACCGATCTCAACCCCGCGGAGCTGCGTATCGACACCTACCGCGCCTCGGGCGCGGGCGGCCAGCACGTCAACAAGACCGAGTCGGCGATCCGCATCACGCACCTGCCCTCGGGCCTGGTGGTCGAGTGCCAGGACGAGCGCTCGCAGCACAAGAACCGCTCGCGCGCCATGGCGTTGATGAAGGCCAAACTACTCGCGGCCGAGCAGGAGAAGCGCGACAGCGAGATCGCGCGCAACCGGAAATTGCAGGTGGGCACGGGCGACCGCTCCGAGCGCATCCGCACCTACAACTTCCCGCAGGCGCGCGTCACCGACCACCGTATCAACCTCACGCTGTACAAGCTCGCCGACGTCATGCAGGGCAAGCTCGACGAGCTGTTCGACGCCCTGCAGCACGAGCACCAGGCCGAGCAGCTCGCGGAGGAAGAGCAGCGGGGCGCCGCGTGAAAGTGAACGCGGCCGCGGTCCCGGACCGCGCCGCGGCACGCGCCGCGCGCCTGGCCGCGCCGCCCGAGATCGCGGTGCCCAGCGCCACCGGCGTCGATGCCCGTATCGTGGTCGCCGGCCCCGGCGCGCGCTCCATCGCCTTCGTCCTCGATTTCATGATCCGCGGCGCGGTCACGGTCATCTACGTGCTGGTCGCGAGCCGGCTCATCTTCGGCGAGTTCGGCTTCGGCGGCGTGCACGGCTCAGACGACGAGACGCTGTACTTCCTCGCCGTCGGCACCCCGGCCGCGGCTATCTACTTTCTGTATCACCTGGTGCTCGAGCCGCTCATGGGCGGCCGCACGCCCGGCAAGCGCATGATCGGCATCCGCGTGCTCACCGTCGAGGGCGTCACGCCGTCCACCGGCGCGCTGATCACGCGCAACCTGTTCCGCATCGTCGACTCCATGCCCGCGCTGTACATGGTGGGCATGCTGTTCGTGATGTTCGGCCGGCGCCATGCGCGCCTCGGGGACCTGGCCGCGGGCACCGTGCTCGCCGTGGAGCGCGCGCCCTACCTGGAGAAGATGAGCCTGCCGAAGCCGGGCGCGGCGAGCCCCGCGGCCGGGAAGCTCGCACTCTGGCGCGGCGCGCGCATGCGCGCGCTCGCACTGCGCCGACGGCGCGGCAGCGGCGTGGACGATGCGCTCGCGGCGGTCGATGCCTACCGGCGCGCGGCGCACGAAGCCGGAATCGTGCGCGCCGCGGGTGATACCGATGCGGGTGCGGCGCGCGAGCATCTCGAGGCGGTCTACTCCGACCTGCACGACGCCATCCATCGCCCCGCGCGGCGGGCCGGCGAGGCGTTGCTCGCGCTGTTCCGCGACGAAGTGCCCGCGGCGCTGCACGCCATGCGCGGGCACCTCGTGGCCGTGACGCTGCTGTTCGTCACCGCGACCGTCACCGGGTTCTGGCTGATCTACACCTACCCCGATCTCATCGAGTTGTTCGCGAGCGAGCAGATGGTCGCAACGGTCGAGCGCGGCGAGCTGTGGACCGACGGCCTGCTGAACGTGATGCCCTCGTCCGTGATCTCGGTGCAGATCCTCACCAACAACATCGTGGTGTCGTTGTTTGCGTATTGCTCGGGCATCATCTTCGGGCTCGGCACGTTCTATCTCATCGGGCTCAACGGCCTGCTGCTGGGCACCGCGTTCGCGCTCACGTCGCAGCACGACATCGGCGGGCGGCTGTTCGATTTCGTGGTGGCGCACGGCTGCGTGGAGCTGAGCTGCATCTGCATCGCCGGCGCGGCCGGCGCCTACCTAGGCGAGTCGCTGATCCGGCCCGGCGAGCGCACGCGCGGCGCGGCATTCCGCGCGGCGGCGGCGGTGAGCCTGCGCGTCATGCTGGCTTTGACGGTGCTGCTGTTCTTCTGCGGGTTCATCGAAGGATATGTGTCGCCGAATCCGGAGGTGCCGAGGTGGGCGCGCGTCACCATCGGCATCGGGTATTGGCTGTTCATGATCTCGTTCCTGCGCGGGTATGTGTTCGGGAGGAGCCGGGGATACGGTGTCCCCCGCGTCCCGGCGCAGGCAAATCGCGCCTAGTCGAACCCATGTGGGCGGCGGATGCCTGACGGTTCAGCTGAGAGCCGCGGGTGCGGAGGGTGCAGCGGTTTGAGCTGGCACTTTATCCCCCACGCGTGCGCTTCAGCGGGGTGTCAGGCGGCATCCTACCTATCCACTTTGTGCATCGTGGCGCAGGTCGCATAGTCGACGCGCACCGGTGTTCCCGCGCGGCCATCGAACTCGCCGGGCGCGAAACCAAGCATGCAAATCGTGAGTACTCCGTCGCGCCACGAATAACGCGCCGCCGGATACTTACCGCGCTTCTCCGCTTGGAAAACGATGGGACCTCTCTTCACCTCAAACTGTGCGGGCTTCTTTCGACTTGCATGAAAGTCGCCGTCGCCGGCATCCGCTCCCTCGGCGGCGTTGAGCCAACCTTCTGAAGGTTCCGCGGGAAGTGGCTTCAGCAATCTGAGGGTCATACGGGAGCCGGACTCGCCTTCGCCCTTCCAGGTGGCGAGAAACTTGTCAGCACTCATCGCACCAGAAGCGGGAATGAAGAGTACCGCGAGGAAGGCAGCCAACCGCCCCGGGCATGCGTGAGCACGCATCATGCCGCCCAATCGATGAGCCGAGCGCCGCACGCTGGCACGTGAGTTGGGCACTTTGTCTTTCACGGGTGCGCTCCAGTGGTGTCAGGCGAAGGCTATACATCATCGAGAAGGCGCAAAGCGTCATCGAGACCCACTTTCCATCCTGCCATGCAACCCAGCACACCGCACGTCGCGCAGCGCTCCCCGACGTACAGCCACTTTATGGCGCTGGTCGAGTCATCGTAGAGCGCGAACCCGACTCCGACGTTGCAGGTGGTGCCGCGACACTCTACGCACGCGAACCGCTCCGGCCGTGCGCCACTCCAGTACTTGCCGCTCTCGCAGATGAAGTGGGCCGAACCGCACGTCACGCAGGTGCGCCGCGCGGCGTCTTCGTCATCGTCCACCTCGAGCGAAAACATTTCGCTTCCGCATCGGCACCTCGCGAGGCGAAAGACCGTTGCCGGGTATGAATCCTGCGAGTACGCACGCAGGTACTCCTCGAGATCTCGAGACGTACTCCCGACCCACCACTTACCGGACTTGTCGATTGCCAACTACGTTCCTCCGCCGCCTAACGGTTGAGCCGGGCATTGCACGCGCCGGTGTATGAACTTTGCGCCTCATTTCTCACGCGTCCGCTCCAGAGATTTGTCGGCCATCACCATCGAAGGTGCCCGTCCTCACGCCGAAGCGGAATCCTCACACCCGCCGCCGTCGCCGCAGCTGCAGGTAGGATTCGAACACCGCCCGATCCAGCGAGTCGTCCGCCTCCTCCAGCACCACGACGCCCTTCCCGCGCAACGCCGCGGCCTGCGCCTGCGCCCGGTCGCGGTGCTCGCGCGCCGCGAGCGCGATCGCCGGATCACGCCAATCCTTCGCTTGCGCATCCGCCAGCCGCGCGATCTCCGCCGCGTGCGGCGCCGCGACGATGGGCTGGTGCCGCGGCACCAGCGCGCGCAGCGCCTGCGCCAGCTCCTCGTTGCGCATCGGCTCCGCGAGATCCGTGAGCCAGACTATGAGCCCGCGATGCCGCAGCAGCTTGCGCACCTGCATCGCCGCCAGCACCGGGTTCGACTCGCCGCGCTCGCCGTCGAGCCGCTCCAGCGCGCGCCGCAGCCGCGATACCGCACGCAGCCCGCGGTCCGGTGGAAACGCGCCGAGCACGCGGTCGGCGTACACCAGCAGGCCCACGCGGTCCTCCACCGACACGGCATGCTCGGCCAGGCGCGCGGCCACGTTTGCGTACAGGCCGAGCCGGTCGAGCACGCCGGCGCGCACGCGGCTGGCGCGCCCCGCATCGATGACGATGAGGATTTCGAGATGCTGCGCCTCGCTGTATTCGCGCGAGATCAGCTCGCCGCGCCGCGCGGTGGCCTTCCAGTCGATGCGCGACAGCGCGTCGCCGCGCGCGTAGTCGCGCAGCTGCAGCAGCTCGAGGCCGGTGCCCGGCAGGCGCCGCGGCGTCTCGCCGGCCGCCTCGCCGGGCTTGGCGCGCGCGCCGCGCGTCAAACTATCCGGCGACACGGAGAATTTCACATCCCGCGGCAGGCTGCGCGTCCACCATGCCAGCGCCAGCCTTCCCAGCAATCGCGCCGGCACATCCGCGAGCCGGGCGGCGCCCAGGCGCACGGGCACGAGCTCCGCCGCATCGGCCGTCTCCTGCCCGGGCACCAGGTCGACCAGGCGGACCTCGTCGCGCGCCGCGAGCGCCTCCGGCCATGCGCGCACGTACTGCAGCGCGAGCCGCCGCCGGCGGTTGTGCTCGAACGCGAATGCGCCGCGCGCCGGCCGGCCCAGGCGCAGCGCTTCGTCGAACCGCATGCGCACGCTGACCCGCGTGCCGCGCAGGTACCAGGCCTCCACCGCCAGCCCCGCCAGCAGCACGGTCACGGGGAACAGCCACGCCGACGCGAACGCGGGCTCGTCGGTCCACGTGCCGGCCAGCGCCAGCAGCGCGGTCAGCGCGAGCAGTAGATAGCCGCGGACGGCGAAGTGCATGCGTGGCCTACCGCGGCACCGGTGTGGCGTCGAGGATGCCGCCGACGATGCCGAGATCGGTGTCACCGTCGAGCGCGGCTTCGGGCCGCAGCATGAGACGGTGCGCCAGCACCCAGCGTGCGACGGCCTGGACGTCGTCCGGACCGACGAAATCCCCGCCGCGCAGGCCGGCGTGCACGCGCGCCGCGCGCAGCAGCGCCAGCGCACCGCGCGTCGACACGCCGAGTGAGACGCGCGGATGCTCGCGCGTGGCGCGCGCCAGGTCGAGCACGTAGTTGGCCAGCGCCTCGGACACGTGCAGCGCGCTCGCCGCCGCGCGCGCCTCGTGCAGGCGTACACGATCGAGCAGCTGCAGGTCCGCGGGTATGGCCTCGCGCGCCTCGAGCTCGGTGCCGTAGCGCTCGAGGATCTCCACCTCCGCGGCGCGCTCCGGGTAGGTCATGTCGACGCGCAGCATGAAGCGGTCGAGCTGCGACTCGGGCAGTGGATAGGTGCCCTCGAAGTCGCGCGGGTTCTGCGTCGCGAGCACCAGGAAATCCTCGGGCAGCGGGAAGGTGTCGCGCTCCGAGGAGACGTGCCGTTCTTCCATGGCCTCGAGCAGCGCCGACTGCGTCTTCGGGCCGGTGCGGTTGATCTCGTCGACCAGCAGCACGTCGGCGAACAGCGGCCCGCGGCGGAACACGAACTCGTTCTTCGACGAGTCGAACACGTGGGTGCCGACGATGTCGCTGGGCATGAGATCCGCCGTGCCCTGCACGCGCTTGAACTCGCCGCCGAGCACGCGCGCCAGCGTTTTCGCCAGCAGGGTCTTGCCGAGGCCGGGCGGCCCCTGCACGAGCACGTGACCGCGGGCGATGAGCGCGATGCACAGCGCGCGCACCACGTCCTCCGCGCCGACGATGACGCGCGCCAGCTCGCGCTGCACGGATTGCTCGAATTGTGCGACTACCGTATTCATGTTTTGAGCCGTCGTTCCAGGTTGTCGAGAAGATTGTGCAACGCCCGCACCGGCACCTCGCGCTGCGAGTGCGCGGCCGTGTACCAGGTTCGCAGCGAGTCGAGCTCCTGCGGCAGGATGGCCGCGTGGCGCTCGAGCCAGGTCCACAGCTCGCCGCGCTCGGGCGTGCGGCCATGGCCGCCGCGGTTGATGCGCGCGACGCGCGTGAAGAAGCGGTCGTAGAGCCGCAGCGCCGTGCGGTGCGATGCGACGGTGCGCGCGATGAGCCCGCCGGCGTGCCGCACGAGATCCGCCTCGGACGGGTCGTGCGCGGCACGGGCCGGAGGGCGCAGGCGCGTCGAGCCCAGCACCCACACCAGCCACAGCGCCAGCAGCACTCCGATGGTGCGGTACAGGCGCGGATCCTTGTACAGGCGGTCGGGGTTGTAGTTAGCCGACAGGCCCTGCCGCAGGTCGTCGAACAGCACCGCGCCGCCCGCCCCCACCGACTGCGCGACGAGGTTCGAGATGAGCTGCGCGTTGGCGGCGTCGCCGAGCGCGCGGTTGGTGAACAGCGAGCCACCCGCGGCCAGCAGGATGCGGCCCCTGCCGAGCCGTTGCTCGAACAGCGCGCCCTCGCCTTCCGCGGTGCGCGCCAGCGTCAGCACGAAGTTGTCGTACGGCAGGCGCAGCGACCATTCCTCCGGCTTGTTGTCGGTCTCGAGCGAAAGCGACGCGACGCCGGCGAGCAGCGGATGCGGGCCCGTCACGCTGAGCGGAATCTTCTGCGGCGCGTCGAGCGCGACGTCGTCCTCCGCTTCCACATCCGTGTCTTCGTCGACGCGCTTGCCCGCCGCGCGGCGCTTGCGCTCGCGCTCCGTTTCCTCCGCATCGGCGCGCCGGACCTGCTCGGCGAGCGGCGTCGTGTCGAGGCGGCGCTCGCGGGTCTCGCGCAATTCGAACTCGAGCGACGTCAGCGCTTCGATCTCCGCGGCCGCCGACGCGGAGCGGCCCTCCGCCCACTCGGGCTGGTCGAGCAACGCGGCATTGACCAGCAGGGTGTTGCCGCGGCGCAGCCAGCGGTCGAGCGCGCCGAACTCCTCGGTGCGGAATTCGCCGAGCGCCGGCAGCGTGAGCACGAGCAGGTTGCCGCGCGCGGCCAGATCGGATTCGGCGAGCCTGGTATAGCGCTCGCGCCACGAGCGCACGCCGACGCCGGAACGCCGCAGCCATTCATCGAGGGCCGCGTAGCCGTTGCCGCGGCGCTCGGCGGAGGTCGGACGGGCGACGTTCGCGTCGGGGTCGATGGACGGCGCGGGCCGCAGCCACAGTGCATAGAACGCGACCAGCGCCGCGAGCGCCAGCAGCAATGCGATGCCGCGCTCGCGCATCAGCGCCTGCCGCCCAGCCGCGCGAACCGCGCCAGCAGACCTTGCGCCACGGTCACGGTCGCCTCGAGCTCGGGCTCCGCCGGCCGGGCGCTGCCGTAACGTACCGCCTCGGCGGTGCGCGCGACGCGCTCGAGCTCCGCGCGCTCGCCGTCGTCGAGCTGCGCGCGCCGCACCATCGCCGCGGCCGTCATGCCGTCCGCGGCCGGCAGCCGGTGCGCGCGCGTCAGTGCCTCGCCTAGCAACCGCAGCAGCATGCCGGGGCGCTCGGCCAGCGGCGCCGCCAGCACGTCCGCGAGCATGAGCCGCCGGCGCCACTCGGCCGCGGGATTCGCGCGCGCGGTGCCACGGTGCGTGCCGCCTAACAAGCCGGCGGCGCGCAGCTCCGCCCACACCACGGTGAATACCATCGCGGCCAGCAGCCCGTATCCGAGGTAGGTGAGCGCTTCGGCGACGCCCTCGCTGGTGCGTGCGTGCCGCGCCCAGCGCTCGAACCAGCCCTCCTCGTCGTGCTTCGCGCGCGTATCGAACTTCTCGCGCAGCCAGCGCTTGAAGCGCTCCCAGCGCGACACGCCCTCCTGGCCCTTTTCGCCGAGCTCCGCGAGCACCGGCGCGAGCGCAAGGCGGTCCGGCGCCGGCGCGGCCGCGGCCGCCGGAGCCGGTGCGGCGCGCGCAGCTCGCACCAGCTCCGCGAGCGCGCGCAGGCCGGCGGCGGAGACGTCCTCGCGGCGCGTGCCGAAGCTCGCCGGCAGCAGTCGGCGCCATTCCGCGCGCTCGAGCGCCGGCAGCAGCTCCGGACAGCGGCGCCGGACGCGCTCGATGCCGACGTCGACGCGCGGATCGAGCCGCGCACCGCATTCGTCCAGCGCGCGCAGCGCGGCATCGTCGCCGCCCGGCGGCGCACCCGGCGCGGCGACCGGCGCGGCGAACGCGGCGCCGGCCGCCAGCAGGGCGGACAACCACGGCCCGCGCCTCACGCGCGCGCTCCGCGCAGCTCCAGGTGGCGCAGCTTGAGATCCTCGTACGCGACCACGAGCATCGCGAGCACGTACGGCACGCCGAATGCGCCCATGACCACCCACACCATCGACGAGATGGTGGAGATCAGGAACAGATCGGCGCGGCCGGCGATCTGCCCTAACAGGAACAGCAGCACCGCGGCGAGGCCGTAGAACACCATGATCACGCAGCCGGTGGCGAACAGCGCGCCGACCATGCGCCAGGTGCGGTGACGCGAGATCCGCAACGCCTGGGCGATGGCCGCGAACGGCCCGAGGCCGTCGCACCAGAACGCCGGCAGCGCCACCGCGAGCAGCGCCGATGGCCACAGCAGCGGCATCGCCAGCACCACCAGCGCCGGCCAGGGCAGCATGATCGTGAGCGCCCGCCACGCGAAGATGAGCGCGATCGGAAACCCGAGCGAGACCAGCGTCGCGATGATCGACGCCGGCCAGCGGCGCAACGCGGTGGTGAGCTCGCTGCGAAATCGTGGCCGTGCCCCGCGCGACACCGCCTGCAGCCGCAGCGTGATGACACCGAACAACAGCGTGCAGAACAGGACGGCGAGCGTGAGGATGACTTCGCGATCGCCGGGCGCGCCGGCCGGCGCCGCGCCGCCGAACAGACCCGAGAGCGCACCGCTGCGGCCGGCGAACAGGGCGTACAGCGCCGGAAACTGCAGCGCCAGCACCGCGAGGCCGGAATACGGCAGCGAACGCAGCAGCGCGGCGCGGAACAGGCGGAACGACGCGTCGAGCACCTCGCCCGTCATGAGCGGCCGCGGCAGCGGCAACAGGCCGGCCGGAGCTTCGGTGACGGACGCGCGGTTCATGCGCGGCATGATACCGAGGCCGGGCGCAGGCCGTATCATCGGCGCGTGCCCCAAACCACCGACTGCGAGCGCCTGCTCGCGACCGCCGCTTCGGTCTCGCGCCGCGATGCGGAGATCCTGCTGGCCGCCGTCAGCGGCAAGTCCCGCGCCCAGCTGCTCGCCGACCCCGGCGCGGCCGTCGATGCCGGCGTCGCCGCATGTTTCACCGCGCTGTGCGCCCGGCGCGCGGCCGGGGAGCCCGTGGCCTATCTTCTCGGCCGGCGCGAGTTCTGGTCGCTGGACTTCGACGTGAGCCCGGCCGTGCTGGTGCCGCGCCCCGAGACCGAGCTGTTAGTCGAGCGCGTGCTCGAGCTGGTGCGCGCGCAGACGGCCACGGTCGCCGACCTCGGCACGGGCTCCGGCGCCATCGCGATCGCGCTCGCGCACGAGCGGCCGCTCTGGCGCATCACCGCCACGGAGGCCTCGCCGGCCGCGCTCGAAGTCGCACGGCGCAACGGCGAGCGGCTCGCGCCCGGCCGCATCGAGTGGCTGCCGGGCGCCGACGATCAGTGGCTCGCGCCGCTCGGGTCGCGGCGCTTCGATGCGCTCGTCAGCAACCCGCCCTACATCGCCGCGGACGACCCGGCGCTGGCGGAGGACGGCGTGCGCCATGAGCCGCGCGCCGCCCTCACCCCGGGCGGCGACGGTTTCGGCGCTCTGGGGACACTCATCTATATGGCGCCCGGGCATCTCGTGGGCGGGGGCGTGCTGGCGCTCGAGCACGGCGCCGACCAGGGGGAACGGGTGCGCGCGGCGCTTGTCGCAC
>JBIOZI010000331.1:0-5117 GCA_044871085.1 Steroidobacteraceae bacterium | reverse complement strand
GCCCATGAAGAGCACCATGATGGGTTCAAGTGCCGCGGTCAGTGATTCGGCCGCGTCATCGACCTCCCGGTCGTAGAAGTCGGCAATCTTCTCGAGCATCTGACTGATTTGGCCGCTCTCTTCGCCGACCTCCATCATCTGGGTGACCATGCGCGGAAAGACGGTGTGCTTCGTCAGCGGGGCGGACATCGGAAGACCGTCCCGGACCGACGCCTGAACGTCCTTGAGCGCCTCGGAAATGACCGCGTTGCCGGTGGTTGCGCCGACGACGGAGAGCGCCTGCATCACCGGAATGCCGACGCTCAGCAGGGTGCCGAAGTTTCGGGCGAACCGGCTGATGGCGATTTTCGTGAACAGCGGCCCGAATACCGGCAGCCTGAGCTTGAGCTTGTCCATGCGTAGTCGCAGTGCCGGCCGGTTGCGCATCTCGCGCTTGAAAAGGACGACGAAGACGGTCGTCAGAGCCACGGTGAGCGGACCCGACCAGGCGATCGTGTTGCTGGCCGAGACGATGATCTGGGTGGGTAGCGGCAGTTCGCCGCCCAGCTGCGCGAACATCTTCTCGAAGACGGGCACGATGAAAATCAGCACCGCCGCGATCATCACGACGCTGAACGCCAGCACCATCACCGGGTAGGTCAGCGCGCTCTTGATCTTCCCGCGAAGCGCGGCGTCCTTCTCGAAGTTCATCGCGATGCGTTCGAGCGCGTCGTCCAGGAAACCACCGGTCTCGCCGGACTTGACCATCGCCACCATGAGCGTGGGGAAGACCCGGTCGTGCTTGCCCATGGCGGCCGATAGCGGCATGCCGGCCTCGACGTCGAGCCGCACGTCGTTGATCGCCTTCTTCAGGGACGGCTTCTCGGTCTGCTCCTCCAGCACGCCGAGCGACCGCAGCAGCGACATGCCGGCGGCACTCATCGTGGCGAACTGGCGGGAGAAGACCGCGAGGTCCTTGAGCGTGGTGCGCCCGGACAGGCCGGGAATCGCCAGGTCCCGTTGCAGCAACGAGCTGGAGTCCGAGATGGACAGTGGGATGATGCCCTGCTGCTTCAGCTGCAGTGCCGCCGTCGCCTCGTTGCTGGCCTCGATCTTGCCCTTGACCCGCTTGCCGGCGGCGCCGACGGTTTCATAGGTGAATTCCTTGGTGGCCGGCATGGCGGTCAGTTCCTTCCGGCCAGGCGGGTGTAGTCCTCGGGTGCGTGGCACATCCCGAGGCCCTGCTCGTACGTCAGCAGGCCGTTTCGCACCCGCTCGGCCAGGTGCTGGTCGAACGAGAGCATGCCCTCGCGCCCGCCGGACTGCATGAACGACGGGATCTGGTGGTTCTTGCCCTCGCGGATCAGGTTCCGGATCGCGGCGGTGGCGAACATGATTTCGGTGACGATCGTCCGGCCCTGGCCGTCGGCCCGGGGCGCCAGCGCCTGCGTCACCACACCCTGCAACGCCGACGCCAGTTGCGCGCGCACCTGGTGCTGCTGGTGTGGCGGGAAGATGTCGATGATGCGGTCGACTGTCTGCGCGGCGCTCTGCGTGTGCAGCGTCGCGAGCACCAGGTGACCGGTCTCGGCGGCGGTGAGCGCCGTCGAGGTGGTTTCCAGGTCGCGCAGCTCGCCGACAAGGATGATGTCCGGGTCCTGCCGCAGCGCGTGCTTGAGCGCGGTGGCGAACGACTCGGTGTCGGCGCCGACCTCGCGCTGGTTCACCAGACACTGCTTGTGGTGGTGGAGGAACTCGATGGGGTCCTCGATGGTGATGATGTGCGCGGAGCGGGTGCGATTGGCGAGGTCCAGGAGGGCGGCGAGCGTGGTGGTCTTTCCGGAGCCGGTGGGCCCGGTGACGAGCACGAGGCCGCGGTGCAGTTGCGCGAACCGGGACACCGAGTCCGGCACGCCCAGCTCCTCGAGCGGCTTGATGTCGTGCGGGATGGCCCGGAACGCCGCGCCGCACGAGCCGCGCTGGATGTAGATGTTCACCCGGAACCGCGAGAGCCCGTCGACGCTGTACGCGAAGTCCAGCTCGTGGCTCTCCTCGAAGAACGACCACTGGTCCTCGCTGACCGCCGCCCGCACCAGCATCGCGGTGTCGGCCGGTTCGAGCGGCGGGTAGTCGGCGAGGTAACGCATCTGCCCGTTCACCCGCACCACGGGCGGAGCGCCGACGGTCAGGTGCAGGTCGGAGCCGCCGGCGTGGATCATCGAGACGAGCATCGTGTCCAGCGATGCCCGCTCGTCGCCGTGGTGGGGTGCCGCGATCGGCTCATCCCGCGTCTGAACTAGCTCCACGTCCCCTATGTCGGCCGGAACACTCCGTGGTTTAGCCGTGTTCGCACCCGGATAGCGACTCAGATCGCGACGCGGATGACCTCCTGGATCGACGTCTGGCCTTCCGAGGCCTTGTACAGCCCGTCGACGCGCAGATCGTGCATGCCCTCGGCCAGCGCCACCCGATGGATGTCGTTCGCCGACGAGCGCTGCACCGCCAGCCGCTCGATCGACTCCGTCACCGGCATCACCTCGTGCAACGCGAGCCGTCCCCGGTAACCGGTGTTGGAGCAGGTGCGGCAGCCGACCGGCTTCCACAGCGAGCGCGGCACGCCGAGGTCGCGCTCCGGCCACCGGGACGCCATCAGCTCCTGCTCGGTGGGCTCGTACTGCTCCTTGCACCAGTCGCACAGCCGCCGGCAGAGCCGTTGCGCCAGTACGCCGTCCAATGAGGACCCGACGAGGAACGGCTCGATGCCCATTTCGATGAGCCGGGTGACGGCGCTGGGCGCGTCGTTGGTGTGCAGCGTCGACAGGACGAGGTGGCCGGTGAGCGAGGCCTCGACCGCCAACTGGGCGGTGACCCGGTCCCGAACCTCACCGATCAGCACGACGTCGGGGTCCGAGCGCAGGATCGCGGGAAGCACGGCCGCGAAGGTCATGCCCGCCTTCGCGTCGACCTGCACCTGGTTGATTCCGGGCAGCCGGTACTCGACCGGGTCCTCGACGGTGATGATGTTGACGGTGGGTTCACTGATCTCGGCGAGCGTCGCGTACAGCGTGGTGGACTTGCCCGAGCCGGTGGGCCCGGTCACCAGCACCATCCCGTGCGGCTTCTTGAACGACGTCGAGAAGCGCCAGTAGTTCCGGTCGGTGAACCCGAGCTTGCGCAGCTGCAGGTCGATGCCGCCGGTGTCGAGCACCCGGAGCACGACCTTCTCGCCCCATACCGTCGGCAGCGTCGCGAGCCGCAGGTCGACCTTTCGCTGGCCGAGCTGCACGGTGATGCGGCCGTTCTGCGGGACCCGCCGCTCGGTGATGTCCACGTTGGACATGATCTTGAGGCGCGACACCAGCGCGCCGGTCACGTCCTTGGGCACCCTGTCGATCTCGTGCAGCACGCCGTCGATGCGGTAGCGCATCCGCAGGTCGTGCTCGGTGGGCTCGAGGTGCAGGTCGGACGCGCGGTTCTGAATTGCCTGTTCGATCAGGGAGTTGACGTAGCGGACGATCGGCGCGTCCTCGTCGGCCTGGGCGAGGTTGGAGACGACCGTCTGCTCGGTGGAGCGCAGGCTCGCCGCGAGGTCGCCGAGGTCGCTCTCCTCGCGGCGCAGCCGTTCGATGATTTTGCGAAGCTCGCTGCGCGCCACCACGACCGGGCGCACCTGCAGGCCGGTGGCGGCGCGGACGTCGTCGAGGGCCATGATGTCGTCGGGGTCGGTGATTCCGACGACGATCTCGTGCTCGTCCACGCTGAGCCCGAGCACCCGGTGCCGCAGAACCAGCGGCAGCGGGATCGCGTTGATGGCGTTCGGGTCGATCGGGTAACCCACCAGGTCGACGAACGTGAACCCGTTGGCTTCCGCCGACGCCTCGGTGAGCTGGTCCTCGGTGACGATGTTGTCGTTGATGAGGACGGCGCGCAGCGACCGACCGGTCTGCTCGGCCTCGCGCGACGCCCGCTCCAGTGCCGCTTCATCCGCGCCGCGCCGCTTGAGCGCGTCGAGGAGCGGATTGTAGGTCTGGTACATGGCACTCCAGCCGGAGGTGAGGGGTCTACCCTCCCATCGGCAGGCAGTCGTGCCACATGAGCATCGCTGGATCGGTGCTGTAGTCCCGCCTACCGCATTGCCAACTGCGGCTCGGGCGCGAACAGAGTGATGGTTTGCGCCGGGTGGTACGAGTGTTGTATCTGGCGGGCAGCCATCATCGCCTCCCGGGCCAGGCTCTGCTTGGCCGCCATCGCCAGATCCGCCTCGCGCCACGCGGTGCGCTCCAGATCCGACGCGGTCAGATACACCCGCAGCAGCCGGTCCCGGGCGACGCGGCGCAGTGTCGCGTCCTGTTCGAAGGGATGCAGCGTCGGGTCGAAGCCGTTGCGGTGAGACATCGCGTCGATGAGCTGATCGGTGGACAGCTCCCCCCGCGCGTGCGCGGCCTGCGCGGCCCGGTGCAGGTGACGCTCGCGGTCGGCGTACTCGGCGGGGGTGAGCGGCGTCGCCGGCGCGGGGAACGCCGCGGCGCGGATCGCCCGGCGGGCCGTGCGATCGGCGGCCTCGTACGCGAGCCACGCGGCATCGACCGCGCGCTGGGCGCTCAACCATTCGGCGTGCCGCCGGTCGGCTGTCACCGCCGCGCGGCTGGCGGCCGTGGCGACCTCCTCGGCGAAGCGCAACTCGTCCTCCGCTTCCGACGGCGACGGGCGCGCGGTCGGCGCGGCCGGTGGCTCCTTGGCGATGGCGAGCGCGAGCCGGGTGATGGCGATGCGGGGCGCGTGCCCGCGCGGCGGTGTGTCGGGGCCGCCGGTGCGCGGGCGGCGGGCTCGGCCGGCGATCGCGGCGAGCACGCCGAAGGCGGTGAGGCTGGCGCCGAGCAGCGCGAGCCAGATCGTCAGGGCCTCGGGGATTCCGGACATCAAGGCGTCTTCCATGACCAACTTCCCTGGTACGCGTTTGCGGATTGGGGTAGCGAGCCCGCTTCGGGCGCGACGTTGCGCGGCGCGGGGCGATCCGGTGATGCGTGGGAGAGAGTGCGTCAGGAATTGACGGGCGGCGCCCGCGGTCCGGCGGCTGCCGGCAGCAGGTCGCTCGTGAGCGTGACCGTGGTGGTGACGCCGTGGAGGGCCGGCTCCGC
>JBIOZI010000330.1:0-12079 GCA_044871085.1 Steroidobacteraceae bacterium | reverse complement strand
GGGCCAGACCTCTCCTGCGGCACCTCGATGGCAAACTAGATTGGTGAGGTCTGACCCATTTGCCCGCGAAGCGGGGAATCGGGGAATGTCCCCATTTCCCGAAAAATAGATCTGTCCCCTTTTCTAGCCGTCTTTTTTCAACGACAGCACGAGCACGCTGGCCACGATCATCGCGCTGCCCAGCAACTGCCAGACATTGAGCCGCTCGCCGAGAAAGATGGCCGCGAGCACGATGGTGGTGACGGGACCCACGGTGCTGCCGATGGCGCCACTCTGCGCGCCCACGCGCCGCATGCCCTCGGCCTGCATGAGCCCGGGCACGAACATGCACGCGATGGCGAGGATGATCAGCAGCATCCACTCGTGCACGTCGAGCGCCGCGATCTCGCTCCACGAGCGCAGCAGCGCGAAGTGCACTGCCAGCACGATCGCCGCCGAGCTCATGCCGATGGCCGCGAAACGCGTGCTGCCGAGCTCGCGCGTGTAGCGCTCGCCGATGAGGAAGTAGATAGCCGTGGTGAGCGCGGCCACGAGCGTGAGCGCGGCGCCGAGCAGGTTGGCGCGCAGCTCGAAGATGTCGATGCCGCCCATGGCGAAGAAGATGCCGAGGTACGTGATGAGCATCGCGGCCACCACGCGCCGCTCGGGGGTTTGCCGCCGCCGCACGGAGTCGATGAGCACCACCATGGCCGGGTAGCTGAACAGCAGCACCCGCTCGACCGACGCGTCGATCATCGTGAGCGCCCAGAAGTCGACCAGCGCGCCGACGTAGTAGCACAGGACGCCGGCGGTGACGGCGGCCAGCACCGCGGCCAGGCGCGGCCGCGCGGCGGGCGGCGGGGTGACCGCGAGCGGCCGGGCTTCCTCGTCCGCCGCGACGGCGGGCGCGCGCGATCCGGCGCGCAGCCCCACCCACACGAACAGCGGCAATGCCAGCACCGACCGCACGCACACCAGCAGCTCGAAGCCCACGCCGCGCTGGTAGAGCGCTTTGCCGAACAGCCCCTTGCTCGCGAACAGCATGGCGGCGCCGGCCACGAGCAGCATGCCGAGGCGGCGCGAGCGCAGGTCGAGGGAGGTTGGCGGGGCAAGCGTACGCAAGGCGCCTAGCGTACACGCCCGCGCCCCCGGCGCCGCGGCCCACGGGGACGCATTGCCGCCGAACTGTATTGGCCGCCGCGCTCCGGGAGCACTTCGGTGGCCATGTTCGATAGAATGCCGCGCTCCGTGAAACGCGACGACATCCAGTTCCCCGCCAAACACTCCGCGCTGCGCGACGACGTGCACGTGCTCGGAGCGCTCATCGGCGACGTGCTCAAGGAGCAGGGCGGCGACATATTGTTCGACCTGGTCGAGAAAGACCGGCGTCTATCTATCAAGCGGCGTGCGGGCGACAAGGAAGCGGCCGCCGAGCTGTCCGTGCAGCTGCGCGGACGCGCACCCCAGGTGGCGCGCGACCTGGCGCGCGCATTCTCCATGTGGTTCCGGGCGGTCAATCTCGCCGAGAAGGTGCACCGCATCCGGCGCCGGCGCGGCTATTTCCTCGAGGCCAGCGAGCGCGCGCAGCCGGGCGGCGTCGAGGCGGCGCTCACCGAGCTCAAGAACCGCGGCCTCACGCTGCCGCAGGTGCTCGAGCTGCTCGGCAAGGTGCGCATCGAGCCGGTGTTCACGGCGCATCCCACCGAGAGCGCGCGGCGCACGATGCTGCGCAAGAACCAGCGCATCGCCGAGCTGCTGCTCGACCGGCTCGACCCCACGCTCACGCCACAGGAGCTGCGCCAGAACTGGAGCCGGGTGCGCACCGAGCTCACCACCGCCTGGCAGACCGAGGATCATCCGCGCGAACGGCTCACCGTCGCCGACGAGCGCGAGCACGTCGTGTTCTACCTGGCGGAGATCCTCTACCGCATCCTGCCCGCGTTCTATGCCGAGCTCGCCGATGCGCTGTCGAAGCTCTACGAGGTGCCCGCCGATTCGCTCGAGCTGCCGAACATCATCCGCTTCGGCACCTGGGTGGGCGGCGACATGGACGGCAATCCCGACGTGCACGCGAAGACCATTCGCGAGACGCTGGCGCGCCAGCAGCAGGTCATCATCAATGCGTACTTCCAGGAATGCGGCACGCTCGCGCAGCTGCTCTCGCAGAGCGCGAGCCGCAGCGCCGTGCTGCCCGAGCTGCAGCAGCGCATCGAGCTGTATGGCACGCTGATCCCCGGCGCGCAGGGCATGACGCCGGCGCGCCACGACCGCATGCCGTACCGCGTGTTCCTCGGCCAGATCGGCGAGCGCCTGCGTCTCAGCTACGACGCGCGGCCCAACTCCTACGAAGGCCCGCAGCAGTTCCTGCGCGACCTCAAGCTCATCGCGGCCAGCCTGAAGGCCAACAAGGGTTTCCACGCCGGCTGGGGCAACGTGCAGCGCCTCATCCGCCGCGTCGAGACCTTCGGCTTCCATCTCGCGACGCTCGACCTGCGCCAGCAGGCGGAGGTGCACCACCGCGTCATCGCGCAGGGCCTGGACGACGCCAACTGGATGGTGCGCACGCCGCAGGAGCGCCACGACCTGCTGGTCCGCGCCATCGAGCGCGACACCGGGTTCAAGACGGAGCTCGATGCGCTCGGCCGGCGCACGCTCGGCGTGTTCGAAGGCATCCTGCAGGCGCGGCACCGCTATGGGCCCGACGCCATCGGGTACTACGTCGTCAGCGGCACGCACAATGCCGACGACGTGCTCGCGCCGCTGCTGCTGGCGCGCTGGGCCGAGGCCTACGACCGCCGCTCCGGCGAGGTGGCCGTCGACATCGCGCCGCTGTTCGAGTCGGTCGATGCGCTCGAGCGCTGCGGCGACGTCATGCGCACCTTGTTAGGCGATCCGCTGTACCACCGCCACCTCGACGCGCGCGGCCGCACGCAGTGCGCGCTCGTCGGCTACTCCGACACCAACAAGGAGAGCGGCATCTGCGCGGCGCGCTTCGCGGCGTATCGCGCGCAGGCGGACCTCTCCGCGGTGCTGGCCGCGGCCCACGAGCACCACGTGATCTTCCACGCGCGCGGCGGCAGCATCGCGCGCGGCGGCAGCCGCATCGACACCCTGGTGCGCACCGCGCCGGCGGGCACCATCAACGGCGTGCTGCGCCTCACCGAGCAGGGCGAGGTCATCAACCAGAGCTACGGGCTGCGGCCGATCGCCATGCGCACGCTCGAACGCGCGTTCCATGCGCTCGCCACCACGCTCGGCGGCTCGACGCAGGGCATGACGCCGTCATCGGAGCAGGTGCAGTTCGCCGCGCGCGTCGCGTCGGTGAGCCGCCAGCACTACCGGCGTTTCGTCGCCGACCCCGAGCTCTACGCGTGGTTCAACGCGGTGACACCCATCGACGTCATCACGCGCATGCAGATCGGCTCGCGGCCGGCGGTGCGTCCGGGCCACGAGGGCTTCGACGCGCTGCGCGCGGTGCCCTGGGTGTTCGCGTGGACGCAGTCGCGGCACTTGCTGCCGGCCTGGTACGGCGCGGGCTTCGGCCTCGCCACCGCCATCGACGAGCTCGGCGTCGCCGCGGCGCGCTCCGCCTATCGCGACTGGAGCTTTTTCACGCTGCTGGTGGACGATCTGGAAGCTTCGATCGCGCGCGCGGACCTGGAGATCGCGGCCGCGTACGAGGAGCTGTGCGAGCGGCGGCTCCAGCGCTTCGGCGCGCAGGTGCGCGAGGAGTTCGCGCGCGTGCGCGAGCACGTACTGCTCGTAAAGGAAATCCCACAATTGCTCGAGCGCGATCCGACGTTGCAGCGCGCGATCGAGCTGCGCAATCCCTACGTCGACCCGATCAACCTGCTGCAGGTCGATCTACTAAGGCGTTGGAGGGTGACAGAGCGTCAAGACCGCGAATTGTTCGAAGCGCTGCTGGCCTGCATCGCGGGCATTGCCGAGGGACTGCAGAGTACCGGATGATCCGGTCATGCATTTTCTAGCCAATCAAAAAACCACTGTCTTCCGCTCCTTCGCGGAGTTCTATCCCTTCTACCTGAGCGAGCATCGTCATCCGGTGTCGCGCGTGCTGCATTACATCGGCACCTGGTGTTCCGTCACCTGCCTGGCGCTCGCCATCGTCACCGGAGGGCCGCTGTGGCTCGCCGGCGTGGTGCTGTCGGGCTATGCCTTCGCGTGGCTGGGACACTTTCGCTTCGAGCGCAACAAGCCGGCCACCTTCCGCTATCCGTTCTACAGCCTCGCGGGCGATTTCCGCATGTGGTGGGAGCTGAACTTGGGCAAACTCAAGTTTCGTGAGCCAGCCTGAAACGTCCGAACGCCCCAAAGCACGATCGCTGAAACCGCTGCGGGCGCTGCTGCCCTTCATCGCGCCGTATCGCGCGCGGATGGGCGTGGCGTTCGCGGCATTGCTGGTCGCGGCCGGCGCCATGCTGTGGATGCCGCAGGCGCTCAAGAACGTCATCGACCACGGCTTCAGCGCGCAGAGCGCGGCGGCGATCGACCGCTACTTCGTGCTGCTGCTGGCCGCGGCCGGCATCTTCGCCGCGTTCGCGAGCCTGCGGTTCTATCTGGTCATGTGGATCGGCGAGCGCGTGGTCGCGGACCTGCGCAGCGCGGTCTACCGGCGCGTCATCCGCATGGATCCGGCGTTCTTCGAGGTCACGAAGACCGGGGAGGTGCTGTCGCGTCTCACCACCGACACCACCGTCATCCAGGGCCTCGCCGGTGCGGGGCTTTCGATCCTGCTGCGCTCCACGCTGAGCTTCGTGGGCTCGCTGGTGCTGCTGCTGTTCACCAGCCTGAAACTGGCGCTCATCATCTTCGCGCTGCTGCCGGCCATCATGCTGCCGATGCTCTTCTTCGGCCGCCGCGTGCGCCGCCTGTCGCGCGCCTCGCAGGATCGCGTCGCCGACACCTCCGGGCTCGCGGGCGAGACGCTGAACGCCATCCAGACCGTGCAGGCGTTCACGCTCGAGGAGCTGCAGGGGGAGCGCTACGACGAGGCCGTCGACGAGAGCTTCGTCACCGCGATCCGCCGCACGCGCGTACGCGCCTTGCTCATCGCGGTGGTCATCATCATGGTGTTCGCCGCGGTCACGCTGGTGCTGTGGCTGGGTGCGCGCGCGGTGCTGGCGGGCACCATGACGGGCGGCGAGCTGGCGAAATTCCTCACGTACGCCATCTTCATGGCCACTGCCGTGGCCGCGTTGTCGGAGGTCTGGGGCGAAATCCAGCGGGCCGCGGGCGCGATGGAGCGCACCGTCGAGCTGCTCGAATCGCGGCCGTCCATCGTCATGCCCGAGAACCCCGTGCCCATGAACCCGGCCCCGGCCGGGAAGATCGCGTTCGAACACCTGGTGTTCCACTACCCGTCGCGGCCCGACATCCGCGCGCTCGACGATTTCCACCTCGACATCGTGCCGGGCGAGAACGTGGCGTTCGTCGGGCCCTCCGGCGCCGGCAAGAGCACGGTGTTCCAGCTGCTGCTGCGCTTCTACGACCCGAGCGCGGGCCGCATCCTCGTCGACGGCGTCGACATCGCAGGGGTCTCGCCCGAGGACGTGCGCGCGCGCATCGGGCTCGTGCCGCAGGAAACCATGATCTTCGGCGCCTCGGCGCGCGAGAACATCCGCTATGGCCGCCCGGGCGCGAGCGATGCGGATATCGAAGCGGCGGCCCGCGCGGCGGCGGCCGACGAGTTCATCACGCGACTGCCCCAGGGCTACGACACCTTCCTCGGCGAGAAGGGCGCGCGATTGTCGGGCGGGCAGAAGCAGCGCATCGCCATCGCGCGCGCCATCCTCAAGAACCCGCCCATCCTGCTGCTCGACGAGGCCACGAGCTCGCTCGACTCCGAGAGCGAGCGGCTGGTGCAGGACGCGCTCGAGAAGCTCATGCGCAACCGCACCACGCTCGTCATCGCGCACCGCCTGGCGACCGCCACCAACTCCGACCGCATCGTCGTCATCGACGGCGGCCGCATCGCCGGCATGGGAAAACACCACGAATTGCTCGCCGGCAACGCGTTGTACGCGCGGCTCGCGGCGTTACAATTCGCCGGCACCCCCGAAGCCGCGTGACGAGAGCAAGGAGCAGCGAGCACATGGCCTACGTCGACGGATTTCTCATTCCCGTGCCCAAGAAGAACCGCGACGCGTACCGCAAGATGTCGACGCAGGCGGGCCGCGTGTGGATGGATCACGGCGCGCTCGGCTATCACGAATGCGTCGCCGAAGACGTGAAGCGCGGCAAGCGCACCTCGTTCCCGCAGGGCGTGAAGCTCGAGAAGGGCGAGGAAGTGTGGTTCTCGTGGATCGTCTACAAGTCGCGCGCGCATCGTGACCGGGTCAACGCGAAGGCGATGAAAGATCCGCGGCTCGCGCACATGATGGATCCCAAGGCCATGCCGTTCGACAGCAAGCGCATGGTGTTCGGCGGCTTCAAGATGGTCGTCGATCTGTAAAATCGTCGAGGAAAGTGCGTTAAGTACGCGCTTCATAAAGCTGAAATCATCCTCGTGCACGCTGGCCGCCAGTCGGGGCTTCACGAGGCGATTCATGCGTACCACGGGAATCCGCAACCACGTTCGTGTCAGGTCCGTGTTCGTGTCGGACGTGCACCTGGGCTCGCGCGGCTGCCGCGCCGACCAGCTGCTCGAATTCCTCGACTCCGTGGAGATGGACTATCTATTCCTGGTCGGCGACATCGTCGACCTGTGGAGCCTGCGCCGCAGCTTCTATTGGCCGCAGGCGCACAACGAAGTGCTGCGCGCGCTGCTCGGCAAGTCCAGGACCGGCACGCGCGTCATCTACGTGCCGGGCAACCACGACGAGGACCTGCGCGAGTTCTGCGGCTCGGTGCTCGGCCATCTGGAGATTCACCGCCGGTTTGTGCACGAGACGGCCTCCGGCGAGACGCTGCTGGTCACGCACGGCGACGAGTTCGACACCGCGGTGCAATGGAGCCCGTGGCTCAAGTCACTCGGCGCGCACGCCTACGATTTCACGCTGCGGCTCAATCGCTACGTCAACGGCATCCGCCGCCTGTTCGGTTTCCCGTTCTGGTCGCTCGCGACCTGGCTCAAGCAGCGCGTCGGCAACGCGGTGCAGTACATCGAGAGCTTCGAGCGCGCGGCGGCCGCGGCCGCGCGTCACGAGGGCGTCGACGGCATCGTGTGCGGACACATCCACCGCGCGGGAATCACCGAGATAGACGGCGTGCGCTACTGCAACGACGGCGACTGGGTGGAGAGCTGCACCGCGCTCGTGGAAGACATGAACGGGCGCCTGTCCTTGTGGTCCGCGGCGGATGCGCAGGCCCGGGTCGGCGAGCGGCTGGTGGAAGCCGCCGCCTGAGGGCCGTCCCCTCGTGAGTAGTTCGGACGTTTGACCGCGTGGTCCGGTGGACGCCACCATGGGCGGGTGGTCCGTATCGATCGGAGGGTCGAACATGAAGAGCCAGCGCGCGCTCATTGCGCTCACGATGACCAACCTCGGGCTGCTTCCGTTCACGCTGGCGCAGCAGATACGTCCCGCGTCTGCCGAGGGCGCATTGCCCGTGCTGCGCGGGAGCGGGCTCGAGATCGTCGATGGACAGGGACGGGTGCGCGCGAGCATCACGGTGCTTCCGAGGGCAGATCTCGCGAGGACGAAGGCTATCCGGAAACGGTATGCCTGATGCCAGGCCGGTGACGCGGGTTGGCATTGCAAGGGCCAGCAGACGGGGTTTCCCCTGCCACAGGCCCGCGAGCCTTGTGAAATAATCCCGTGCCATGGAACTGCGCTACCGGATTCTCAACGTTTTCACCGTTAACGGCGCACGCCTGTCCGGCAATCCGCTGGCCGTGGTCGAAGACGGTCACGAGCTGGACGCCACGCAGATGCAGGACATCGCGCGCCAGTTCAACCTCGCCGAGACCACGTTCATCCTGCCGTCGAAGCGTGCCGCCGCGCTGGTGCGCATCTTCACCCCGGCCTACGAGATGCCGTTCGCAGGGCACCCGACGCTGGGCACCGCGCAGGTCTGCCGCGCGCTCGGCCTCGGCGGCAACCAGCTCGGCCTCGAGATGCGCGCCGGCATCATCGCGGTCACCTCGAACGGCAATCACTGGACGCTGCGCGCCGCCGCGGCGTCCTCGCGGCTGGCCGAGCTGCAGCCGGCCGAGATCGCGAAGTTGTTAGGGCTGGAGGCCGGCGACATCGGTTTCCAGCCGCTGTGGGTCAAGGCCGGCCGCGAGCAGCTGGTGATCCCGCTCACCAGCGAGGCGGCGGTGCGGCGCGTGAAGCCGAGAATCGAAGTGTTCGAGAAGCTCAAGAGCATCGATGGGGCGGGGCAGGTCTACGTGTTCGCCTCCACCGGCGCGAAGAAGATCCTGAGCCGGTTCTTCTTCACCGACGGCGCGGCGGTGCGTGAAGACCCGGCCACGGGCTCCGCCTGCGCCAACCTCGGCGCGTGGTTCGTCGCCATGGGCCGGCGGCCGCCGCTGGCATTCGAGATCTCCCAGGGCGACATGGTCGGCCGGCCGTCCCTGCTGCAACTCGAGGTCAACACCGACAACGAAGTATTCGTGGGCGGCGACGTCATCGAGATAGGATCGGGCATCTTGAATCTCTGAGAGGTCCCCGATGGGTACCGATAACTATCACAAGCGCAAGGTCGGCAGCCGCGTGCTCGCACCCGAAACCCAGATGATGGGGTTCGGCTTCGATCCGGCGCTGTCCGAAGGCGCGCTCAAGCCGCCGATCTTCCTCACTTCCACGTTCGTCTTCCGCAGCGCGCAGGACGGCAAGGACTTCTTCGACTACACCTCGGGGCGCAAGCAGCCTCCGCCCGGCCAGGCCGCGGGCCTGGTGTACTCGCGCTTCAACAATCCGAACCTCGAGGTGCTCGAGGACCGGCTGGCGCTGTGGGAGGGCGGCGAGAGCGCCGCGGTGTTCTCGAGCGGCATGTCGGCCATCTCCACCACGCTGTGGGCCTGCCTCAAGCCCAAGGACTATCTACTCATGAGCGAGCCGCTGTACGGCGGCACCGAGACGCTCATCGATCGCACGCTGCCGGCGTTCGGCATCGGCGCGGTGCGCGTGTCCGACGCGATCTCGCGCGAGGCCGTCATGGCCGGCGCCCGGTCGGCGCTGGAGCGGGCGCGCGCGCAGGGCGGCCGCGTCGGGCTGCTGATGACGGAGACACCGGCCAACCCCACCAACGGCCTGGTGGATCTCGCGCTGTGGCGCGAGGCCGCGGAGTGGATCGCCGGGCAACAGGGCGGCGTGCGGCCGCCGGTGGCGGTCGACAACACCTTCCTCGGGCCGGTGTTCCAGAAGCCGCTCGAGCACGGCGCGGACCTGGTGCTGTATTCGCTCACCAAGTACGTCGGCGGCCATTCGGACCTGGTGGCCGGCGGAGTGGTGGGCCCGAAGGCGCTGGTGCTGCCCGTGCGACAGCTGCGCAGTAGTTTGGGCACGCAGCTCGACCCGAACACCTCGTGGATGATCATGCGCTCGATGGAGACACTGCTGCTGCGCATGCGCGCGTCCGCGGACAATGCCGCGCGCGTCGCCGGCTTCCTCGCCGGGCATCCGAAAGTGGCGAGCGTGAGCTACCTCGGGCACCTGCGCGAGGGCGATCCGCGCGCCGCGGTGTTCGCGCGGCAGTGCACGAGCGCCGGGTCGACGTTCGCGTTCAGCATCCGCGGCGGCGAGGCCGAGGCCTTCCGCATGCTCGACGCGCTGCAGGTCATGAAGCTCGCGGTGAGCCTGGGCGGTACCGAGACGCTCATCTCGCACCCCGCCTCGACCACGCATTCCGGCGTGGCGAAGGAAACCCGCGATCGCATGGGCGTCACCGATGCGCTGATCCGCATCTCCGTGGGCATCGAGAATCCGGACGACCTGATCGCCGATCTGGAACAGGCACTGGCAAAGATGTAAAACGGGGACATTCCTCATTTCCTTGTAACAATCGGATTGTTACAAGGAAATGAGGAATGTCCCCATCTTCGAACATGCACACTGACACCTGGATCATCCCGAAAGAGACGTTCTCGGCGCGCATCAACGGCAGCTGCCTGTGCGGCGAGGTGCGGTGGTCGTATGACGCGCCGTTCTCGGCCATGCTCCACTGCCATTGCTCGGTGTGCCGCAAGCACCACGGCAGCCTGTACGCCACCTTCGTCGCCGGGCCGCTCGACACTTTCCACTGGCGCGGCGGCACCGAGAAGATAGTCACCTGGCAGTCCTCGGAGAAGGGCCGGCGCAGCTTCTGCTCGGCCTGCGGCAGCGCCGTGCCCATCGTCGATGCGAACGCGAAACGGGTGTTCATGCCCGCCGCATCGCTCGAGGGCGAGTTCGGCATCCGGCCGCAGCTGCACGTGTTCGTGGGGTCGAAGTCGCCGCTGCACATGATCGCGGACGGCCTGCCGCAGCACGAGGCCTTTCCACCCGGATGGGGGCCGGGCCAGCCGACGCCGGTGCGCCCGACGCGCGAGGGCGTCACCTCCGGCTCGTGCGGCTGCGGGCGCATGCGGTTCGAGCTCACCGACCGCCCGCTCGTCATGCGCCACTGCCACTGCGGCCGCTGCCGGCGTGCCCGGTCGGCCGCGCACGCCACCAACATCGCCTATCCACTCGACTCGCTGCGCTACCTCACCGGCGAGGAGCTGCTGTCAGACTTCGACCTGCCCGGCGCGCAGTTCTTCGGGCAATCGTTCTGCAGCGTGTGCGGCGGCGCGATGCCGCGGCGATCGCCGGGGCGTGGGTGGGCCGTGGTGCCCATCGGTGCGCTGGATTCGGATCCCGGCATCCACCCGACGGCGCACCAGTTCGTGGCGTTCAAGGCGCCGTGGCACGACATCCACGACGGCGTGCCGCAGTTCCCGCAGGGCGCGCCGCTTCCGCAGAAGGGCTGACGAAAGACCGCCGGGTCCGGGATCGTGGGCTCTTCAGCCAGCCGGCCCGCGAACCCGACTGCGCGGGAGAGAGCATTGTCCGCTAACGGCGGCGTCCCATCACCGGGGCGACTTGCGCGGGGCCCTTGGGCACGCGGAACAGTGCGGCATCGGGCTCCGAGCGCTTGATGTCGCGCAGCTTGTACCGCGTCTCGCCGGTGCGCGGATCGCGGTAGGTGGCCTCGACCACCACTTGCAGACTGCGTCCGTACCATTGCTCGGCCGACATGCTGATGGGTTGCTCGTTGCCGATGGCGCCCGCGGGAATGGTGGCCTCGATGCGGCTGCCCGACACCGTCTCGCCGTCGAGCTTGCGTTCACCGAGTTGTTTGCGCGGCGAGAAGTTGAGCGCGCTGCGCGGCGCGCGCACCGGCCCGACGAAGTCCGGCTCGCCCTCGAGCGGCGCGCGGCAGGCTTCGATGGGCATGGTCGCCACGTTCTGCCCGGCCTGCAGCATGTAGCGCGTGCCGGCCGCGGGGTCGTCGATGATGGTCAGCGTGGAGTTCACCTCGAGCGGCACCGGCCCGCCGATCGACGACAGGGAATACTCGGCGCGCGTGCGCCCCTCGCTGTCGCGCCACATCCGCACGTTGTTCTGCCGCACGATGCGGTTGCCGTCGGCCAGCGTCGTCACCGTCTCGCTGGTCCCATACGCGGAGTACGGCGCGCCCGTGACCAGGCGCACGTTGTTGGGCAGCGTCCGCTGCGCGGCCGCACCCGGCTGCGCGGGGCAGATGGGCAGCGCGCGCACACCGGCCGGCTCGGCCGCTGCCGTGCGCGCGAACGCGATGCCGCAGGCGGCGAGCACCACGAGCGCCGCCCGCGCTTCAAGGATTCTGTGTCGTGACGCCATGTTTTTCTCCGGGACTCGGTCCGGCCGGAACGATGTTCTCGATGCGCACCGTGCCGTCATTCGAAACGACGATGTCCACCCAGTAGCGCGCGCCCCCCGACTTCGACGCGCCGTCGACGGCCACCAGCGTGCCGCGCGGCGAAACCTCGGCGGGAATCTTGAGCGCGACGGAATCCGTGGGCCACATGGAATAGTCCGTGGGTGGCCAGGCCGGATCCTGCGTTGCCCGTGCGGTGAGCGCCGGTGCAGCGGCGCGCTCCACCCGCACGCCGATGATCACGCCCGCCGCGACGGCG
>JBIOZI010000329.1:0-7345 GCA_044871085.1 Steroidobacteraceae bacterium | reverse complement strand
TCGGCCACCGCGATATCCATGCTGTGCGCGTCTTCATCGACCACGATCGACAGCACTTCCGCCGGCGACATGGAGTTGATGACGAACTGGGCCGCGTTGTCGTCGTGCGGAATGATGTCGACGCGTTCGCCGGCGATCTCGTTCGAGACGGCCTGCACACGCGATCCACGCATGCCGACGCAGGCGCCGACCGGATCGACGCGCGGCTCGAGGCTCTTCACGGCGATCTTGGCGCGCACGCCCGGGTCGCGGGCCGCGCCCAATATCTGGATGAGGCCCTGCCCCACTTCCGGCACTTCGAGCTTGAAGAGCTCGATGAGGAAATTGCGGTCCGTGCGCGACAGGAACAGCAGCGGGCCGCGCTGCGTCTCGGTGGCGCTCTTCACTTCCTTGAGCAGGGCCTTGATGCGGTCCTGGCTCTTCACGATTTCACGCGGAATCATGTCGGTGCGCGGCACGAAGCCCTCGGCGTTGCCGCCCAGGTCCACGTAGATGCCGTTGCGATCCACGCGCTTCACGACGCCCGAGACGAGCTGGTTGACGCGATCCTTGTAGGCCTCGACCACCTGCGAGCGCTCGGCCTCGCGCACCTTCTGCACGATGACCTGCTTGGCCTGCTGTGCGGCGATGCGGCCGAAGGCCACCGATTCCATCGGCTCTTCGACGAACCCGCCGATGACGGCCGCCTTGTCCATGTCGAGCGCGTCCTCGAGGCGCAGCTCGCGCTGCGGCACTTCCATTTCGCGCGAGTCGTCGGCGAACACCTTCCAGCGGCGGAACGTGTCGTAGTCGCCGGTCTTGCGGTTGATGGAGACGCGCACGTCCCATTCCTCGCCGTGTTTCTTGCGGGTAGCCGAGGCCAGCGCTGCTTCGAGCGCGCCGAAGATGATCTCTTTGTCGACGCTCTTCTCGTTCGAGACGGCGTCGACTACCAACAGGATTTCTTTGTTCATGCCATGGCCTCCCGGCCAAATACGCGGAGCCTTCTCAGGGGCTCACGCCCCACTCCTACGTCCTTCGCGCAAAACCGCGAAGGCCGTTCGTTCAGTTTAAGACTAGCTACCAAATCCATCACAGCGGGGCCAATCTGGCCCTGCCGATCTCCGCGAGCCGGATGCTCACGGAAAAATTGTCCACCTCGAGCTCGATGCTGTCGCCATCCGCGCGCCGCAGCATCCCGGTGTAGCGCTTGCGGCCATCGCGCGGCACCTGCAGCTCCACCTTCACGCGGCTGTCGACGAACCGGGCGAAATGCTCCGGCGTGCGCAACACGCGGTCCGTGCCCGGCGAGGAAACCTCGAGCGAATACCTGCCCGGGAACGGATCATCGGCGTCGAGCAGCTCCGACAACACGTGGCTGGCGTCCGCGCAGTCCTCGACATCGATGCCCTTGCCCGTTTCCGCGGGCCGGTCGATGTAGATGCGCAGTGTTCCCCCACCCGGCCCCGGCACGAACTCCACTTCCACGAGCTCGAGACCCAGGCCGATCAAAACCGGCTCGAAGCGGGCGATGAGACGGTCATGTAGTGCCGTATCCACGCGCCCCTCCAACAAAAAAGGGCCCCGAAGGCCCCCACACACCCATCGACTCATGCTCCCGGGTACGGAAACATGGGGCCGACGTAAAAAATAAAAGCCCCATCGGGGGCCTTCTATTCGCTTGCAGGCATCGCGGCCAAACCGCCCTACCCACCGAGGGCGCGGATTGTACGGCAGACATTTCACTGTTGACAGCCCATGTTCAATTCAAGTACCTTGCGTTTACAAGGTAGCTGTACGAAACCATGGACATCAATGAAAAACTCGCGCCGATCCGCAAGGGCCTGCTCGAATTCGTGATCCTCAAGATCGTCGCCGGCGACAAGGTCTACGTCGCCGACATGCTGCGATTGCTGGGGCCCACCGAGTTCGCTACCCAGGAAGGGACGCTGTATCCCCTCCTGAGCAAGCTGCGGCGCGAAGAGCTCGTGGACTACGAGTGGCAGGAGTCGGAAGCCGGCCCGCCGCGCAAGTACTACAAGCTCACGCAAAAGGGCCGCACGCAGCTTTCGACGCTCAACGATTATTGGAAAAACCTCAACCGCACCCTCGCCGATTTTGGGAATTAAGCCATGCAAAAAGTGGTCAGCATCAGCCTCAACGGAATCGCCTATCAACTCGAAGAGCCGGGTTACAACCGGCTGCGCGATTACCTCGAGCGCGCCGAAGCGCGCCTCGCCGACAGCCCGGACCGCGCCGAGGTCATGGGCGACCTCGAGCAGGCCATCGGGGAGAAGTGCTCGCACGCCCTCGGGCCGCACAAGACGGTGGTGAGCACCGCCGATCTCGAACGCATCATCGAGGAGATGGGCCCGGTCGAATCCGCGGACAAGGCCCCGGCCGGAGATCCGGCCGCGGACGCCGCGGCGCCCACCGGCCCGCCGCTCGCCCCGCGCAAGCGGCTGTACAACATCAGAGAAGGTGCCATGTGGGCCGGCGTGTGCAACGGCATCGCGGCCTATCTCAACGTGGATGTCACCTGGGTGCGCATCGCCTTCGTGGTCCTGACCTTGCTGACCTCGGGCGGCATGCTGCTGGTCTATCTCGCGCTCATGTTCATCGTGCCCTACGCGAAGACCTCCGAGGAGCGCGCGGCGGCCTTCGGTGCGCCGTTCAGCACGCGGGAATTCCTCGACCGCGCAAAAAAAAACTTTGAAAAGTTAGGCGACGACCAGCGCTGGCGGCGCGAGTGGCGCCGCCAGCAGCGGCACTGGAACCGCCAGTTCCGCGCCATGAACGAACAGCTCCGCCAGGCGACCAGCCAGGCCGCCCCGTACGCCAGCCACGGCGCGCGTGCCATCGGCGGCATCTTCCTGCCGATCGCCGCCATCGTCGGGGCGGTGCTGTTCGTCGGCTGGAGCCTCGCGCTGATATCGTTGATTACGCAGCACACCATCTTCGGCTGGGGCCTGCCCCACGGCATGCCGATGGGAGTCGGCATCCTGCTGCTCGTCATCGGATATTTCGCGATCGTGTCGGTGCTCAAGGTGTTGCGCCATGGTGGGCACCGCGCGGCCGGGAATCATCCCGGCTGGGCGGCGCTGTACGGCATCATGTGGCTCGGTTTCACCGTGCTGTTCGGCTGGGCCGCGTATCATTTTTTCCCGGGAGTGCGTGAGCTGGTCGACCAGCTGATGTGGGCCGCCGATCTCACCGTCTCCACCATCTCCGACACCATAGCCTGAAGGATCGCGCTTGCAGCCACTGGAAACCGTCACCGTCGAGACCGGCCCCAACCCCTCTTTCGCCATCATCTGGATGCACGGCCTCGGCGCCGACGGCCACGACTTCGAGCCGCTGGTGCCCGAGCTCGTGCGCGATGGAATGCCGGCGCTGCGCTTCGTGTTTCCGCACGCGCCGGTGCGGCCCGTGACCATCAACAATGGCTACCGCATGCGCGCCTGGTACGACATCGCCGGCATCGACCGCCGCTCGCGCGAGGATTTCGAGGGCATCGGGGCGTCGGCGGCGGCCATCACGGCGCTCATGGCGCGCGAAAACGAGCGCGGCATCGACAGCCGCCACATCGTCCTCGCCGGCTTCTCGCAGGGCGGCGCCATGGCATTGCACCTGGCGACACGCCATCCGCAGCCGCTCGCCGGCGTCATCGCGCTGTCGTGCTATCTGCCGCTGTCGCGCGATCTGGCGAGCGCGCAGCACACCGCGAACCAGGCCACGCCCATCTTCATGGCACACGGCACGCAGGATCCAGTGGTGCCGTACGAGCTCGGCGAGGAATCGCGGCGACTGCTCGCCGGCGCGGGCTTCGCGGTCGATTGGCATTCGTACCCGATGCCGCACGCGCTGTGCGAGCCGGAAGTCGCGGACCTCGGCGCCTTCCTCGCGCGGACCTTTCTATCCGTCCAGAAACCCGGCTGAAAAAAACGGGGCCTGGTTTCCCGGGCCCCGCTGTTTGCTGGATGGTGATCGACCTCGCGGTCATTCGATCCGGTTGCCGAGCTGCTCCCAGACGTAGTTGGTCAGGGTCTTGCCGCCGAAGGCCGCACGCACGGAATCGAAGTCCGCCTTGATGCGATCCTGATTCGGCCACGGCCACAGCGGATCGTCGGTCACCCGGTCGAAACCGGTTTCCCCGTAGAGAGTGCCGGAAACGCCGATGCGATTGACGATGTTCGCGCCCTTGCCGTTCACGGGCTCGACCAGATAGCGCAATCCCGACGTGCTCGTCTGGCAGCTCGAGCAGCTCACGCCGTTGAAGGCGGTGCCACGCTGGCCCGCGACGATGCTGTTGGACACCGTGGCCGAGCCACCGAAGATGCCGAAGCCGTCGCCGCTGGAATTGAGCAGCGTCATGCGCCGGTAGACGTTGCCCGAGCCCTTGAGCTGCGATATGCCGTAGGTGCCGCCGATCGCGGCGCCGTCTTCGACCACCAGCCCCGAGATGCTGGTCTCGCCTTCGGTGCCCATGTAGTAGCCCGAGCCATTGATGGCGATGTTGCCGCGCCAGGCACGCGTCGAGTTCGGCGTGCTCACACTGCCGTTGAGCGCGTTGTAGAACACGGCGACGTACGCCCTGCTGCCCCTGCCATCCACCGCGATCGCGTTCTGCACTTCGACGTTTTGCGAGTCGTAGACCGTGATGTCGGCTTCGGGGGCTCCGTCGGAGTTGTTGTAGCCGGGATCGGTTCGCGTCACGACGCGGCGCAGGATGATGTTGGTGGCGTTGTACACCAGCACCTTGTAGCGGCCGCCGGCGCCGTACACCCAGGAATCCTCCATGAGGATCTTGTTCGCCCCGGGCGTGCGGTCGTTGCTGCCGATCTGCACGATGACGCTGTTGCCGGAGGTCGGACCGCCGACGAACGCGTCACGCTTGAGCTTCACGTAGCTGCCGTTGATCACCTTCTGGCCCGAGCCCGTGAACTTGAACCCTTCGATCGAGGTGTACCAGTTGCCCGCGCCGATGCTCAGGCCCGACACGGTCACCGTGCCATCCACCTGCGCCATCACGCGGCACCAGGCACTCGACGTACAGGCCTTGAGCGAGAACGACGAATAGCTGCCCGGCCTCACGACCACCGTGCCACCCGGCTGCAGCTGTTGAATCGCCGCGGAGATCGACTGCCCCGGGGATACCGTGATCACCTGCCCGGTCGGCGGGGGATTCGGTTCGGACGCCGGAGTACAGAAGCCCGCGGGCGGAGCGCTCGGCGTCCATGCGCCGGCCGTCCAGCACGTCGGATATGCCGCGCTCGTGTACGTGCGCGACTGCGTCCACGTGCCGCTGCTGCCGCTCGGGCAGGACTGCGTGCGCGACTCATCGGCCGGACGCGACGGGCACGTGGGGTTGGAGGTCACCGTCACCGCGACGTTGCTGGTCGTGCGGCAGGTGTAGGTGCGCGTGACGTTGAGCGCCTTGGCGGCGTCGACGCAGGCCGTTTCGGATGCATGCGAGCTCAAGCGCGTGCTGCTGCCGGAACGGTACAGGTCCCAGGTACCGCGTGTGACGGTAGCCGAGGTTGCCGCGGATGCGACAACGGAGGTCAGCGCCGCTGACAGCAGCAGCAGCGCAAGGTTCAATTTTTTCACATTCCACTCCTCGTTGGTGACCCGTCCCGGGTGCAAGCGGTACCGGGGGCGGGCCGATCGAGGGATTGTTGCGATCGCGGGTTGTAGTTAGTCAGCCACTGCCGAATCTGCGCGGGAACGCGGGGCGTCGGCTATCGGAGACGTCCCGCGCCGGCGCGTTGGCACAAATTGCGAGCGACGGCGCCGCGGTTGTAGTTATTGCCTCTCGCGGAGTAGGTGTGAGGAGCGCCGTTGCCACGCGCAGACAGGTAATCGCGCGTGACGGGTTGTCAGACGGTGGCGCGGCCGACCTTGCTCCATCGACCGCAGACGGCGCCTTACGCCACGCGCCTGCAAACCCGCGCACGGTGAAAAGTGCTCCGCCCGTGCGCTGTCGTGCGACGGCGACGAAACTAGTCGATGGCGAACACCTTGAGGCGTCCCTGTACGGGTGTCGCCAGGGTGCCGCCTTGCAAGGTGTAGGCGACGCGGATGGTCTGCCCCGCCACGCTCTCTCGCAACGCGAGCCGCAGCGGCTCGAAGAATGCCTCGATGCTGCCGCCGGCCGGAATGCGCAGGCCCCGCACCTGGACGGCGATCGTGCGGGGACCGACATCGACCTTCGGATACAGATTCTGTCCGCGCACGGGCGGCTCCCCCGGCGCGCCGTACACGCGCTCCGCCACCTGCACGCCGTCGAGGCGCGGAATCTTCAGCGTGAGCACCAGGTCGTTCTGCGCCCTGCCCGACAGATTGCTGAGCAGCAGGTTGATGCGATGCGCGCGCTGCTCGAACTGGTAGTGATCGTCCGCGCTGGCGTTCTCGCGCGGCACGTCGCGCAACAGCACCCGCATCGTCTTCGTGCTCTGCTCCTTGTACGGCACGCTGGCGCCCGTCACCTGCGCGTGCACCAGCCGCGCGATGCGCGAATCGGTACGGCCGAGCACGGACTTCGAGACGCGCTTGGCTTCGAGCATGCGATTGATCTTGTGCGCGGCCACGTCCGAGGGCAGCGCATCGAGCGGCATCACCGCCAGCACCAGCTCCTCGCGCGGCAGCTCGCCCGGAAAGCCCACCACGATGTCGCCGGCCACCTCGCGCCGGAACCGGGCGCCGAAGATGCGTTGCAGGTGCTGGCGCAGCAGGCGGCGCGTGCGGGTGCCGCGCCGGGTCCAGCCGCCGCCGGCGGGCATGGTGGCCGAGACCCGCCGCGCCAGTAGATAGGGCGGGTCCTCGCAGGCCTCCAGGCACAGCGCGCCCACCAGCGCGCCACCGACGTCCACGGACTCGAGCCTGAGCTTGAGCTGCGGCTCGACGGCGCCCGCCACGAAGCCGGGCGCGACTTCGCAGAAGCTCTTCCAGCTGCGCGCCGAGACCCCGGGAAAGCGCCGCGCCCGCGGTGGCGCGTCATCGACGCCGACGAACAGGAAGCGCCGGCCGGCCACCGCGGCGTTCGCCAGCGCGATGACGTCGCGCAGCAGGTCGCCCTGCTCGCCGCGCCGGTAGGAGCGCTCGCGAAATGCCACCGAGGAGTCGGCCTCGGCGCCCCGGATGAGATCGAGCAGCGCGCGCATGCAGAGACGCCATTGTTAGACGGCGCGCGACGGCGCCGCAGTGATGCATCTCCCGCGCGCAGCGCGGCGATTTTTCCGGCGCGACGGACTGCGACGAGCCTCGCAGTCCCGACCCGCACGGCTGAACATAAGCGTCGGCCATCGGCGCGCGCGGCGGCGCCCCGCGAGGCGCCGCCGCGATTGCCCTGCTGTTCAGCGCCAGC
>JBIOZI010000328.1:0-6729 GCA_044871085.1 Steroidobacteraceae bacterium | reverse complement strand
CGGCCACCGCTCGAATCCACGTACGTGAAGTTGGCCTGCAGACCGAAGCCCGACAGCCAGCCCGGCAGCCGGTCGTAGAACTGCTGGTAGCCGACCTCGAAGCCCTGGATGCGGCCGTGCGAGCCGTTGTAGTTGCGCGTGACGTTGAAGTCGCGCGTGAGCCCGTTCGAGGTGAACGTCTCCATGACGTTGCCGGCGAAGATGTAGTTGGAGATGTCCTTGTAGAAGCCCGCGAACGTCAAACTACCCGTGGGCGCGAAGTACCACTCGAGGCTGGTGTCGAACTGCTTCGACTCCGTCGGCTTGAGCTCGGGGTTGCCACCCGAGCCGGTGAGCGGGTCGATGTCGCGCGGCGAGAAGTCGCCGTCGAAGCTGAAGGACAGCACGGTCGAGGGCTGCATCTGGCTGAAGGTCGGCCGCACGATGGCCTTGGCCGCCGCCACGCGCAGCTGCAGGTCGTCGCGCAGGAACCAGCGCAGGTTCAGGCTCGGCAACACGTCGGTGTAGTTGTTGTCGCGCAGCACTCCCGGCTGGCGGCCACCCGCCACGAACTGCTGGCCCTCGGCCAGCGGCTGGCAGAACGTGGACGGCAACGGGTGCGCCGTCAAACAATCCGCGAGGCTGGAGTTGATGCCGCTGATGACCACGTTGTTCGACGCGATGGCATCGGCCTCGGTCTTGACGACGCGCACGCCGAAGTTGCCATCCCAGTGCCCGGCACCGCTTTCTTCCTGGCCGAAGCGCATGACGGCATAGGCCGCCGTCGTCTGCTCCGACTGGGTGTTGATGCCGCCGTTCGGGTTGTCGCCGCCCGGCTGCGCAGCCGCGAAGTCGTTGTTGACCGGCGCCCAGCCCCAACCGCCCGTGAGCGTGTTGCGCAGGAACTCGTTGGCATGATCGCGGCCGTTGCCGACCAGCGAGGCGGTCGGAATGTACGCTCCGGCCGGCACGCCGATGTCGCCGCGGAAGAAGTTGTCGAAGGCGAAGTACTCGGCCTGGGTGTTGAGGTTGGCCGTGGTGTTGTTCAAGTACATCGGCGGAGTGGTCGACCAGAATTGCTTGCTGAGCAGGTTCCAGTTCCAGCCCGACTCACGCGTGATGGCGCTCTTGTCCGTCGAGCGCACGCCGAAGCGGAAGGACTTGAACAGCGGGTTGTCCTGGAAGGTGAATTCGGCATCGGCGCGCACCGCGGACGAATGCGCATCGTTGTCCTCGATGTGATCCATCGCCGCGCCCCACCAGTAGGCTGACGGATCGGCGGTGCGATCTGCCCCGACCTGGTTGAGCTGGAGGCTGGGCGAATCGCCGCGCAGGTCGAACGACAGCGAGCAGTCGTTGACGGTGGCGGTCGGCGAGGCGGGCGGCGCCGGCGTCGGCACGATGGGCACCTGGCGCTCGCAGCCTCCGAGCTGCGTGAACGCCGTCAGGCTCAGCACTTCGGCGCGCGACTCGATGCGCTGCGCGTCCAGGCTGAAGGCCCACGACTCGTTGGGCTCGAACTTCAGGTTGAACGAGTAATCCACCGTGCGCTTGTGCTGCTCACCGAAACGCGTGTCGGCAGTCGGATGGATGTTCGGAATGACGCCGCTCGTGACGACGCTGTCGTCGTCGAACGCGTACGACGGACTGATGGCCGGGTAGCCGCCGTCGGTCTCACCGAACACGCGCTCGATGTCCTTGGGGTCCGCTTTCGCGTACAGGCCCTGCAAGGTCATCGTGACCGTGTCGGTGGGCGCGTACTGGAACGCAACCGCCGCAGCGGTGCGCTTCTGCTCCCAGTCGATGCGGCGCCAGCCGAAAGAGTTGGGAATGAAAACCGTGGGATCGGCCGTGGCCGCATTGCCGTCGTCCTGCACCCGCGGCTCATAGCGGCCGGTCTGGATGCTGTCCGTGCGGTTGCCGATGTTGCCGAGGCTGAACGAGAACAGCGCACCGAATTCGCCGGCGCCGGTGTCCCAGCGGTTGCTGTACAGCGCGTTGCCGGAGACGAAGCCTTCTTCGCGCAGGTCCGCGTAGTTGTAGTCCGCCGACACGGCGAACTGCTGCTGGTCGCTGTCGAACGGCAGGCGCGTGCGCAGGTTGACGATGCCGCCGATGCCGCCTTCGATGAGCTCGGCCGACGGATTCTTGTAGACGTCGACGCCGGCCAGCAGGTCGGCCGAGACGTCTTCGTACGAGAGATTGCGGCCGCTGTTGGCCGAGAAGATGTCGCGGCCGTTGGTTTCGCTGCGCACCCACGACAGGCCGCGGATGAACACGCCGCCGCCTTCGGAGGCGAGGCGCGCAGGATCGCGGTTCTCATTGGTACGTTGCAGGGTGACGCCCGGGATGCGCTGCAGCGCTTCGGACACGCTGCGGTCCGGGAGCGCGCCGATGTCGGTCGCGGTGACCGAATCGACGATCTGCTCGGAGTTCTTCTTGATTGCCTGTGCGGACTCGAGACTCGCGCGAATGCCGGTGACGACGATTTCGCTGAGCTCGTCCGACGACTGCTGGTCCTGTGCGGTCACGGGCAACGCGATGGCGAGAGTGGATAGAGCGAATGCCGAAGCACGAACGGGCTTCTCGAAACGCTTCCGGAATGACTTCATTGGAGGACCCCCCGATCCAATATTGGAAACCCCAAGACGGATGGACCCCCACCCATTCGGAGTGCTTTTCTAGAATAAAAGTACAATGCTCTAATGAAAACCCAAGATCAAGTTTATTTAAGCACGGGCGGCGGCGCGGGCGCGCCGCTTAACGCGAACCAGGGTTCAGTGCAGAATGCCCGGTCGGTCTCTAAAACAACTATACGAAACGTGGCGAAGAAAACGGGGGCGGCGCGCGCGGCAGCGCCTGAATTTGCCGCGAAGACCACTCGTTACCGGGCGCCTGCACTGGAAAAGGGCCTGGACGTCATCGAATTGCTCGCGGCCGAGAAGTCGCCGCTGAATCTCTCCGCCATCTCGCAGCGCCTCGGACGCTCCTCCGGCGAGCTGTTTCGCATGCTGCAGGTGCTCGAGTTCAAGGGGTTCATCACCACCGCCGAGAACGGCTCGGGTTATGTCCTCACGAACAAGCTGTTCGCGCTCGCAATGGCGCAGGCGCCCGTGCGCTCGCTGGTCGAGACCGCACTGCCGATCATGCGCAAGCTCGCACACGACATCGGGCAGTCGTGCCACATCGCCGTAGCGTCCGAGGACCAGATCGTCGTCATCACGCGCATCGAGCGCCCCGGCGATCTCGGCTTCTCCGTGCGCATCGGCTACCGGCGCGAGATCACGCACACCACCTCGGGCCTCGTGCTGTTCGCCTACCAGAGCGAGGAAGTGCGCCGCGCCTGGCTCAAGCGCTGCCGCCTCAAGGGCGAGTCCGCGGACGAATTCATCGCGCGCGCCGACACCGTGCGCGAACACGGCCACCACGAGGCCGCGTCGGATTTCGTGCGCGGCATCACCGACGTCTCCGCCCCCATCCTGCGCGGCGACACCGCGGTCGCGGCCCTCACCATCCCTTTCGTACACAGCAATCCGCTCGTCATGGAAATGCCGCAGGCGGTGGAACACGTGCGCGCCGCGGCACGCCAGATCTCCAACGACATCATCCACGGTGACCTTCCATGAATGAGGCAGCAACGCCCGCGGCCCCGGCGCGGCGCGAATTCATCTCGCCCGGCTATCTCGGCGCCACCGTGCTCATCGTCGCGCTGTTCTGCTTCTGGGGCATGTCCAACAGCATGAACGACGTGTTGATCCCGAAATTCCGCGCGGCCTTCTCGCTCGGCGATTTCGCGTCGAGCTTCGTGCAGTTCGCCACCTTCATCGGCTACTTCTGCTTCGCCATCCCCGCGGCGCTGTTCATGCGCCGCTTCGGCTACCGCGCCGCGGTGGTGCTCGGCCTGGTGCTGTTCGGCGCGGGCGCGCTGCTGTTCTATCCGGCGGCGCAGTTCGGCGAGTATCACTTCTTCCTCGGCGCGCTGTTCGTGGTGGCGAGCGGGCTCGCATTCCTCGAGACCTCCGCGAACCCGATGATGGCGGCCATGGGCCCGCAGGAGAACGCCGACCAGCGCCTGAACTTCGCGCAGGCCTTCAATCCACTCGGCAACATCACCGGCGTGCTCATCGGGCAGCACATGATCCTCTCCGACAACGCGCTGCCGGCGGACCAGGTGGCGGCGCTCGAACCCGCCGCGCAGGCGGCCTGGCGCCTGGGCGAGCTCGGCACGGTCAAACTACCGTATCTCATCATCGCTGCGGTGGTGCTGACCTGGGCCGTGCTGGTGGCGGTGACGAAGTTCCCGCCGCTCGCGACGCGCGTGCCCGAGGCCGAGCGCGGCGAGTCGGGCGGGTTCGGCGGCCTGTTGCGTTTTCCGCGCTACTGGCTCGGCGTGTTCGCACAGTTCGCATACGTCGGCGCGCAGGTGTGTGTGTGGAGCTTCATCATCCGCTACACGCAGCACAACTTCCCCGGCACGTCGGCGAAGGCTGCCGCCTGGTACCTGCTCGCCACGCAGGTGCTGTTCTTCGTGGGCCGGTTCGTGGGCACCGCGCTGATGTCGAAGATCCGGCCGGTGTCGCTGCTGATCGGGTTCGCGATCCTCGACGTGCTGTTGTGCGTGCTGGCCGCGGTCGGCGGCGGCACGGTCGGCCTGTACGCGCTGGTCGCGACGAGCTTCTTCATGTCGATCCAGTTTCCCACCATCTTCACGGTGAGCCTGCGCGGGCTCGGCGCGCACACCAAGTCCGGCGCCGCGCCGCTGGTGATGGCGGTGGTCGGCGGTGCGTTCATCCCGCCGCTCATGGGCTTCGTCTCCGAACGCACGACGATCAACGCGTCGATGTTCGTGCCGGCGGCATGCTTCGTGGTGGTGCTGTGGTTCGCGTTGAAGTCGCGCGACACCGACCCCGCGCGGGCATGAGCGGCGTGCTCGCGCGCCGCCCGGTGGGCGCCACCGGGCTCGAGGTGAGCGTCCTCGGCTTCGGCAGCGCGGGCATCGGCAACCTGTACCGTCCGCTCGCCGACGCCGACGCGAGCGCCGCGGTGCGCGACTCGTTCGCCGCGGGCGTGCGTTATTTCGACACGGCGCCCTTCTACGGCTTCGGCCTGTCGGAGCTGCGGCTCGGGGCCGCGCTGCGCGATGCACAGCCGGCGCCGGTGCTGTCCACGAAGGTCGGCCGCAGGCTCGTGCCCACCGGGCCGCAGGACGAGAACGTCGGGCGCGAAGGCTATTTCTCGCCACGGCCGTTCGCGCCGGTGTTCGACTACGGATACGAGGCGGTGATGCGCTCGCACGCCGAAAGCGTCGAACGCCTCGGCCGCGGCGTGGACATCCTGCTGTGCCACGACATCGGCCGCATGACGCACGGGGACGCGCATGCGGCGCGCGTCGCGCAGTTCCTGGGCGGCGGCTACCAGGCGATGCGCGCGCTGCGGGATTCGGGCGCGGTGCGCGCCATCGGCCTCGGCGTCAACGAATCCGAAGTGTGCGTCGAGCTGCTCCAGACATGTGACTTCGACTGCATCCTGCTCGCGGGCCGCTACACGCTGCTGGAACAGCCGGCGCTGGATGCGCTGCTGCCGCTGTGCGGGCGCCGCAATGTGTCCATCCTGTGCGGCGGGCCGTTCAACTCCGGCATCCTCGCCGCGGGCTCGCGCGCCGCCGCGAGCTCGCACTACGACTACGCACCGCCGCCGCCGGCCATCCTCGAGCGCGTGCGCCGGCTCGAGGCGCTGTGCGAGGAGTTCGCGGTGCCGCTCGCGGCCGCCGCGTTGCAGTTTCCGCTGGCGCATCCCGGCATCGCGAGCGTGGTCGCCGGCTGCGCGAGCGGCGCGGAGTCGAAGCGCTGCGCGGACGTGTTCGCGCACGCCATTCCCGCGGCGTTCTGGCGCGCGCTGCGCGACCGCGGCCTGGTCGACGCGCGCGCCCCACTGCCCCCGGCGGCCGGATAACGGAACACCCGCATGATCATCGACAGCCACCAGCACTTCTGGCGCCTCGACCGCGGCGACTACGGCTGGCTCACCCCGGCGTCCGGGCCTATCTACCGCGACTACCTGCCGGAGCACCTCGCGCCCAGCCTGGCGCGCACCGGCGTCACCGCGACGGTGCTGGTGCAGGCCGCCGCCACCATCGAGGAGACCCGCTACCTGCTGCGGCTGGCGCGCGACCACGCGTTCATCGCCGGCATCGTCGGCTGGGTGGATTTCGAGAGCCCGAGCGTGGCCGACGACATCGCCGAGCTGGCGGCGAACACCAAGCTCGTGGGGCTGCGTCCCATGATCCAGGACATTCCCGCCGTCGAGTGGATGCTCACGCCCGAGCTCACACCGGCCTACGCCGCGATGGTGGACCACGGGCTGGTGTTCGACGCGCTGGTCACGCCCGAGCATCTGCCGGCGCTGCGGCGCCTGCGCGACCGCCACCCGGACCTGCCGATGGTGCTGGACCACGGTGCGAAGCCGCGCATCCGCGCGGGCGACGTCTCCGAATGGCGGCGGGACATCGTCGATCTCGCCGAGTCCACCGACATGGTCTGCAAGCTGTCCGGCCTCGTCACGGAAGCCGGCACCAGCGACTGGCAGGCGCTCGCGCCCTGCGTCGATCATCTGCTCGACACGTTCGGGCCGGAGCGGATCCTGTGGGGCAGCGACTGGCCGGTGTGCGAGCTCGTGTGCTCGTACGAACAATGGCAGGCTACGACCCGGCAGCTGCTCGCGAAACTCACCGAGCCCGAGCGCGCGATGATT
>JBIOZI010000327.1:0-10178 GCA_044871085.1 Steroidobacteraceae bacterium | reverse complement strand
ACGCGAGCCGGCAGCGTGAGACCTTCGAGCTTGAAGCTGCTGTACGACAGGCCAAATCCGAATTCGAACAGCGGCTCGTCAGGCTCATCGAGCCAGTGCGCCTTGTAGTCGCCGCGCTCGGGGATGTTGGGCCGCCCGTTCGGCGGGTCGTAGTGGTGTATCGGGAGCTGGCCGACGTCGCGCGGCCAGGTCACGGGTAGTTTGCCGCCGGGGTTGTAGTCGCCGAACAGCACGTCCGCCAGCGCGTGGCCGCCCTCGGTGCCCGGGAAGAACGCGTGCACGAGCGCGCGCGAACGCTCGGCCAGCCGTGGCACCGCGAGCGCGCGCCCGGTGAGGAGCACCACGACCACGGGCTTGCCGGTTGCGAGCAGCGCGTCGACCAGCTCCTGCTGCCGGCCGGGCAGGTCGAGGTGCGCACGATTGCGCGCCTCACCGCTCAGCGACTCGAGCTCGCCCACCACGGCGATGACGAGATCCGCCTCGCGCGCCGCCGCGACCGCGGCGGCGATGCGGGCATCGTCGCCTTCGACCGCGCGTCCATCGCGATCGAGCTTGGCGCCCGCGCTGTAGCTTATGGCCGGCTTGCCGCCGGATGCGGCGCGCGCACGAATGCCCGCGAGCACGCTGACGGCGTCCTTCGCCTCGCCGCGCCCGTGCCACGGGCCTAACAAGTCGCCGGGCGCGTCGGCGAGCGGGCCGGTCACGAGAATGCGCGCCGGCATCGAAGCGCCTGCTCGGACCAGCGGCAGCAGGCCCGCGTCGTTCTTGAGCAGCACGATGGACTTGCGCGCCAGCTCGCGCGCGGCGGCGCGGTGCGCGGCGGCGAGCCGCACGCGTTTTTCGAGGTCCTCGGGAACGTACGGATGCTCGAACAGATCGAGCTTGCGCTTGAACGCAAGCGCGCGCAGCACCTCGCGGTCGAGCTGTGCCACCGTGAGCCTGCCGGAGCGAATCGCGCGCGCCATCTGTGCGTAATAGACGCCATCCTCCATGTCGACGGTCATGGTGCCGTCGCGCAGGCCCTGCACCGCGGCTTCGAGATCGTCGGCGGCGGTGCCGTGGTAGCGCATCTCCGTCAAGCCGGCGTAGTCCGAGACGAGCACGCCGTCGAAGCCGAGCTCGCCGCGCAGCACGTCCTGTAGCAGATGTTTGTTAGCCGACATGGGCACGCCGCCGGTGCCGGTGGTGAACGCCGGCATCACCGAGGGCGCGCCGGCGGCGACGCCGGCGGCGAACGGCGGCAGGTGCAGCTCGCGTATGGTGCGCTCGCTCAGGTCGACGTATGCATAGTCCTTGCCGGCCTGGGAGGCGCCGTAGCCGAGGTAGTGTTTGAGGCAGCTGGCGACGCCGAGGCTCTGCGGCGCGCGTTTTCCCGGAAGCTCGTCGAGCGCGTGATGAAAGCCCTCGATGGCCGCGACCGCGTAGTCGCTCGACACGCGGGGCGACTCGCCGAAGGTTTCGACGACCCGGCCCCAGCGCGGATCGGTGGGGTGGTCCACCATGGGGGCGAAGGTCCAGCGTTGGCCGTGCGAATAGCCCTCGAGCCCTGATATGCGCGCCATGGTGCGCGCGTCCGCCGGATCCCAGGTGGCGGCCAGCCCCAGCGGCACGGGGAAGATGGTCCAGTAGCCGTGGATGATGTCGGTGGCGAACACCACGGGAATGCCGAGCCGGGATTCTTTCATCGCGATGCGCTGGATGCGGTTGAGGTCCTTCGCGGAGAACTCGAACGCCGACATCTGGAAGCCGATACCTTCGCGCGCCAGCTCCTCCGCGGATTTGTTAGGCCGGCCGGCCGAGTCGGGGCCGGTCATGGTGCCCTTGCTGAGCAGCATGAGCTGGTTGACCTTCTCCTCGATCGTCATGCGCGCGAGCAGCGCGGCGTCGCGCGCGTCGGCTGCCGCGGGCGCGTCGCCGTACGCGGGTGCCGTCGGCGTGAGCGCGGCGCTCAGCCACAGAGCGAGCGCTGCGAGTGGGGTGATGACGGCACGAGGCCTGGCGCGGTGGTTGGACATGACGGTCTTCCGTTGAGCGATCGCACGGATGGTAAGGCAGCGCGTGGCCTCGTCCCATGCCGTCGGATCGTGCGACGGCAATTTCCCGCATCGCGCTGCGACAACGTGAGGCTGGCGCGTGTCGTCTGAGCCTACAGCGCGCGAACCGCGGCCCGCGCATGGTCGCCGGGCAACACGAGGAGGCAGTATGGCCAGCAGATACGGCAAGAAGGCGCAGTCGAAAGTGAAGCGCGCGATGCACGAGCGCAAGGAAGGCACGCTGCGCAGCGGGGGTTCGGGCAAGCGGGTGACGAGCCGCAAGCAGGCGATTGCGATCGGCCTGTCCGAGGCGCGTCGCGCGGGCGGGAAGGTGCCGGCGCGATCCAGCGGCGGACGGCGCCGCACCGCCAAGAAGAAATAGGAGTCGCGTGTGCGCCGCGGCCTCACGCCGCGCGTTCGCGCGCGGCCCCGGGCCGCGGTGCTGGCGCTCGATCTCATCACTGACTTCGCTTTCCCGGATGGGCCGGGTGTGCGGCGCGCACTGCAGCGGCGTGCCGCGTCCATCGTTCGATTGCTGGGGCACGCGCGCCACGCGCGGCTCCCGGTGGTCTACGTGAACGACAATCTCGGTCGGTGGCGCAGTGATGCACCCGGGCTGATCGCGCACTGCGCGGGCCGCGGCCGCGGTGCGGCGCTCATCGGTTCGCTGGCGCCCGCACCCGAGGACTTCATCGTTCTGAAACCGCGGCATTCAGCGTTCTTCGGGACGCCACTCGCGGTGCTGCTCGAAGATCTCGACGTCGGCACCCTGGTTCTCGCCGGCGTGTCCGCCGAGAGCTGCGTGTGGATGACGGCCTGCGATGCGCACACACGGGGCCTGTCGCTGGTGGTGCCTGCCGACACGATTGCGGGTGCATCCGCCCGCGGGCTGCGCATGACGCTCGCGAGCCTGCGGGCGGTGCTCGGAGCGCGCACACCGGCACAGGCAGCCGCACTGCGTTTCGCGTCCGGGCGCGTGCGCTGAGCGCCGTCAGTCCGGCTGGTGCGCCGCGTGCCGCGGCTCGCTGTTGCCGCGACCGGCCTCATATAGAAGTAGGCCGGTCGCGCGGCCGCCGCTCATTGTCAAACGTGATCTCGTCATTGCCCGCGGAACAGAAGAACTCCGTCGCGTTCGCGGGCGTGAACTCGAGACCGTTGCCGCTGCCGTCGTAGTCGACCAGCAGGTGCCCGCCGGTGCGCACTATCACCAGCGTTCCGCCCGACGCGATCTGATATCGGCCGGTGAGGCGATCGAGCTGCCGTCGCGGCGGCTGCGCCGCGCGCGGCGGTGCCGGCGCGGGATCGAGCTTGCTCCCCGTGCGCAGGTGCAGCGCGATGTAGATAGGCCGATCGTCGGTGTGCGCATTGGCGAGGATCACGATGCCGGTGCGCGTGCACCGATTGAACGCCATGCCGCTGCGATACCCGGCCTTGCCGCCGTCGTGGTTGAAAATGAGGTCGTCGCCGTACTTGTGGAAACCCCGGCCGAGCGCCCGAATTGCCGCGGGATCTTCCAGCGCTACTTCGCCCTGTACCGCCATGTCCGCGAGCAGCAGCGCGGTGTAGACCTCGGTCAACGAGCCCATCTGGAAGATCGCGTCGCCGTCGAGCGCGCGGCCGTCGCGCGCGCCGCTGCGGCCGTAGCTGACGATGCACGACCGGTGGGTTCGATGACGCCCACGACCACCCCGACGCCCGTTGTCGCGGATGCGCCCGGCGAGCAATTCGTGGATGGCGGCGTTCGAAGGCACCGTCCAGGGCGCCGCGGGAGCCGGTGACGGCGGTGCCTCCTGCGCGCACGCCACGCCGGCGGCGGCCAGGCCGGCGAAGATCGCCGGCAGGAAAGTCATGCGTATGACGGCACCCGCTCTCGAGGACGTCCTCGAGACTTCCGGGACGGGAGTGCGGTTGCAGCGAGGGCTGCGCGCTCGATGGTGCCCGGGAGAGGACTCGAACCTCCACGGTGTTACCCGCTAGTACCTGAAACTAGTGCGTCTACCAATTCCGCCACCCGGGCGGGCGCGAAAGAGCGGCGAAATGTACGGATCGCCCTTCGGACTGTCAATTCGACTCGTTACACGCCATGCTTCGCGGCTCCCCCGAACGGAATACACCATTGAAACGTCGCAACGGCGCGCGTAGTGAACGGCGCCCGCAATTCGATCCCAATCATTCGAAACGGCGTGGCAACGACCATGCCGCGCCCGGCAACCATCGGCCCGGCACCACGGCCGAGGGAATCGTCAGCGCCAATCGCGGCGGCTTCGGTTTCGTACGCGTCGAGGGCCAGGAAGAGGCCATATTCCTGCCGCCGCCGCAGATGGCGGGCGTCATGCACGGCGACCGCGTGCGCGTCTCGGTCGAGCGCGGCCGCGACGGGCGCTATTCGGGCAAGCTCGAAAAGATCATCGTGCACGCCACCAAGGCATTCGTCGGCACGCTCGAAGTGCACGGCCGGACGGCGTTCGTGACGGCAGCCGACCGGCGCGTCGGCATGCGCTGCCTCGTACCGCCCGCGGACCTCGCGGGCGCGCGGCACGGCGACTGGGTGATCGCCGCGGTCACGCGTTACGCGGGCACGGGCTCGACGGCCCAGGCGCGCATCGTCAAGCGGCTCGATCCCGAGCAGCCGGTCGAGCTGGCCAGCGAGGCGGCCATCGCGCGCTTCGACCTGCCGCGCGAATTCTCGCCTGAGGCGGTGCGTGAGGCGGAGGCATACGGCACCGAGGTGGACCCCGCAGAGTCGGCGCGGCGCATCGACCTGCGCGGGCTGCCGCTGGTCACCATCGACGGCGACGACGCCAAGGACTTCGACGACGCGGTGTACGCGGAGCCGCATGCCAAGGGTTTCCGCGTCATCGTGGCCATTGCGGACGTGAGCTATTACGTGCGCCGCGGCACCGCGCTCGACGCCAGCGCGCGCGAGCGCGGCACCAGCGTGTACTTCCCCACGCGCGTCATCCCGATGCTGCCGTTCGCGCTGTCGAACGTGCTGTGCTCGCTGCAGCCGCACGTCGACCGGCTGTGCTTCGCGGCGGAAATGATCGTCTCGAAGACCGGCGTGCTGCTCGAGTCGCGATCCTATCCCGCCGTGATGCGCTCGGCGTTCCGGCTCACGTATACCAAGGCCTACGCGGCGCTGTTCGAGGCGCAGCCGGAGGCGCGCGCGGAGCTCGGTCCGCTGGTCGACAAACTGCTGCCGCTGGTCGACGTGTACCGTGCGCTGCTGAAATCCCGCCACAAGCGCGGCGCGCTCGAGTTCGACGCCGCGGAGGCGGAGTTCGACATCGACGCGGTGGGCCGCATCCAGCGCGTGTACCTCTATCAACGCAACGAGGCGCACAAGCTCATCGAGGAGTGCATGATCCTCGCCAACGTGGCGGTGGCCCGCGAGCTGGATCTGCGCGGTGTCGGCACGCTCTACCGCGTGCATGGCAAGCCGGACGAAAAGAAGATCGACCTGCTGCTCGAGACGCTGACCGCGCTCGGCGTCGCGGCCGAGATGCCCGAGGACATCCAGCCGCGCGACTTCCGCGCCATCACCGACCGGCTCGGCAATTCGGAGGAGCGTCCGTTCATCGAGTCGCTGATCGTGCGGTCGATGATGCAGGCCGTCTACCAGCCGCAGAACATCGGCCACTTCGGCCTGGCGCTCAAGCACTACGCGCACTTCACCTCGCCCATCCGCCGTTATCCCGATCTCGTCGTGCATCGCACGCTGCGCGCGCTGCTGTCGGATGCGGATCCGCATGGCATGCGCTACGACGGCGGCCAGCTGGCGGCCGCCGGCGCCGAGCTGACGCAGCTCGAGAAACGCGCGGACGAGTCGGATCGCTACGTGTCGGCCTGGCTCAAATGCGTCTATCTGCGCGACCGCATCGGCCAGACCTTCGACGGCCTCATCACCACGGTGGTGGAGTTCGGCGCCTTCGTGCAGCTCACCGCCATCGGCGTCGATGGCCTTTTGCACATCGACAATCTGCGCGACGACGAGTACCAGATGGAGCCGGGCGGCCGCGCCTGGGTCGGACGCGCGCACCGGCGGCGGCTCGGCATGGGCACGCGCGTGCACGTCATCGTCACGAGCGTGAATCCGATCGAAGGGCTGGTCGATCTGGCGCTGGTCGAGGTGGGGCCGGACACCATGGGCCGGCCGCAGAAGTCGCCGCACAAGGCGGCGCACAGATCGCCGCACAAATCGCAGCCAAAATCGTCGCAGCGTTCCGCGGGCAAGAAAGGCGGGCGGAGAAAGTAGTTTGACCGAGAAAGTCTACGGCCTGCACGCGGTACGGGCGCTGCTCGCGCGCCACGCCGAGCGCGTCGCGGGCGTGACGATCGCGGAGGGGCGCGGTGACCCGCGCGTCGCCGAAGTGCAGGCGCTGGCACAGAAGGCCGGCAAGACCGTGAAGCGCGCCCCGCCGGCCAGCTTCAAGCAGCTGTTCGGCGATGCCGTGCACCAGGGCGTGTACGCGGACGTGCAGCCCCTGCCGGCCTGGCGCGAGGAGGAGTTGCTCGCCGGCATCGCACGCGCGCTCGAAGGCGGGGGCAAGCCGCTGGTGCTGGTGCTCGACGGCGTACAGGATCCACACAACCTGGGCGCCTGCCTGCGCACCGCCGATGCCTGCGGTGCGCTCGCGGTGGTCATTCCGAAGGATCGCGCGGTGCAGTTGAACGCCACGGTGCGCAAGGTGGCCGCGGGCGCCGCGGAGACCACGCCGGTGGCGGTCGTCACCAATCTCGCGCGCACGCTGCGACTGCTCAAGGACGCCGGCTTGTGGATCGCCGGCGCGGACGCCGAAGGCAAGCAACTCGCCCAGGATGCCGATTTCAAGGGACCCATCGCGCTGGTGATGGGAGCCGAGGGTGCCGGCCTGCGCCAGCTCACGCGCGAGTCCTGCGATTTTCTCGTGCGTTTGCCGCAGCTCGGCGCGGTCGAGAGCCTCAACGTGTCGGTCGCGACGGGGATGCTTCTTTATGAAGCGTTGCGCCAGAGGCGATAGCGCAATGGGCCGCTAAACGCCGCGCCCCGCCCAAACGGCCTACGCCCGGCCTACTACAACCGGTCAATCGCGCACATCCGCGGAATGTTGCAAAGTGGACGAACGGCTCACTCTTGTAATCCGGAGCCCTGATTTTTGTTGACATCCTGTTTTAAAAGGCGAAGCTACTGCGGCTCTACATAACTGCCGCAAACCTTTGGTCTGAATGGATACTTTTGGGTGAATACCTGACCCTCATGCGCGCTGGAAGCGAACAAGAACAAGGATGAGCATCGAGTCCGAACTGGAGGCGCTGGCCAGCCCGATCGCGGGGGAAAACCCGTGCGGCGCGAGCCTGGAAGACACGCAGTTGCTGGCGTCGTTCGATGCCTATCGCCTGTTCGGCCAGAGCCTGCAGCTGCCGGAAACCGACTGGCGGGCCCTCAAGGCAGCCTCGCTCGAAGCACTGGCGCAGAGCAAAGATCTACGGCTCTTGTCGCATCTCGCCGCCGCTTCCCTGCGTATCGATGGTTGGAATGGATTTCTCGGTTCGTTGAAGGTTGCCGCCGGCTGGATGAAGCAGTATTGGTCCACGGTGTATCCGCTGGTCGACGACGACGCGATCCTGCGAAAGAATGCCCTGAGCTGCCTGTCCGATCGTTTCGCGATCATCGATGGAGTCCGGCGCACGCCGATCATCGAAAACAAGCAGCTCGGCCGCTTCACGCTGCGGGACGTCGAGCTGGCGACCGGCAAGCAGGCTCCGACGGAAGCCGATACGACGGTGCCGACGGAGTCCGAGCTGACCGCCGCCCTCATGGCGAGCCCGCTCGAGGAGCTGCAGAAGCTGGAAGGATCGTTTGCGACGGCGTTGGGCGACTTGCAGGCCATCGACGCTGCGATGCGGGATTTCGGGGGCGCCGCAGCGTCGCCTGACTTCAATCCGCTGATGGATATCCTGGGAACGCTGCGAAAGCTGCTGCGCGACCAGCTGGAATCGCGCGGTGGCGCAGCGGAGGAAGCCGGGGGCCAGGCGGGCGGTGAAGGTGAGGGCGGTGCGACGGGCAAGGCAGTCGGAGGCATTAAGTCACGCCAGGACGCAATCCGTGCAATCGACGTGGTGGCGGCCTACTTTCGGCAGAATGAGCCTTCCAGCCCCGTGCCGCTGTTCCTGGACCGAGCCAAAAACCTGATCGGCAAAAACTTTATCGATATCCTCCAGGACGTCGTTCCGGATGGTGTCGCGACCGCGAAACAGGCGGGTGGCATAAAAGATTCGTGACGTGCCGGTGTCGGCGCGCATCATGTAGATTGAGCAACAAGTGATCTGTTAGGGAGACGTTTCATGGCCAAGCCGAGCAGTCAAAAATTCATTGCACGCAATCGCGCACCGCGCGTGCAGATCGAATACGACGTCGAGGTCTATGGCGCTCAGAAAAAGGTCCAGGTGCCCTTCGTCATGGGCGTCATGGCGGACCTGAGCGGAGATTCCAAAGATCCGCTGGCCCCGGTGGACGAGCGCAAGTTCGTCAACATCGACATCGACAACTTCGACGAGCGCATGAAGTCGATGAAACCGCGCGTTGCGTTCACGGTACCCAATACTCTGACGGGTGAAGGCAACCTCGCGGTCGACATCACCTTCGAGAGCATGGAAGATTTCTCTCCCGCCGCGGTCGCCCGCAAGGTCGATTCGCTGAACAAGCTGCTCGAGGCGCGCCAACAGCTCTCCAATCTCATCACGTACATGGACGGCAAGGCTGGCGCCGAGAATCTCATCGCGAAAGTTCTCAACGACCCCGCATTGTTGAAATCACTGTCTGAAAAGGCGAAGCCGGCGGACGATTCCGGCGAAGCCAAATAGTCGAGGGGATTGAAAATGGCTGAAGCGAAACAACAGGCCGCCGATCAAGGCGCCATCCTCGAAGACCAATTTGCGGCGTTGCTGCAGAAAGAGTTCAAGCCCAAGACTCCGGGCGCGCGTTCCGAAGTGGAGAACGCGGTCCGTACGCTCGCCGAGCAGGCGCTGCGCGAGAGCACGGTGGTTTCGGACGACGTGGTCGGCACGATCAAGGCGATCATCGCCGAGATCGATCAGAAGCTGACCGAGCAGATCAATCTCATTCTCCACCACGAGCGCTTCCAGCAGGTGGAAAGCGCCTGGCGCGGTCTCAACTACCTCATCTCCAATACGGAAACCGATGAGCAGCTGAAGATCCGCGTGATGAACATCTCGAAGAAGGATCTCTCGAAGACGCTCAAGAAGTACAAGGGCGCCGCGTGGGATCAGAGCCCGATGTTCAAGAAGCTCTACGAGCAGGAATACGGCCAGCTCGGCGGCGAGCCATACGGCTGCCTGGTCGGGGACTATGCGTTCGATCACACGCCCGGCGACGTCGAGCTGCTCGGCCAGATCGCGCAGATCGCGGCCGCCTCGCACTCGCCGTTCATCGCCGGCGCCTCGCCGTCGCTGATGGGCATGGATTCCTGGCAGGAGCTCGCGAATCCGCGCGATCTCGCCAAGATCTTCTCCGCTCCGGATTACGCCGCCTGGCGCAGCCTGCGCGAGTCGGATGACGCGAAGTACATCGGCCTGGCCATGCCGCGCTTCCTGTCGCGGCTGCCCTATGGCGCGAAGACGAATCCGGTCGAGGAGTTCGATTTCGAGGAAGTCACCGGCGTCGGCGATCACTCGAAGTACACCTGGTCCAACGCGGCCTACGCGATGGCGGTGAACATCAACCGCTCGTTCAAGATGTACGGCTGGTGCTCGTCCATTCGCGGAGTCGAGTCCGGCGGTGCCGTGGAAGGCCTGCCGGTGCACACTTTCCCGAGCGACGACGGCGGCGTGGACATGAAGTGTCCCACCGAGATCGCGATCAGCGACCGTCGTGAGAAGGAGCTCGCGGACTGCGGTTTCATGCCGCTCATCCATCGCAAGAACACCGATATCGCGGCTTTCATCGGCGCGCAGTCGCTGCAGAAACCGGCGCAGTACACGGATCCGGATGCGACGGCGAATGCGAACATCTCGGCGCGTCTGCCGTACCTGTTCGCCAGCTGCCGCTTCGCGCATTACCTGAAGTGCATGGTGCGCGACAAGGTCGGCTCGTTCATGGAACGCGCCGACATGGAGCGTTACCTCGGCGACTGGATCAAGGGCTAC
>JBIOZI010000326.1:0-9134 GCA_044871085.1 Steroidobacteraceae bacterium | reverse complement strand
CATTTCGGATGTCCCCATTTCCTAGAGCCAGTACTGGATCGGCAGCCAGAGCAGCTCTTTCATCCGCTCCTTGAATCCGCGCTTCTTCCACGCCGCCAGCGTGATCTCGCGCGACTCCGACAAGTCCGTCGCGAACATGGTATCCATGGCCCGCGCAAACCCTTCGTCGATCACGCACACGCTGATCTCATGGTTGTGCACGAAGCTGCGCCAGTCGAAATTCGTCGAGCCCACGGACGACCACACGCCGTCCACCACGATGCTCTTCGAGTGCAGGAACGCACTGCGCAGCTCGTAGATCTTCACCCCCGCATCGAGCAGCTCGCGGTAGTGCGCGCGTCCGGCGTAGAACACGCCCGAGAAATCGCTGTACGAGGGCAGGATGATGCGCACGACGACGCCGCGCCGCGCCGCGTCCATCAGCGCCTTCTCGAACACGTCGTCCGGCACGAAATACGCCATGGTGATGTCGATGCTCTTCTGCGCATACGTGAGCACCGACAGCAGCGTCGCGTACAGCACGTTGCTCTCGTCCTTCGGCGTGCCGGCGACGATCTGCACCAGCGTATTGCCGGCCGCCTGCGCCTGCTCGCGGTATGCGGGCAGCACCGGACCCTTGCACTGCGCCTCTTCCCAGGTGGCGCGGAAATGCGCCTCGAGATGCCGCGCCGCGGTGCCGTGGATGGCTACGTGCGTATCGCGCCAGCCTTCCTCGATCGACTTCTGCTGCGACAGCCCGCGCCGCCGTGCCTGCGAGGACGCGATCCGATAGGCGTTGCTGAAATTCACGCCACCCGCGAACGCGATGTCGCCGTCGACCACGACGATCTTCCGGTGGTCGCGCTCGTTGATGCCCGAGAAGCGCTTGTCGAGCGGGTTGAGTGGATTGAAGGCGCACAGCGCCACTCCGGCCTGCTCGAGGCCGCCGAGGAATTTCTCGTCGGTGGTCAGCGAGCCGACGGCGTCGTACAGCACGTACACGTGCACGCCGCGCCGTACCGCATCGGCCAGCAGCAGGCTCAGGTGCCGGTCGCCGGAGACCGCCTCCTCGAATATGAAGCTCTCCAGGAGCACGTACTCGCGCGCACCTTCGATGGCCGCGAACATGGCCGCATAGGTGCGGGGCCCGTCGACCAGCAGGTCGACGCGGTTGCCGGTGAGCAGTGGCGGCGCGCCGATCTCCTGCATGGCGGCAAGGTGATAGTCGAGCAGCGAGGTGTCGCCCGTGGTCGAGAGCTTGCGTGACAGGCGGATGCGCGCGGCGCGCCCGACCATGCCATCGGCGCTCTCGACATCGACGGGCTGTTTGGAGCGCGACAGCGGAATGCTGCGCGCGAGCTCCACCTCGGGAAGTACGCGGCAGCCGCTGAAGGACGCCGCGAGCAGGCAAAGCAAGACCGCCCACCGACCGTTACGCCGGTGGACGGACCGCCTCGTGAAATGGTTACGCGAGCAAATATCGAGGGGAGGGGCTCGTCGCGTCACGCTTCCACGTTCTCTCCACTAGACGGGCCTCATTATTCCGGCCCGCCGGGCGCCTCGCTCGCAGCGTGCGCGCCATCCTGAGGTCGGTGCAGTCCTACAATTCGTGCGCTGCATATCCGGGTGTGGTGCGCGGCGGGGCGCGTCATCCTGCAGCTCAGATACGAGAGTCTGTCTCAACTAAGGAATAGGCCCCATGCACGCATCCGCGAATCAGGATTTCACGGCCGATCCGGCCGTCGAGGAATTGAACAAAATCGTCGAGCAGGCCGAGGCGCTGCTGCGCTCGCTCGGCGAAGAGGGCGGCGAGGCTGCCGAGGCCGTGCGTCAGCGGGTGACGCAGACCCTGCATCAGGCCAAGGCGCGCATCGCCGCGACGGCGCAGGAAGCCGAGCAGGCGGTGCACACGGTCGCGGAGCGCGCCGACGGCTTCGTACGCAAGAATCCCTGGCAGGCCATGGCCATCGCCGCTTTGTTAGGCGGCGCGGCCGCGTTCCTCATCGCCAAGTACACCCGGCGGGGCTGATGGACCCGACCGCGGACACTTCCCCACCCGAAGCGGATCCGCCGCAGGCCGCGCGCGCCAACGGCGTGCCGCCCAAGGGCGCCGCGAAGAACGGCGCTGACGCGGAGGCGGAGGAGCCGCATCCGGCGCGCGCGCTGACGCTGCACCTGCTGCGCATGCTCGAGACGCGCATGGACGCCGCGGGCATCGCGCTGCAGTCCGAGGTGCAATCCTTCGGCTCGCGCATCCAGCTCAAACTACTGGCGGCCGCGGCGGTGTTCATCGCCATCTGGGGGGCCATCGTGCTGCTGGCCATCGCGCTGCCGGACCCCTGGCGCGTGCCGGTGCTGGGCGCGGTGATCGTCGGGTTCGTGGCACTCGCGGTGTGGGCGCAGCTCGCGGCGAGGAAGCGCATCGCGTCGCACGCCGTGGGCTCGCTGCACTGGTTCCTCGAGGGGCTCAAGCTCGACCTGGAAGTTCTCTCGCGCAGCCTGCAGCGTGTGCGCGAAGCGGCCAAGTCGCCGCCCGAAGACAGGAGCGCACCACGTGATTTCACCCACTGAGCGCGCCCGTCTGCTCGATGCCGAGATGCAGCTGCAGCGCGCCTGGCTCGAGCTGTCGCTGCGCGAATTCGCGGCCGACACGCGCGCCTCGGGATGGGGCCGCTTCAAACCGCTCAAGATCGGGATGATCGGCCTCTCGTTCCTCAAACATCGGTCGTTGTGGATCGCCGCGATCAGCATGCTGGTCAATTTCTACCGGCGCCACGCACAGAAGGAGAAATCATGAAGTCCAACGTGAAAGAGATGCGCGAGCTGACCCCGGGCGATCGCGCCAACCTCTCGGATCTCGATACCCTGCGCGCGCGTGCCCGCGAGCAGATGATGAAAGGCGCCATGACGCCGAGCTATCCGGACGCGGACCGCAAGGCGATCGCCGACCTGCTGAATACGGCGCTGGCCACCGAGATCGTCTGCGTGCTGCGCTACAAGCGCCACTATTACGTGACCCACGGCATCCGCGCGAAGTTCGTGGCCGCGGAATTCCTCGAGCACGCCCACGAGGAGCAGAAGCACGCCGACCAGCTCGCCGAGCGCATCGTGCAGCTCGGCGAGGACCCGGATCTGAACCCCGCGACGCTGCTGTCGCGCGCGCACTCCGAATACGACGAGTTCACCTCGCTGCGCCAGATGCTCGAGGCCGACTTGCTGGCCGAACGCATCGCAATCGAGAGTTATCGTGAGATGATCGATTTCATCGGTCCGAAGGATCCGACGTCCCGGCGGCTGCTCGAATCCATCCTGGCGCAGGAAGAAGAGCACGCCGAAGACCTCGTTGATTTGCTCGAAGATTTGCCGAAAGATTGAGCGCCCCCGCGCCGCGCAAGCAGGACACGAGCACAGTTCAATGACGACCATGAAGGAGCCGGGCACGAGCCCGGCCAGTTCGACGCATCCACGCGAAGCCGAGGCCTCTAGCCCGGAGGTGGAGTCGCAGGTGGCCGCGCGTACTGCGGAGTTGTCGGGGCTCATCACGCACCTGCAGACCACGGCCGAAGCGGAGCGCTTCGCGCTCGCCAAGGAGCTGCACGACGAGCTCGGCGGTCTCATCACGGCCGCCAAGATGGACATGGCCTGGCTCACCGCGCACATCGGCAGCGAGCTCGACCCCGCCAGCGAGGAGAAATTCCGCTCCATCGTGCAGATGCTCAACCAGGCGATGACGCTCAAGCGGCGCGTGGTGGAGAGCCTGCGGCCGTCGCTGCTGGACCATTTCGGGTTGCCCGTGGCGCTGCGCAGCCACTTCGACGAGCACTGTGGCCGCGCCGGCGTGGAGTACATCGCGACGCTGCCCGACGAGACGCTGGAGCTGGCACCGGGCACCCAGCTCGCGCTGTTTCGCGTCGCTCAGGAAGCCCTGTCGAGCGTGCTGACGCGCGGCAGCGCCCGACACGTGGAGCTGGTCATCGATTCCGATGAGGCGGGATACACGATGCTGGTGGGCGACGACGGCTCGCAGATGGACCAGAAGCTCTCGCAGACACTGGTCGCCATGCGGCACCGCATCCTGGGCGCCGGAGGGTCGCTGGACGCGGAGACGGTGCCCGGTCAGGGCAATCGGATCAAGGTGTTCGTGCCGCGCGTGGCCGCTTCGGGCTGAGAGCAGCGCGGATCAGGGCTTGCGGCCGGCGATGCCCAGGAGAATGGGGATGAGCTGGTCGATCTCGCGCATCTTGTCGAGGAAGTGATCCGCGCCGGCCTGCATGCAGCGCTCGCGCACCGTCGGCAGGTCGTAGTTGGTCAGCACGATGATCCACACGTGCGCGCCGTCCTTGGAGTCCTTGTTACGGGCGCGGGCTTGGCGGATGACGCCGATGCCCGAGCCGGGGCGCAGCTCCACGTCGACCACGATGGCATCGTAGGGCACGGTGTCGAGCTTCTCGACCGCCTCGGTCTCGGCGGCCGCGAGCCCGGTGACTTTGAACGTGGCGTGCTGCGACAGCATGTTCTCGAGACGTCCACGCAGCAGCGGCGAATCCTCTACCAGCAGGATCCGCAGCGGCTTGCCCGGCACACCGTTCTTGCGCACGGCGTTGGCGTTGCCGGGGCGGGCGATGTTCGGTGTGCTCGATGACGTCGACTGATGCTGCATCGCCTCATCCATTTAGTTAGTGAAGGGAGGCTAACTACTGAACGAGATTATTCCGCAATGCATAAGTGGTGATGTCAGCATTGCTCTTCATGGACATCTTTTCGAGGATACGACTCCGGTAGGTGCTTACCGTTTTTACCGACAGGAAAAGCCGATTCGCGATTTCGGAGACCGATTCGCCCTGGGCGAGCTTGCAAAAGATCTGGAATTCGCGTTCGGAAAGGATGCTGTGCAACGGGGCGTTCGGATCGCCGCGCACGCCCGCCACCAGCAGGTCGGCGAGGTCGGGGCCGACGTAGCGGCCGCCGCGCGCGACGGTGCGGATCGCGCGGAACAGCTCGGATTCCTCCGTGCCCTTGCCGACGAAGCCGCTGGCACCACCGCGCAGTACGTTCAAGCCGTATTGCGCCTCGGGGAATGCGCTGAGTATCAGCACTCCCACCGATTCGTAGTGCGCCTTGGCGTGCTTGAGCACGTCGAGGCCGGACACGTCGGGAAGCGACAGATCGAGCAACAGCACTTCGATAGTGTGCTGACGGAGCTGCTCCATCGCTTCACGGCCGGAACCCGCTTCTGCCACCACGGCGAGGTCCGGTTGTCCGTTGATCATCGTTCTGAGGCCGGCGCGGACAACCTGGTGGTCGTCGACGATCATGACTCTGGTGCGATTCATGGGCCGGGCTGTCTCCACAACTTGTTGAGTTCTCTCGTGCATTGCCAAAGCATACATTTGTAAGAAACATCGCCTGTCCGGCGCAGTGGCGGTACCGGGGTCAGAAGTGTCCTACACCCGCGGCGCGATGCGCCAGCCCCGCGTTCATTTCGCGGCCGCCACGCGCGTGAAAATCTCCTCTGCGTACGGCCAGTTGACCACTTTCCAGAACGCCTCGATGAATTCCGGGCGCCGATTCTGATACTTCAGGTAATAGGCGTGCTCCCAGACATCGAGAATGAGCAGCGCGGTTTTTTCGCCGGGTCTGGGCACGGTGTGATCCTTGAGATCCAGGATCTCGAGCTTGCGCGATGCGTGATCGAACGCGAGCGCGACCCAGCCACTGGCGAAGTGCGCGGCCGATGCGTCGGAGAATTTCTTGCGGAAATCCGCGAACGATCCGAACTCGGATCTCAGCGCGTCGGCGAGTTTGCCGCCGGGCTCGCGCGCCGGCTTGTCAGGCGCGGACGGCGCCAGCGAGTTCCAGAAGAAATCGTGATTGAAGTGGCCGCCGCCGTTGTTGACGACGGCCGCGCGCACCGTCTCGGGTAGTTTGGCCGCGTCGCGCAGCAGGTCGAGCAGCATCACGCGATGCAGCTCCGGCGCCTTCGCGACGGCTTCGTTGAGCTTCTTGACGTACGTGGCGTGATGCTCGCGGTGATGCAGCTGCAGGGTCTTCTGATCGATGTGCGGCTCGAGGGCGTCGTACGCGTAGGGCAGGTCGGTGAGGGTGAAAGGAAACGTCTGGCGGGCGGCGTCATTCACGAAGAGCGGCTCCTGGGCGTGCGCGTAAGTGGCATTCATGGTGGTGTTCTCGCGGTCGAGGTGAAGCGCCTAGCATGGGGCCGCGCGCGTGCGCCGCGTATCGTGGGCGCGCGAGTCATGCGCGTCAGAAGTGTCCGTCGGCGCCATTCCACGACGGCGCATCCTGAAAAGATGTTAGGCGCGTGGGCGTGGCATCGACGCCACGATTTTCGCCCGCACCGACAGAAAAGCCCGACGCGGCACGCCGACGGAGATAGCCGACAGCGATGCGTAGCCGCCACTGAGTTTCGCGTACCGGGGCGCCGCGTAGTTTGGCGCGCAGTTCGACAACCCAAGGACGTATCCAATGAATCTCAAGCTAAGTGCTGCGATTGCGACGATCATCGGCTGCGGTGCGCTCGCACCGGTCGCCTACTCGCAAGCCCAGGAAGAAGTCTCGGGCTTCTACGGTGGCGGCGGCGTCGGCCAGTTCAACGCACAGATCGACGATGTCGATGATGTCGATGCCACCGTCGATGAGTGGGATGAGGACGATACCGCGTACAAGTTCTTCGCCGGCTATCGCCTGAATCGCTTCCTCGCGTTCGAGCTCGACTACATCAATCTCGGCGAGCCGTCGGGTCAGACCGTGCCGGGCTTCAACGTGGACGCGTCAGTGGATGGCTTCGCGCCGTACGTCGTCGGTACCTTCCCGCTGGGTCCGTATTTCGAGGTGTATGGCCGACTCGGCTATTACTTCTACGACGCCACGGTGGGCCGGGAAGACGAGCTCGACAACCGCGTGGAGTTCGACGAGGAGTCGGAGGATCTCGTGTGGGGTGGCGGCATCGGCGCCAACATTGGCGAGAAACTCAACATCCGTTTCGAATATGAGCGCTTCGACCTGCAAGGCGTGGACGACGCCGATGCGCTGTGGCTCACCGCCGGGTGGCGTTTCTAAAGGGGGCGTTTCTAAAGGGGACAGATCTATTTTCCCGAAAGGGGACAGATCTATTTTCCGCGATGAGGGCGCCCAATTTTCCTGGAGAATTGGGCGCCTTCGTTTGAGACGTACTGCTTTGGGCGGCCGCGTGGACGCGACGGCACGTCGAGACCACGCTCGTGTGCCATTCGCTCGACGAATGCATCGTCGCCCGTCAGTTGATTGCGCTGCGATGCCGCGCGGATGAGCTGCAGATCTGAAGCAGGCAGCGGTGTGGCGACGAGCGCGCGGTAGAGTTCGGCGCGACGGGTCGAGCACGGAGAAAGCGCCGCGAGCGAGGGATCGGGATCGAGAAACGGGCATTCGTCGAGGCCCGCTCGTGCATGAAAACTGGACCATTTGAAGTCTGCCGCTTTGGAAACCATGCGGGCGCGCACCGGGTTCTGGTCAACGTAACGGCCGCACGCGAGCAGGTAGCGCTCGGAATCGATGGGGCTGCACTTGAAGCGACTTTCCCAAAGGGAGCCGCTCCAGCCATTCGCGGCGTTGATGCGGCGTGAATGCCGGCCTGCAAGGCGTTTCATGAGTGCGCTCAAGCGTGCGGCATCGTCGCGGGGATTCACGACGAGATGAACGTGATTGTCCATCAGGCAGTACGCGTACACCTCGATGCCCAGCGCCGCGCGAGATTCCGCCAGAGTTCCGAGGTAGTCCACACGGTCGCTGTCGCTGAAGAACACCGCGTTTCGACAGTGGCCACGATGAACGATGTGATGGGGCAATTCGGCGAAGGATATGCGCGCTCGACGAGGCATCCGTGCCTCCTTTCATCGGGCGCCAGTGTGCCGCGCGCGACGGCGCGTAATGAACACCCGTATCTCGCGCATTTGCGCAGATACGCAGAAAATGGATCCGTCCCCTTTTTCCTAGACCGTCGCGCGCTTGTCGCGGATGGCGTCCAGCAGCAATTGGAACTCGCCGCTCTTGGGCACGTACGCGTCGGCGCCGGCTGCCAGCGTGTGGCGGATCATCTCGGGGTGCGAATGCCCGGAGAACACGATGATGGTCATCTTGCTGCCCGCGGAGCGCACTGCGCGCAACACATCGATGCTCGAGCGGCCCTGCAGCTCGAGATCGAGCACCACGACGTCCGCCTTGTTCTCGGCGGCGGCCGCGATGACGTTGTCGACGTCGGACGCCGCGCCGACGCACTTCATGTCGGGCTCGGCGGCGACCAGCGTGACGAGCAGGTCGCGCAGATCTTCGTTGTCTTCGGCGATGAGAACCCGGAGGGGAGGCGCGGTCATGACGCGAACAGGGTACCTGCGCAACGCGACGGGCGCGCATTGTCGCAGGGGTACGACGCACGAATCAACGCGGCAACCCATGATCGGGCCGCACGCGGGACGGGGACTTTCCTACTGGTCGGAATTCGACAGCACGCCGCAGGCGTCGAGCAGCGGATCGTGATGGCGCTCGGCGCGCAGGGAGTCGATGACGGCGCGCAGCTCGAGCAGCCGGTCGAGCTTGTAGCGGTCGACGCCCGCAGGAGGCAGCCGTGCCGCCATGGCTTCCGCGAACGCCCGCTGGGCCGAGTTGGCCATGTGCTGATGTGCCATCTGAAAACGCTCCGAAGGGGCATCCGTGCCAGTGTTTCCAGTGTGCCCGGGACCCTCGCGGGGAGCAGCGTCGCGCGTGCTGATTGTGTCGTAGGACGCCGCCGCGCGGCGCGCACGCGGCAAGTTCTTTCCGCTCTAATCGAGGCTCTAAGGAGAAACACACATGGCGAAGAAGTCGAAGATCCAGGGCGAGGGCGATTACGAGGCCGCGCGCCGCTACCGCAAGCGCACCAACGAGTACCTCGAAAACAACGACGTGGAGAAGGCGGCCATCCGCTCCGCGCCGCGTTCCCGGAATGAGGCGGAGTCGATGCAGGCCGCCGAGGCCGCGGGAAAGAAGCGGGCGAAGGGTGAGGATCCGGCGCTGCGCCGGCGTTCCGCGCCGCGCGTGGAGCCGTCCACCCGAGGCAAGACCTCGCGCCGCTAAGAGTTACCGGGGGGGGGTGGGGGGGGGGGGGGGGGGGGGGGGGGGGGGGG
>JBIOZI010000325.1:0-23177 GCA_044871085.1 Steroidobacteraceae bacterium | reverse complement strand
AATCGGCTGAAACTGCCGCCGCTTTCCGCCAGATGAAAACGGAGCGTCGCAGTTGCAGCTACGACGCTCCGTGGAGGGGAGCGGCCTCAGCGAACGGCATTCCCCATCAACACTTTCTCCAGGTACGTCTGCGCGCCCTGCGATTCGGACTGCGCCAGCCAGAACACCGCGCGCCTGCGCTGCTCGCGAGAGAGAGACTGGTCTTCCGCCGCGGCGATCAACGCGCGGGTCGCGCGCTCGTCCGGCAGCCGCGAGAGCGCGAACACCGCGTGCTCGCGCACGTGCTCGCTGCTGTCCTTCCGGGCCGCCGCGCCGATCGCGGCTTCCGCCTGCGCGGCGCCGTTCTGCGCCAGCCAGAACCAGGCATCCGCGCGCACGTCGGCATCCTGGTCGCTGTTGCCGAGGCGAATGAGATCCGGCGCGACGCGCGCCTGCTTGGATTGCGACAGCGCAAAGGCCGCGTGGCTGCGGACGTCCGCCACCGGGTCGTCGAACATCACGGAGGCCGTGACGTCGGCGCCGGCCGCGCCGCGCAGCATGGCGAGCCATGCCGCGCCGCGCAGCATGGCGAGCCAGAACACCGCCTTCTTGCGGGTCTCGACGCGCGCATCACCGCGCGCGATGCCCGCCATCGCGTCGCCGGCCAGCGCGCCGCGATGAATCGCCAGCGCGGAGAGCACGCCGTCGCGGAATTGATCTTTCTTGACCGCGTCCGTGCCGGACTTCTGCAACGCGATCAGCCAGCGCGCGCTGTCGTCCGCCGCCACGGTGCCGAGATCCTTGATCGGCGTCGCGGCTTCCACCGCACAGGTGGCCGAGTACGCACGCAGCCGCTCGACCTTGCCGCCGACGAGGCGCGCGTACACGCGCACCGCATCCGTGGTGGCGTGGTCGCGATTGCCGAAGTTGCCGTGGTCGTCGTCGAGCCTGCAGGCCGTGCGTGATGCAGCGTCATCTTTCCAGCCGCTCCAGCAGCACCAGTCCGGCGCGCCGTCGACCGCGTCCACCTGCCAGCTCGCCCAGCCATCCTTCGGCAGGGCGAGCTCGGCCGCGTCAACGCGGGCCAACCCCGCCAGGCACAGTGCGGCGGCGCTCATAGTTAGATGAAGGTTCTTCACGGCTTCTTCTCCAGCGCGGCGTCGATCTCCTTCAGCGCGAGGTCGCTGTCCATCGTCATGAGCGTGCGCAGCAGCGTGCGTTTCTCCTCGCTGCTCTTCGCGGCGCGGTACAGCGCGAGCACGCCAGCGTCGTCATGCGCAATCAGCAGCCCCTGCAGCGCGGCGTCGCGCACTTCTCCATCGCCGCTGCGCGCGTAGATGTCGCGCAGCGCGGTGCGTGCCTCCTCGCTCTGGATGATGCCGATGTTGCGGGTGGCCTCGGCGCGGATGGCCGGTGTGCCGCTGCCCTCGGCGACCTTGCGCAGGCTCACCAGGTCGCCGCTGATGGCGTAGGCCTGCAGCAACCCGCTCGAGGCGTTCGGCTTGTCGCCGAGCTTGCGCAGCTCCTCGGTGGCGCCCATCGCGGCCAGCATGTGCGTCGCCTTGCCGGCTTCCTCCTCGGACTTGGCATTCAGGGCCGCCTGGTACACGGCCTCCTTGTGGCCGGCGATGAGCCAGGCCTGCAGCACCTGGTCCTTCACGTCCTGGCCGCCGGCGTTGTAGATAGCCTGCAGCGCGTCGAGCGACTTGCGGTCCCCGCCGATGCCGATGTTGCGAATCGCCTCGCCGCGCATGGTGGCATCCGGCGAGCGGGCCATCTGCGTCAGGATGTCCCGCGCCTCCGGCTCGTCGATCTGGCTCAGCACGAACAGCGCGCGCTGCTTGACCAGCGGGGTCTGCGAGCCGGCCAGCACCTTCTTGATGATGGGCAGCGCGCGGTTGCCGGGCTGTGCCAGCAGGCCTTCCAGCGCCGCGAGCGCCAGCGCCTCGTCGTCGCTCGGGCCGCGCTCGGCTGCCTGGCGGGTCGGGGTTGCGGCCTGGGCGGACGCGGCACCCGCCATGAGCAGCGCGGCCAGCAGTGTAGTTGCGAATTGCATGGGGTTTCCTCGGGCTAGAGCGTGGTAGATAGGGCGGGCGACGCATCGGCGCCGGCGCCGAGCCGGCCCTGCATCACTCGCAATTCGAAGCTGAGCTGCGCGATGTCCGCGGAGCCGTCGCCATCCCCGTGCTCCAGGCTCTCGAGGAGGGGCGCGAAGGCGCGCAGCACGCGTGCGAGCTGCGGCTCGCCGGCGCGCTCGGCCGCCAGCGCGTACAGGCGGTTCTGCGCGACGATGGCCTGGATGAGGTGCGCGCGCTCCTCCGGCCCGGCGCTGCCCAGCGCGGCCAGGCGCCGCTCCGTGCTCGCCAGGTGCCATTTCAGGCCGCGTTCGTAGGCGGACGAATCCTCCCCGCCGGCCACCGGCGCTGTGGCCGGCGGCGCGTCGGCCGCCATGCGCTCCGGCGGCGGCTGCCGCGCGATCTGGATAGTTAGGAGAATGGCCAGCGCGGCGATCGCCGCCGCGGCCGCCAGCCAGCGCGTGCTGAAGATGCGGCGGCCCGCGTGCCCCGCACCGGCGCCGGCCGCATCTTCCCGGGCCGCGCGCTCCACCGCCGCCTGCCAGCGCTGCTGCGTTCCCGCGGGGACGGGTACGTCCGGCAATGCGGCCGCCGCGGCGTCGAGCTTGGCCACGAGGCCATGTAGCCTCTGCGCGAGCGCGGGCTGCTCGGCGAGCGCCGCGCCGATGCGCGCGCGTTCGGCCGCATCGAGCCCGTCGCGGTAGTAATAGAGCAGGAGATCGTCGTCGGTGATCATGACTCGCCTCGCCATACGTGGAGGTCGACGCGCAGCTTGCGCACCGCGCGGAACAGCGCGTGCTTCACGCTGCTGATGGGGATCTGCAGGCTTTCGGAGATCTCGTCGAGATTCCAGCCTTCGATGTGTTTGAGCAGGAAGGTCTGCCGCTCCATGGTCGTGAGGCGTTGCATCGCGACGGTGAGGTCTTTGCCCAGCGCCTCCTGGACATATTCACTTTCGGGTGCCGACGACGGCCCGGCCGCGAAGGCGTCGGCGTCGAGCTCGTCCTCGGCGCGCGTCTTGCGGCGGCGGATCAGGTCGATGGCCGCGTTGAGCGCGATGCGATGGATCCAACTGTCGAGCGCCGCCTCGCCGCGGAAATCGTCGCGGCGCTTCCAGGCCTTGAGCAGCGCGTCCTGGACCGCGTCGGCCGCCAGGTCGGCGTCGCGCGTGATGCGCAGGCAGGCGTTGTACCAGCGCCGGCTGCGCTCGGTGAGCACCGCGTGGAAGGCGTCCGGCCGGACCCAGGATTTCAAAAGGGTGAGCACGGAACTTGGACGCGGGAAACGGGAAAAGGTTAGGTCGCGAGGACCGGGCGCCATCCCGTGCGGCCCGGTCCGTGGTGCCCGGCGCCGAGCCTATTTCTTGGCTTTGGCGCGCACGGGCTGGCGTTTGGCCGGCTTGGCCTTCGCCTTCGCCTTGGCCTTGCTTGGGGCCTTGCGTGGGGCCTTGTTTGATGCCTTGTTCGACGCTTTCGCCGTGCCCGGCGCCTGCTTCGCTTTGCGCTTCTGCTGTTGATCGATCTGCTTGCGCATCTGCTCCGCGCGCTCGAGGTGATCGTCCGTCATCAACTCGGCGAAGTCCGCCATGTCCGCGAACGGCCGGATCTCCAGCACGCCCTGCTCGCCCGGCATCGGGTTCGGGCAGCGCTTGGCCCACTCGACGGCCTCGTCCAGCGACTTCACTTCCCAGATCCAGAAGCCCGCCACCAGCTCCTTGGCCTCCGCGAATGGACCATCGATCACCGCCGAATGGCCTTCGTCCGTGAACGTGACCCGCTTGCCGGCGCTGCTGGGCTTGAGGCCGTCGGCCACCTGCATGATGCCGGCCTCGACCAGCTGCTCGTTGTATTTGCCCATGTCCGCGAACATCTTCTTGAGCTGTTCCGGATTGGCCATGACGCCTTTCTCACTGTTGGGCGTGGCTTTGACGATGACCATGACTTTCATGACGCGACTCCGAATTTGGGTGTTCAAAGAGTAGTCGATCGGGCGGGCGGATTTTCGACATCGCCCCGTCCCATTGTGACGAATCGCTCCGAAAATGTGCCGCCCCGGTCTATGTCGCTCCCGTCGCCGACAGCACACTGGCAGCAGGCAAAGGAGGTCGTCGATGTCGACTCGTGCGCGTTGGAAGAGTGCCGCGTGTGCGCTGTGCCTGGTTGCAGCGCGCGCGTGGGCCGGACCGGTGATGATCGACTCGGGGGCCATCGAAGGCGTTTCGAAGAACGGCCTCACTACATTCATGGGCGTGCCCTTCGCCGCGCCGCCCGTGCGCGAGCAGCGCTGGCGCGAACCGCAGGCGGCCGCGCCGTGGAAAGGCACGCGCAAGGCCCTCTCGTTCGCACCGGCCTGCATGCAGAAGGGTGTGTCGATGCCCGGGGAGACGCCGCCGCCCACGAGCGAGGACTGCCTGTATCTGAACATCTGGACACCCGCCAAGGCGGATGAACGCCTGCCCGTCATGGTCTGGATTCACGGCGGTGGCTACACGAACGGATCGGCCTCGATGCCGCTGTACTGGGGCGATGCGCTGGCGCGCCGCGGCGTCGTGGTCGTCACCATCGCCTATCGACTCGGGGCGCTGGGCTTTCTCGCCCATCCGGAGCTGACCGCCGAGTCGCCGCAGAAGTCCTCGGGCAACTATGGGCTGCTCGACCAGATCGCGGCGCTGGAATGGATACGACGCAACATCGCGGCCTTCGGCGGCGACCGCGAGCGCGTGACCATCGCCGGACAATCCGCCGGTGCGATGGCGGTGAGCATGCTCATGGCCTCGCCGCGCGCCAAGGGCCTGTTCCACCGCGCCATCGGCCAGAGCGGCGGGCTGTTCGAGCCGGTGCAGATCGCGCCGCGCTATCTACTGGCGAATGCCGAGCGCGACGGCAAAGAGTATGTGGCCTCGCTGCGTGCCGACTCGATCGCCGCGCTGCGCAAGCGGCCCGCCGCGGAGCTGCTGGCAGGTTCTGCCGACAGCGTGAGCCACCCGGTCATCGAGCCCTACGTGCTGCCCACCGCGCCCTACGACGCCATCGCCTCCGGCGTCTACAACGACGTGCCGATACTGGTCGGCTTCAACGCGGAGGAAGCCCGCGCGCTGGTGAACGTCACGCACGTGAAAGCGGCGACGTTCGCCGCCGATATCGAAGGCAGTTTCGGCGCCCTGCCGCCTCCCCTGCTCGACGCCTATCCACATGCCACCGACGCACAGGCACGGCAGGCGCGGCTCGACTTCGAGCGCGACCTGCGCTTCGGCTGGGACATGTGGACCTGGGCGCGGCTGCAATCCAAGCGCGCGTACTTCTACCACTTCATGCAGCGGCCGCCGTTCCCCGAAGGCTCCATCCAGAACGGCTGGGGCGCGAGCCACTTCGCCGAGCTGTGGTACATGTTCGATCACCTGGACCAGGAACCCTGGAGCTGGTCCGCGGCGGATCGCCAACTGGCGCGGACGATGGCCGGCTACTGGACCAACTTCGTCAAGAACGGCGATCCGAACGGCGCCGGCTTGCCGCGTTGGCCGACGTTCGACAGCGGCAACGCCCTGCACCTCGCCAACTCTGTCTACGTGGATGCCGTACCCGGCTCGAGCAAGCTGCAGGTGTTCGATGCGGTGTACGACGCATTGAGAGGCAAACCTTCTGCGAATACTCCCGGCAAGCAATAGCGGCTCAGCGAGACGCCATGACTTCCGCCCAGCGCTTGCGCACAGCCTCGCGATAGCTGCGGCTGGCGCGAATAGTCTGGCCATCTACCAGGATCAGGCTCGAGTCGCCGTTCGCGAGCGGCTCGATTTCCCGGATGCGGCCGACGGCCACGATGACGCGCCGATGAACGCGGATGAACTGCCGGGGATCGAGCCGGCCGGCGAAATTCTGCAGCGTCCCGCGGATGAGGTGGGACGCGCCGGCGACGTGCAGCGCCAGGTAGTTTCCCTGGGCCTCTATCCACTCGACGCTGGCGAGGTCGAGATAGCCCAGGCGTCCACGGGTCTTTATGGCAACGGTCTGCGCGAGAGCGGTGGCCGGCCGGGCTGTGCGCCGCGGAAACAGATTCAGCGCGTGGCCGATCACGGCGAACGCGCACAGGGCGAAGGTGAGCAGCAGCCAGTTGGCCGCGAGCTGACTGCGGACGTCGGCCATCGAGGGCAGAGCCTGCCCCTGCAGTATCCACGCCACGAGGAAGCAGGAAATCAGGATGAGCACGACGGACAGCGCAGCGGCCGCCGCCGCGTGAATCGCGATGCCCGGCCAGTCCCGCGGGCCGGAGACGGGAAAGCGATGGAGGAACGCGGTGGACAGCGGCGCGGTCGAACAGCCCAGCAACGCCGCGACGCAGATGCGCAGAGCCTCGGTATCGAGCTCCAATGCGCGCCCCATGTTCCGGGCGTGCAGGATGTTCCCGGGCTCGAGCGCCAGGAGAAAGAGGATCCAATACAGATACGCGCCGCCGATGCCGCGCAGCCATGCGGGCAGGCCGTCCGGGAACCGCAGGCCGCCGGGGAAAGCATTGGAGAGCATGGACCACCGTTGCGAATGCGATTTGAATACGACGATGCGGGCAGCCATAAGGTTGCAAGTGTTTCGAACCCGAGGAGAGCTCACGTGCCAGTCATCATCTTGAAACGCGGCGGCGTTTGGGCGTTTCTCGCCGCCGTCGTCTTTGGTCTCGCAGCACCCGCCGGGGCTGCCGATGCGCCCACCCCAGCCATTGCGCACACCGGAGATTGGCGCGCCGCCGTGCATCGTTTCGCACAGGAAAACCTGAAACACCCGGCCTGGGGCCTGTCGCATTCCATGCGGGACTATGCGCTGGCCAAGGAGCTCGCGGCAGCGGACCAGGTGACGCTGGACGACGATGTGCTCTACGCGGCCGCGTACCTGCACGATGTGGCGGCGTTCGCGCCCTTCAAGAAACCGCCGGCGGATCACCAGGACGAGGCCGCGCGCATCGTCGAGTCGATGCTGGAGGGCACCGGCTTTCCGATGGCGAAGATCGAGGCGGTGCGCGGCGCCATCCGCACGCACATGTATGGGCGTGACCCGGTGGGCCCCGAGGCGGTCTATCTACACGACGCCGACGCGCTGGACTGGCTCGGAGCCATCGGCGTCGCGCGCGTTTTCGGGCTGGTGGATCCGAACGGCGGCAGTCCGGACGGGCCGGCGGTGGTGAAGAGACTGCAGGAGTCGCTCGAGGCGGTGCCGCCGCGCATCCTGTCCAAGGCCGGCAAGGCGCGCGCGCCGCAGCGCGTGCGGGAGCTCGAGGAGTTCCTGCGTGCGCTGAGGGCCGAATCGGCGGATTTGAAAGCGCTGTAGCGTTGCGTTCTAACGCGGGCGGCGCGGCACCTTCGGCAATCCGATGTGCTGCGTCTTGAACGGCCGGTGCGGGCTGCCGCCGCGCTTGCCTTCCGCCGCGTCGCCCGTGCCGGCGGGCTGGTAGCCGGGCACGAGCTGCTGCTTGCCGTTGCCGATCAAGTCGGCGCGGCCCATGCGCCGCAGCGCCTCGCGCAGCACCGGCCAGTTGTTAGGGTCGTGATAGCGCAGGAAGGCCTTGTGCAGCCGGCGCTGCTTGATGCCCTTCGGGATGACCACTTCCTCGCTGTCGCGCGTCACGCGCTTCAGCGGGTTCTTCAGCGTGTGATACATCGCGGTCGCGGTGGCCATGGGGCTCGGCAGGAACGCCTGCACCTGGTCGGCGCGGAAGCCGTTCTGCTTCAGCCACAGCGCGAGCTCGAGCATGTCCTTGTCGGTGGTGCCCGGATGCGCCGCGATGAAATACGGAATCAGGTACTGCTCCTTCCCCGCTTCCTTGGAGTATTTGTCGAACAGCTCCTTGAACTTGTAGTAAGTCCCGACTCCGGGCTTCATCATCTTGCTCAGCGGACCTTCGCCGATGGCCTCGGGTGCGATCTTGAGATACCCGCCGACGTGATGCTGCGCCAGCTCCTTCACGTACTCGGGGCTCTCGATGGCCAGGTCATACCGCACGCCGGAGGCGACCAGCACCTTCTTCACGCCGGGCAGCGCGCGCGCCTTGCGATAGAGCTGGATCAGCGCGCCGTGGTCGGTGTTGAGGTTGGGGCAGATGCCGGGGAACACGCAGCTCGGCTTGCGGCAGGCGCTCTCGATCTCCTTCGACTTGCACGCGATGCGATACATGTTGGCCGTGGGGCCGCCGAGATCGCTGATGACGCCGGTGAAGCCGGGCACGGTGTCGCGAATCCGCTCGATCTCCTCGAGCACGCTCTTCTCGGAGCGGTTCTGGATGATGCGGCCCTCGTGCTCGGTGATGCTGCAGAACGTGCAGCCGCCGAAGCAGCCGCGCTGGATGGCGATGGAGAACTTGATCATCTTGTACGCCGGGATCTCGGCGCTGCCGTACGCGGGGTGCGGGCGGCGCGCGTACGGCAGCTCGTACACGAAGTCCATGTCCTTGGTAGTTAGAGGCAGCGGCGGCGGGTTGAGCCACACGTCGACGTCGCCGTGGCGCTGCACCAGCGCGCGCGCAGTGCCGGGGTTGGCCTCGAGATGCAGGATGCGGCTGGCGTGCGCGTAGAGCACAGGATCGCTGGTGACCGTCTCGAACGACGGCATGCGGATGACACTGCGCTCGCGGTCCTCCGCCTTCACGCGCCGCGCGAACTTGACCTCCCCCTCCGCCACCCCCGCCTGCGGCGGCACTTCGCCGGCTTCGACGGCCGCGGCCAACTCGTTCGCCTTGCGGATCTCTGGCTCCATCGCGTACGGATCGATGGGCGGATTGAGGCGCCCGGGCGCGTCGATGTGCGTGGAGTCGATCTCGATGAAGTCGTGCGACCTGCGCACGAACGCGGTACCGCGCAGATCGTTGATGTCGCCGATCTTCTCACCCGCCGCGAGCCGGTGCGCGATCTCGCAGATCTGCCGCTCGGCATTGCCGAACACCAGCAGATCGGCCTTGGCGTCCAGCAGCACCGACCGGCGCACCTTCTCGCTCCAGTAGTCGAAATGCGCGATGCGCCGCAGGCTGGCCTCGATGCCGCCGATGACGATGGGCACGTCTTTGAACGCCTCGCGCGCGCGTTGCGCGTACACCACCACGCTGCGATCGGGCCGCTTTCCGCCGACGCCGCCCGGCGTATACGCATCATCGCTGCGGATCCGCTTGTCCGACGTGTAGCGGTTCACCATGGAATCCATGTTGCCCGCGGTGATGCCGAAGAACAGGTTCGGCCGGCCTAACTGCTCGAACGGCGCGGCGGACTGCCAGTCCGGCTGCGCGATGATGCCGACGCGGAAACCCTGCGCCTCGAGCAGCCGGCCCATGATGGCCATGCCGAAGCTCGGGTGGTCCACGTACGCGTCGCCGGTGACGATGATGACGTCGCAGGAATCCCAGCCCAGCTCGTCCATCTCGGCGCGCGACATGGGCAGGAACGGCGCGGTACCGAACCGTGCGGCCCAGTATTTGCGGTAGCTAGTGAGGTCTTTGGCGGCGGCGGACATCTGGCATCTCCGGCGGGAAGGAGTTGCCCGCGTCACGCGCGGACACACGTGCGTATGTGTGCGGCGGAACGCGATATGCCGATACTTACGTCGGCCAACACCCTTCCTGCGCTTGGACAGGACTCCCCCGGGCTCGGTCGAACCTAATGCCGGGGGCTGGATGGCGGGGAGTGTAGGGACCTGTCGGGAGAAGTCAAAAAAAGCCTGGAAAAGGGCTGGTACCGGCCGGGATCGCGGTCCAGGCGTCATTTTCCCGTCATTTGTCAGGTCGCGGGAAGGAGGCGAGAATCGGCCGTCAACGGCCTTGGGAGGGTGTCCGTATGAACAGTTTCAAACTAGTTGCGGCGGCCATCGCCATCCTGCCGGTGTGCCAATCGGCACTCGCGGCGGACGGCCCGCGCACCGCGCCGCCGGCGCACAAACGATACGTGGGCCTCGACGTCGGCGCCTCGCGCCTGCACGGCGGAATGAGCGGCGCGGAAACCAGCGCGACATCGAATGGCTTCGCGGTGCGAGTGGGTTATCAGTTCTCGCGCTTCTTCGCCCTCGAGCTCGGTTACGCGGACTTCGGCGATTTCGATTTCGCCTATGCGCCGTCGGCTAACAACTGCCCCGGCCGGCCGGCGGGTGGCTGCGACATCACGACCCACGCCTCGACGCATGGACCACTGGCCAATGTCGTGGCGCTGGTGCCGCTGAACGACCGCTGGGCGATGAAAGGCCGCGCGGGCGTGTTTTACGCCAGTGTCGCCAGCAGCGCATCCGGCCCGGGAGCGCCGGTGCCGCCACGCAGTTATTCGGCCCAGAACGGTGGCCTGAATTTCGGTGCGGCCGTGAGCTATCGCTTCAGCGACCACCTGGATGCGGAGCTCGGTTGGGCCACCTACGAGCAGATTGGATTCGGCCTGGCTTTCGGCGGCGGGGTCGGTGTGTTCGACCAGGGCCGCTCGTCACTGGCGTCCGCGGGAATCGCGTATCGCTTCTGAGTCCGGCGCTACGGCGGCAGCTCCACGTGCTGCGGCAGGCCGTCCAGGATCTCGTCCCACTCGGCCTTCGAGCCGACGCAGATGTGCGCCTGCGGCCCGAGCGTGGGCGCATCGGCCAGCGTGCCGTAGGTGACGTGCGCCATCGTGCCTTCCTGCACGATCGAATACAGCAATGACCCGCACACCTTGCAGCGCGCGTCGTGGGTCATCACGTCGCCGAAGATCTTGAGCGTGCCGCCGCCCACCTTGAGCTTGGCGCGCTCGATGCCGCCGAACACCTTGAACGCGGAGCCGGTGGCGCGCCGGCACTTCGAGCAATGGCAGATGAGCGCGTAAAGGAATTCATCCGCCACGGTGTAGCGCACTTCGCCGCAAAGGCAGCTGCCATGGAGTACGCGAGTCATGCGGCCGGTAGAATACCGCCCAATCAAAGGGGACAGATCTATTTAGGCGAAAATAGATCTGTCCCCTTTTGTTCGGCGCGTCCGTTGAGGTTGTCCCCGTTTGCTAGGAAACGAGGAATGTCCCCATTTCTACTTCAGGGCCGCTTCGAGGCCCGGGACATGCTGCGCCCCCTCCAGAACCTTCACGCTCGAGCCTTTGAAATCTTCGCCGACGGCCTGATAGCGCCCGCCCAGGCACTGGCTCAGGAATCCTTCCGCGATGGCATAGAACGACGTGCGGTTCGTCGGCCGCGCAAAGCCGTGGCCCTCGTCGGGATACAGCACGTACGTAACCGGCAGGCCCTTGTCCTTCATCGACTTCACGATCTGATCGGACTCCGCCTGCTTCACGCGCGGATCGTTCGCGCCCTGCGCGATGAGCAGCGGCTTCTTGATCGCATCGACGTGCGAGATGGGCGAGCGATCCGCCAGCAGCTTGCGGCCCTCTTCCGTGCGCGGGTCGCCGACGCGCACCGCGAATTCCTCGAAGAAGCTCTTCCAGTACGGCGGGATGGTGGCGAGCAGCGTCTGCAGGTTCGACGGGCCGACGATGTCGACGCCGCAGGCGAACGTATCCGGCGTGAACGTCACGCCGACCAGCGTGGCATAGCCGCCGTACGAGGCGCCGTAGATGGCCACCTTGTCGGCCGTGGTGACTTTCTGCTTCACGGCCCAGTTGACGGCGTCGAGCAGGTCGTCGTGCATCTTCGCGGCCCACTCCTTGTTGGACGCGTTCACGAACGACTTGCCGAAGCCCGTCGAGCCGCGGTAATTCACCGACAGCACGGCGTAGCCGCGGTTCGCAAGCCACTGGTGCTCGTTGTAGAAGCCGTAGTTGTCGCGCGCCCATGGGCCGCCGTGCACGTTGAGCACCATCGGCATCGGAGTTTCCGGCACGCCGTCGCCGTTCTCATCCGAGCCGGGCGGCAGCGATAGATAGGCGACCAGGGTGAGGCCGTCGCGCGCCTTGAGCTCGAGCGACTGCATCGGCACCAGCGGCGCCTTCGTGAGCGCCGGCCGCGAATCGAACAGCTTCGTCAACTTCCCCAACTTGCGCTCGTATAGATAGGAGGCCGGCGGCGTCTGCGCGTCGTTCGCGACGACGGTCCACACGGTGTCGTCGAGCGTGCGAGAGCCCAGCGCAAAGCCGTCGCCCAGCTCTTTCGTGAGCAGGTCCACGTCCTTCTTCACCGCCGGGCTCAGCACCGTGACCTCGGGCTTGAGGTAGTTGACGGTGTACGCCTGCGGCGTGCGCGTGCGCGGCTCGATCCACACGGTCTCGACGTCCGCCTGCTCGCTGGCGCCGAGCACGGAGCTCTTGCCGGTGGCCAGGTCCACGCGTACCAGCGCGGACTTGTCGCGGCCCACCGACGACTGCAGCAGCGCGCTCGTGCCCGCGCCTTCGATGGTGAGGATGTTGGTGGTGAGGGAATCTTCCTGTCCGTACTTCAGCAGGCTGACCCATTTGCCGCCGACACGGCGGAAGACTTCGCTTCCCTCGGCCAGCGTCTTCACCGCGAGCTTGGGCTTGAGGTCGAGATCCACCTCGTAGCCCGCGAACTCCTGCGTGTTCTGCTCGAGCAGCGTGCGCTTGCCGGTCGCGATGTTCACCTCATAGGCGTCGTGCCACTCGGCCACGCGGTCGTTGAGCGCCACCGCGATGACGGCCGGCTTCTTCCACGACAGCCCCAGGATCTGCGCCTGCACGGCCTTGTACGGCGTGATGTCCTTGGAGCCGCCGGCGACGACGTCCACGGCGTAGACGTGCCAGTTCTCGTCTCCGTCGGTGTCCTGTAGATAGAGCACGTGCCGGTTGTCGTACGCCCAGTAGTGCTGCCGGATGCCGCGCTTCTGGTCGTTGGTGATCGGACGCGCCGCATCGAGCTTGCCGCGCTCCGCCAGCCACACGTTGAGCACGCCGTCGCGCGGCGCGATCCACGAAACGTATTTGCCGTCCGCCGACAGCCGCGCCTGCGTTTTCTCGGGGTTGCCGAACAGCGCCGAACGCGGGATCAGCGCCGTGCCCGCGACGGCCTCTGCGGCCGTGGGCTTGGCGGCCTGGGCGAATGCGGGCGACGCGATGAGGGATGCGGCGACGCATGCGCCGGCGATGAGCTTTTTCATGGGTTTCTCGGTCCTGCAGCCGAAAGGTGTATGGCGAAGAGTATATGACCGCCCCGTTCCGGTGTGGTGGCCGCGCCCGGATGCTCCAAAGCGCCGGTAAGCCGTGGCCCGCGGGCGAAACGCGTGCTACGTTTGTGTCGCCATGGCCGAAACCACCACGATCCGGCTGCCGCCGAAGCTGCGCGCGCGCCTGCGGGCCATCGCCAAGGAAACCGACCGCTCCGTGCACAGCCTCATCCTCGAAGCGGTGGAAAAGCACGCCGCATACGAGGAGCAGATGCGCAGCCTGGTCAAGGAAGCGCTGGCGGCGGATGCGGAAATGGAGCGCTCGGGCGAGGCCTATCGTGCCGGTGAAGTGCACGAGTGGGCGCGGCGCATCGCCCAGGGCGAGGCCGGCCCGCGTCCCAAGCCATGGCGGAAGTAGTCCACTCCGCGCGCGCCGTTGCCGGCATCGAAAGCGCGCTCCGCCCCTTGTTAGACGAGAGCGCCGCGGGGGCGGCGGCCGCAGCCGGGGCCATCGCCGGCGCGGTGGAGCACCTCGCGGAGCATCCGCTGGTCGGGAGGCGCATCGAAGGCGACCTGCGCGAGCTCGTGATCTCGTTCGGGGCCACCGGCTACATCGCGCTGTATCGCTACCTTCCGCAGCACGACCAGGTGCGCGTGCTGGCGCTGCGTCACCAGCGCGAGATCGGGTACCTGCCGTGATTCACGCGGGTAGGTAGTTAGGGCGCCGGCGCCTCGCGGAAATGGGGACATTCCTCGTTTCCTAGCAAACGGGGACAGGCTCAATGGGCGCCCGACCGGATGTGGATGTCGATTCCGAGCGAGTGCGAGCGGCGCAGCCGGAAGCGTGACGCGGCGGGAATCGCGCTCGATTCCTGCCCATTCTGCGGGCTGCTGCGCGCACGTAGTTTCCAGCGAGCACTCGCCGACGACTTCACGGCTCGCGCGGAAATCGGCCAGGCGCGCGCAGCCCGAACGTGCGAGGGAGCCTGGAGCCGCGACGCCCGGGCACACATTGAGCCTGTCCCCGTTTGCTAGGAAACGAGGAATGTCCCCATTTCCGGCTACAGCGGCTCGAGATCGCGCCCCCGCAATCCCACCAGCACTCCCTCGCCGCTGTCCCGATCGACGCGGAACTCGCCGTACTGCGCTCCCGCATAACGTCCGGCCGACCCTTCCTCGAAGAAGTAGGCGTTCGTGCCCAGCCACACGAATCCGTTGCGCACGCGATAGCGAATGCGCAATCCGCCCGCGCTCGCGTCGGGGTTCAGCGTAGCCACGCCGCGCGCGTCGACGACGAGCGGGACGCTGCCGCTCGCCTCGCTGTTGATGGCGTTCGCGAGCGTGAAGCGCAGCGCCATGTAGTCACCCTGCATGAGAGAGCGCGGATCGACCGGCGCGAGCTCGAGGAAAACGCGCTCGCCGTGGGCCTTGATGCGCTCTTTCGCGGCGATGGAGTAGTTCACTGCACCGAGCACGACGAGCGCCGCCAGGGCCGCGACGACGCGTGAGATGCGCCCCGTCATGCCGGCTCCCGTGCGCGTTTCTGCAACGCGATGCCGCCGCCCAGCAGCACGACGCCCAGCATCAGCATGACGGCCGCCTTCGCCAGCAGCGTCGTGCCGTATTGGTAGTAAAACATCGACAGCCGCAGCAGTGCCGCGAACACGGCGATGCCTAACAACCCGAAGCTGCGCAGCCGGAACGCGCAATGCGCCACGAACATGGTCAGCGCGATCGACAGCAGCGGCAGCAGCGCCCACATCGACAACGGCTGGTTCTGCATGGGCGCGAACGTGGAGCCACCCAGCATCGTCCACATCGGATCCCCGGCAAAGCTCGCCAGCGCGGCGCCGAGCAGCGTGCCCGTGAGCGCCGGGCGCGCGAACACCCGCGCGCGGCGGGCCATCCAGCGCGTCTCGTACACCAGCAGCGCCACCGCCAGCGCGATGATCGGCGCCCACGTGAGCAACCAGCCGACGGGCGTGGTCCAGCTGCCGAACACCGGTGCGCGCACCTCGCCGTAGCGGTCGAAGAACGCGTCCGCGCCGGCGCCCGGCCACAGCAGGAAGCGCACGGCATAGGTCCAGGCGATGCAGGCGAAGAAGGCGGCGATCGTGCGCGCGACGTTGTTGGGCATGACGACGAACACCGCGCACTGCAGCGCCAACAGCGACAGCGCCGCCACCGCGGTCGAATCCAGCTCCTTGAGGATGGCCCAGGCCAGCGCAAGCTGGCCCGCGATGGAAACCGCGAGCGCGAGCTGGTCGAGGAATACCGCGCTGCGGTCGAGGATGTACAAGACCCATGCGCCGGCAACCAGCAACAAGCCCAGGATGACGATGGCGACGGTGGTGTCCGGCTTCCCGAGCAGCCACACGAACACCAGCAGCAGCAGCCCAGAGACCCAGCCCGCCATGCCCTGCAGCAGCGCGATGAACCAGGGCCGCTCCTGCGGCGCATCGGGCAGCGCGGGCGCGGCACCGCCGACGATCTGCCGCCGGCGCAACTCCTCGAGAAGCCCCGCCGTGCTCACGCGCGCCCCGCGCGCCAGCGGCGCTGTAGATAGGCCAGGACCTTGCCGACGAGCGTCGAAGCGCCGATGAGCCACAGCGCCATCACCAGCAGCAGCCCCTCGTCGAAACTGTCGAAGCCACGCGGGATGGAACAGGTCACGATGATGATCACCGCCGTACCGGCCATCGCGAGCGGAAAGATGTCGCGGCGTTCCCGCAGCGCCAGCACCACGGTGATCCCGAGCGCTATCAACGCGCCGACGAAGCCCACGACGTTCGAGTCGCCATGGCCGGAGCGGAAGCCGCGCAGGGAGGCGCGCACGCCGACCCAGGTGACGAACAGCATCGCGAAGAACACCAGCGCGCGGCGCACCCAGCCCGGCATCGCGGCGAGCTCGAATTTCTGGAACAGCACCCACAACAGCAGGTTGACGAAGCCGGCGGCCAGCAGGGCGTGCACCAGACCGAAGCGGCGCTCGTCGAACAAAGTCCACAGCAGGCCGCCCTGCGGCACCCAGCCGCAGTACAGCAGCAGCGCGGCATTGAGGACCAGCACCCAGGCGGCCGAGGCCACCGACCACTGCGCGGCGATTGCCAGCGGCAGGCCTAACAAAGCCCAGGCGAGGAACAGCTCGTAGACATCGGCGCCCGTCTGGTACGTCTGGCCGAAGAGCGCCAGCAGCGCGCCCGTGGCGACGAATGCCAGGAACAGCGCGCCGCGGCCGGCGAAACTCGGTGGCGGCCTCAGCATCCCCACGATGACAAAGGCGATCAGAACCACCTCGACCAACGCGAAGCGGCCGAAGATGGCGAAGCGGCTCCAGTTGGCCGCGACGAAGAACACCAGTGCGGAGGCCAGTGAAAGAATGCCGCCGTAGCGCAGACAGCGCGCGACGAAGTCGAGCGCCGCGGCGCGCGAGGGACGCGCGCCGGCGAGATCGAGCATGCGCTGCGTATCGGCGGGAGAAAGTGAGTAGAACGCCGCGATGCGGTCGAGCTCGTCGCGCTTGAGCGTTCGGGACATGTGGGGTCGCAGTATACGGCCACCGGAAAATGGGGACATTCCTCGTTTGCTAGCAAAAGGGGACAGGCCTCACCGACAACATTCGCATGCTGCAGCTCGACGAGGTCTGTCCCCGTTTGCTAGCAAACGAGGAATGTCCCCATTTTCTCCCCCGCTTTCCTCACCCGGCACCGTTCGTGGCATCCTTGCGCAATGAACAGCCACCGTATCCGGCGCGCCGCGCTCGCCTTCGTCCTCGTCCTCACAACCAGTACATTTGCCATGGCCAAGAACTCGCTCGTCTACATCGCCACCCAAAACCCCGAAAAGATGGGCATCACCGTCGCGGAGTTCGACTCCGCCACCGGCAGGTTGTCGGCGCCCCGCATGGTCGCGGAGACGCGCGATCCGGCGCACTTCACCGTCACCGCCGACGGCCGGCACCTGTACATGTGCAACACCGGCACGCCCGGCGGCGTGAGCGCGTTCGCCGTCGACAAGAAGACCGGCGACCTGAAGCTGCTCAACTACAAGGAATCGAAGGGCCGCGGACCGAGCTACATCAGCGTCGACGGCAGCGGCAAGTACGTGCTCGATGCGAACTACGGCGGCGGGTTCATCGAGATCCATTCGCTGACTAAAGACGGCGCGCTGGATCAGCAGACCGCGTTCGTGCAGCACATCGGCTCGAGCGTGCATCCGCGGCAGACGAAGCCCTTCGCGCACTGGATCCGCACGGATCCATCCAACAAATTCGCGCTGGTCGCGGACCTGGGCATGGACCAGGTGGTCGTCTACAGGTTCGATGCGAAGACCGGCAAGGTGGTGCCGCACGAGCCGCCGTTCACGAAAGTGCCGGGCGGCATGGGGCCGCGGCACCTGGCGTTCCACCCTAACAAGAAGTGGGTGTATGGCATCGCGGAGCTCGCCAACCAGGTGATGGCGTTCGCGTGGGACGCGCAGGCCGGCACGCTGACGCAGTTCCAGACCGTGAAGACGCTGTCGGACGGCTTCACCGATCAGAGCACCGCGGCGGAGATCGCCGTGCATCCGAATGGAAAGTACCTGTACGCGTCGAATCGCGGCGAGGACACGCTGGTGGTGTATTCCATCGATGCGAAGTCGGGCGAGCTGACGTTCGCGCAGCGCGTGGCGTCACGCGGCAAGGTGCCGCGCTATTTCAGCTTCGACCCGACCGGCAAGTGGTTGCTGGTCAGCAATCAGGATGGCGCGAACGTGTCCGTGTTCGGCGTGGATGCGAAGACCGGAGAGCTGGCGCCGGCGGGCGAGCCGGTGGCGCTGGTGAAGCCGATGGCGGTGGTGTTCCCGTAATGGGGACATTCCTCGTTTCCTAGCAAACGGGGACAGACCTCAATCTGCGCGGCCGCCCGGCCGGATTCATTGACGTCTCGATTCCCAATTCTCGCGCCCGCTCGGCAACCCAGGCGGTTTCGCCAAATGGGCGCTGGCGATTGACGCAGGTGCGAATCTCGGCGATCTCCGCAGCGGTCTGCGGCTCGTTCACGAGGTGACGCCAGTATGACGGCAGTGCAACTGGAGACTTGCTGAGCTCGACCGGCGCACGCCGCGCGTTGCGCCAGGCGAGGCTTCCCCAGCGCCAGTCTTCGGCGCGCCCCACCAGCTTGGCACGCAGCGCATTGCGCTCCACGTAGCGCATCACGGTGAGCAGATGATGGTCTTCCTGAATCAGGAACGCCTTGAACCGTCCCTGCCACAGTCGGCCGACGGTCGAATACTTCGCGTGGTGCCACCTGACGTGCGTCGTGAACAGCCACTGCATCCAGCGAGAGATGTCCATTGCGCCATCCGGACGCAGGATGAGGTGCAAGTGGTTGGGCATCAAACAGGCCGCCAGGAGCGGCACGTGCAGGCGCTCCTGGGAGAGATGGATCAGCGCCAGGAATTGCTCGTAGTCGGCGGGCTCATGAAACAGCCGCGCCTTCTTGTTGCCACGATTGAGCACGTGGTAGCAGCAGTTTTCGACGATGAATCGGGCCGTCCGTGGCATGCGCGGAATCGTACGCGCGAAGCCGGGATTCCGCGTGCGGCGAATCCGGCGTGAATGGCGAGATACGCGCTGTGGGTCGCCGCCCCGGCCGAGTCTGTCCCCGTTTGCTAGGAAACGAGGAATGTCCCCATTACGGCTTCAGCCACTTCACGAACCACGCCACGCCGGCATCGATGTTTTCCGGGTTCACGTGGTGCCCCGTGTTCTCCTGCAGCACGAACGAGAACCGGTCGCCCGCGCTCGCGGCGGCGTACGCCTGCTCGGCAGCCTTCACCGCCAGCCGCACGCCGGCGATCGGCGTGTTCGCATCCGAATCGCCGTTCACCACCAGCAACGGTCGCGGCGCGATCAACGGCAGCATCGCAGGTCCGTCGAACTTCCCGTCGATGCCCGGCACCACGCGCGCGTAGAACACGCGCGTGAACTCCACGTCGCGCGGCGACTTCCCGGCCTCTTTGGCGGCCTCGGTGAACCCATCCTCGATGGTCAGCACGCGCGCGCGCCACGCGCCGTTGTCCAGCGCCCATTTGAAGCTCTGCACGCCGATGTAGGGCACGGCCGCGGCCACGCGCGGATCCGCCGCGGCGGCGAGGTACGTCTCGATGCCGCCCTTGGAAAAGCCGGTGAGCCCGATGCGCGCCGGGTCGACGTCCTTGCGCGTGACTAGATAGTCGATGAGCCGCATCACGTCCCACACGGTGTCGTAGTAGAACGGATGGCCGTCGCCGCTCTTGAACGCGCGCGCGATGGCGCTGTTGTAGGCGATGGTGCCGCCACCCATTTCCGTGCGCTCGCCGTGGAAGCGCCCGTCGATGGCCACGCCGATGAAGCCGGCATTCGTGGCCTTCGTGAGAAAGCCCAGTATCTCGCCGCCTTCCTTGAGGCCGCCGGTGCCGTGCAGCGCGATGACCACCGGCCGCCGGCCCTTGAACTGCTTCGCGTCGGGAAACTGCAGGAAGCCGGGGACGCGTTGCCCCTGTTCGGACGAGAACCACAGATGCGAGCGCTTCGAGCCGTCCATGGTGAGCACCGGGTGCACGTCCGGTTTCAGGTCGACACGCGGGCGGTCGATGATCTTGAGGAATTCCGCGCGCGTGTCGGCCGGAGCCTGGTCCGCGAACGTGGCAACGGAAAGCAGCAGCGCAGCGAATGCCGCGGCGCACTTCCATTTTCTGGCCGTCGAGATCTTCATGAACATTCCCTGTTCTCCAATTGGATGCACTCGATCTTACCGTCCCGCGGTCCGGCGGTCAGCGGCCCGCGAATTGCGGAAAGAACTGCTTCATCATGCGATCGTGGTAGGCGGCGAGGTTCGGCGTGCTCTCGAGCTTCGCGCGCAGCGGCGATTCGAAGGTTTTCGTGCACGAGCTCGCGACGAACGCGAACACGGTCGCGTCGGCGCCGCAGGGTTCGGGCCCGAGAAAGTACTCGTTGTCGCCGAGCACCTGCGACAGCGCGTCGACGGCGCGCGAGGCCATGACGCTCATCTCCGCTTCGCTGTGGCGGCCGATGCCGTGGCCGTGCAGGTTGCGGCGCACCCGCCGTCGCACCATGCCGGCGATGAACGGCCGCAACAGCGCGGGGAAACGCCGGAAGAAGTTCCTGGGGCCGCGCTCGTAGTTGGAGTCGACCATCCAGCGCCAGTACACCATCACCCAGTAGAGGTGATCCTCGAGCATCTTCTCGACCGCCCAGGCGGTGCCGCGCTGCTGCGGCGACAGTCCGCGGTCGAAGTAGATGGAGTGCTTCTGCTCTAGATAGAGGCGGATGAGCGTGGAGTCGGCGACCACGGTGGCGCCGTCGCGGATGTAGGGCAGCTTGCCCTTGGGGGCGGTGCGGAAGCCGCGCTTGTTGGTCTCGTATTCGAGGCCGGAGAGCTTGAGCAGCATCTCGGCTTTCATGACGAAGGGACTCGGGTCCGGCAGCCCGAAGTACGGGCCGAAGGTGTAGAGGGTGATCATCGTCAGTCCTCGATTTCGACCAGCTTCTGGCGCGCGCCGGCGCCGGTCTTGATGCGCACGCGCGCCTTCGCCAGCCCGAAATGCTCCGCCACCAGGGCGACCACCGCGGCGTTCGCCTTGCCGTCGACCGGCGGCGACTTGACGGAGGCCACGAATGTGCCGTCGTCGAGCTCGGTCAGCGATTCGAGCCGCGCGCGCGGCTTCACCTTGAGGCGAATGGTTCTCATGGGATCCCCGTGGGCGGGGATTATCGTCGGAAAGAAGCGGAAAATGGGGACATTCCTCGTTTCCTAGCAAACGGGGACAGGCTTCTCACCGAGGACATCGACATTGCTGCAACTCGATGAGGTCTGTCCCCATTTGCTAGGAAACGAGGAATGTCCCCATTTTCCTAGCGGCCTGCCAGGTTCAGCCGCGCGATCTCCACCACGCGCCCGCCGGAGAGCGTGCCCTCGATCACCTCCCGCCCGGTGAGCGCGAAGATGCGTCCGCGGAAGAAGATCGGCCGCGAGCTGCCGTACCAGTCGAAGCACGACACCTCACACTCATAGTCCTCGCTGACGCCCGAATCCGGACGCGCCTCGAGCTCGTCGGCTGTCGCCAGATGCAGCGCTGCGTCCGCGGTCACGAACGTCACGTCCGAAGCCATTTCCCGCCAGCGCCCCGTCCGCAACATCGCGAGATCGACGGTCGGAAGGCCGAATATGCCCGAGCCATCCGCCTGCGCGAGGCCGTTGAACGCGTGCGATCGTCCCTCGGCCTCGGCCACGCCGGGCAGCAGCGCCACGCCGGCAACCCGCGGCTCCCGATCGAGCCCGATGGCGGAGACGCGCATGCCGTCACGATCGGCGTAGCCGAATGCCAGCGCGTGGGCGCCGAACAACTCGACGCGTTCGACGCCGTGCGCCAGCGGCAGCGTGCGCGCGTCGCGTGGCGCGTCGAGCGGCACCACGACGAGCCCGCCGGGGCCATAGCCGTCCGCGCTGAAGTACTGCTTGACGAACGCTTCGTCGTACGACATCAGCCAGGAGCCGCGCGCCTCGCCGTAGAGTAGATAGTCTGCCGCGTAGCGCGTCTGCAGCGTGCCGTTGCCGATCTGCGGCACCGCGAACCACGCGCCGTTTCCCAGGCGGCTCGGCCGCCCGCTGAATGACCACAGCGGGATCCGCGCGAGCTGCAGCACCGGATCACCCGCGCCCACCACCGGACGCGCGCCCTCGCAGCCGATCGGCTCCACTGCGACCAGGCCCCAGAGGTATCCGCCGCGCTGCTCGAACGCGAACTGGTCGTGCGGCTTGCCGGCGGTCAGCACGCCGGTGATCTCGCCGCCGCCGATCGGCACGCGATACACCGCGCTCGGCATGCCGCGTCCGCCGAACGGCGCGCGCCCGGCGCGGCACTGCTCGCCCGCTTCGAGGTCCGCGTCGGAATCGTCGCCCGACAGCCACAGATAGACATCGTCGTTCGCCACGTACATCTCGCGCTGCCACGGGCCGACGATGCCGCGCGATTCACAGCGGAACGTGCGCTCGCGGATCGGGCACACCGAGATCACGTGCAGCGCCGGCTCGAACGAGCGCTGCACCGGGTGGTAGAGGTCGGTGACCCCGAACAGCGGCTGGAATTCGGAGTAGCCGCGCTCGGCTGTCCAGCTGCGGATGCGCGGGATCGGCAGCTGCCCGTCCTCGGGCACGTCCGGTAAATAGAGCGGCGTGTAGATGACCAGCTTGCCGTCGACGATGCGGCTGGCGTAGTTCTCGCCGGAGAAGTAGTCGTTCGACTCGATGAAATAGCGCGCGAGGAATCGGAAGGTGCCCTGGCGGTCGACGCGGAACAGCGCGATCGTCGCGGCCTCCACCTGGTAGCTGTAGCCCGTGACGAGCACGATGTCGTCCTGGATCAGTATCTCGTCGATCCAGGAATCGACCGCGGCCGACTGATAGGCATCGACGCGGTCGGCGACGCGCAGCGTGCCGCTGCCCGCGCCGGTGTCCACCGAGTACAGCCGCCCCTCGTGCAGCACGATGAAGAAGCGGTCGAAGGCCTTGACGATGTCGCCCTCGTCGACGCCGCTTACCTGGTTGTTGGTGATCGAGAGCGCGGACGCGCTCTGCGCGGAATTCCGCGTCGAGGCGCGAAGTCCCGTGACGAGGACCTCCTCGGCGAGGGTTTCGTCCGGGCATTCCATGATCCCTGGATCGCAGGGCACTTCGTTCTGGGCGAGGAGCGGATGATCACGCCAGGACTGACGCATCGAGCCCCACCACAGGCCCTGCTGCTTCGCGGCCTCGCGTACACTATTCCGGTACCGGTCGAATTCCCGCGCCGATTCGAACGGCGCGAGGGTCCTCCAGACCGGCGCACGCGGCGCTGAGTCCGCAATGGCGCTGCCCATGATCAACGCCAACAGCCATGTCACGACGCGTTTCGTGTTCATCCGCCCCCCGTTGGCAATGGGACGGAGGGCCGCGGTGAATCCTTGGGGGCGGCGGTAAAGGGGACATTCCTCGTTTCCTAGCAAACGGGGACAGACCTCGTTGAGTTGCGCCAACGCGGACGTCGTCTGTGAGTCTGTCC
>JBIOZI010000324.1:0-14876 GCA_044871085.1 Steroidobacteraceae bacterium | reverse complement strand
TCAAGGCGGTCGCCCAGCGCGTCGCCGGATGCGTGCGCAAATCGGATACCGTCGCGCGCATGGGCGGCGACGAGTTCGTCATCCTGTTGCCGGACATCGAGAATGGCGACGGCGCCGCGAAGATCGCCCAGGACCTGCTTTCCGCGCTGCGCGCCCCGTTGCTGCTCAAGGACCAGGAGCTGTCGATTTCCGCGAGCATCGGCATCTCGCTCTTTCCGGACGACGGAGTGTGCGCGGGAGAGCTGCTGAGAAACGCCGACGCCGCGATGTACCTGGCGAAAAATGGCGGTCGCAACGCGTTCCACTTCTACACGCCGGAGCTCAACCGGCGCGCGCTCGAATCGCTGAAAACCGAGTCCGCGCTGCGCCTGGCCATCGAGCGCGACGAGCTGGTTCTGCACTACCAGCCGCAGATCGACCTGCAAACCGGCGTGGTCGTCGGGGTCGAGGCGCTGGTACGCTGGAACAGGCCGGGGGTCGGCTTCGTGCCGCCGGGACAGTTCATTCCGCTCGCCGAGGAGCGCGGCCTCATCACCGCGATCGACCACTGGGTGCTGCGCGAGGCGATCCGCCAGGCCAGGCAGTGGGACGAGGCGGGTCTGCCGCGCCTGACCATCGCGGTCAACATCAGCGCCCATGATTTCCACAGCAAGGGCTTCGTGGCCTCCCTCGAGCGCGCGCTTTCCGAGCAGTCTTTCGACGCTTCGCGCATCGAGCTCGAGCTGACCGAAGGCGTGGCGGTGCGGGACGTGGAATCGACCATCGCAATCCTGCACGAGCTGCATGCGCTCGGCTTCCATCTGTCACTCGACGACTTCGGAACGGGCTACTCGTCGCTCAACTACCTGCAGCGCTTCCCGATCGACCGGATCAAGATCGACCGCTCTTTCGTCAGCGAGCTGGGCATCGCCGGTGGCGGGGCGCTGCGCACCGTGCGCGCCATCATCAGCCTCGCGAAGAGCTACTCGTTGAAGGTAGTCGCCGAAGGCGTCGAAGACCAGGCACAGCTGCAGGCATTGCGCGCGGAAAACTGCGATCAGATCCAGGGTTACCTGGTCTCGAAGCCGGTGCCGCACGAGGAGTTCGCCCAACTGCTGCGCAACTGGCGCCCGCTGGCCTGACAGGCCTCACCCTCAGCCTCAACGATAGAAGACGTGGCTGCCGATCTTCGCGACGCTGCGCTTCGGATTCGCCCAGTACGGCTGCACGTTGTCCGCGTGATAGTAGAGCGCATCGGGCACGAGCGGCATGTAGGCATCGTCGATCACCGCGGTCGCGACGGCGAGCGACTGCTGCCACAGCGGCCCCCAGGGCTCGCCCCGGTCTTCCATCTGCGTCCATGAGAAATGCGCGGTGAAGCGGTGCCGCAGCGGGTCCCAACGCGTGTCGTGGACCACTCCGCAGATCGTCTTTGGAAAGTACGGCGACCTCACGCGGTTCACGGTGACTTCGGCAACCGCGTACTGACCGTTCAGCGGCTCGCCGCGCGCCTCGAAATACACGTTTTCCGCCAGGCACTGCAGCTCGAGTGCGCGCTGATTCAATCGCTCACTGCGGACCGGCTCGTCGCGCACATGTCCCGAGTACGCGAACTTCGCGATCGACCCCAGGGCGACGACCGGAATCGCGAGCATCAGGAAGAATGAGAAACCGCCGCCGTCACGCGCGAGCCAATAGAAAGTGAGCCTGCGTCGCCAGCTCGCGGGCCGGAGCAATGTCCTGAGCAGCGAGGATCTGGGCACGAGCGCCGTCCCTCACAACATGGTGTCCAGGCGATCGAGGTCGTTCACGACGCGCCAGCGCCCGCCGCCTTTCTCCACCTGGTTCTTCCACTGATCGAGGCGCGCCAAGTACTGGCGCGGGTCGTAGTTGTCCGACCGTAGTTTGACCACGTTGAGTGCCACCACGTCGAAGCCCTTGAACGGCACTTCGATGTCGCGCACGTAGCCCTTGTCGAGGTCCTGCTCGAGATCCGAGAAGATCAGGATGGTCTTGCGGCCGGTGCCCTTCTCGTTCAGGAACTCCACCGCCTGCAGCAGGCCGCCGGTGATGTCCGTGTACTGCGCGGCATTCTCGCGCGCGACGAAATCGTGCACTTTCTGGGCGAAGGCGCGCTTCTGCTTGTTGGCCATGCTCGGGCGCTCGTCGAACGTGGTCTTCGCGACGATGTCCTTCTCGCTGAAGCTGCCGGTGTCGATGCGCGCCACCGCGAACGAGTCCGCGGGCTCGAGCCGCGAGAGCGTGTAGAGGATCACGTCCTCGGCCTTGCGCAGCTCGCCACGGTAAGTGCCAGACGTGTCCAGAAGCAGATAGACGCCCGAGTTGCGGGCGACGGGCGCCGACTGCGAGCAGGCCGCGAGCACGATGCAGGCGAGAATCGCGGCGCGCTTCACGGTGTCACCTCGCCCAGCTCCTCCACGGGTGCGGGCGTCTTGCCGTGTTTGTGATTGTCCTGGTGCTGGGCGCCCCGCGATTCGAGCCACAGCGGCACGAACAGCGGCAGGTCGTACAACCGCTCCGTGAGCGTGCCGAGATGGCGGAAGCCATTGCCGAGAACCCGCAGCACCAGCGACAGTGCGCGCATCAGGCCGATGCCCACGAGGCCGAGCACCGTGCGCAGCGAGTGCACGAAGGTCTCGAGCGGAATCGCCACGAACACCAGCGCGAACGGCAGGATGAATCCCATGCCCATCTGCGCGGCGGTCGTGATCCACAGCGAGCCGTTCTCGAAGCCGGCTTCGCCACCGCGCAGCAGCGCGCTGGTCGCGAGCTCGTCCTGCAGCAGCACCTCGCGCATGTAGGCGAGACCCGCCTCGACGCTGGCCAGCAGCAGCAGGATGAAGAAGGTTATCCAGATCATCCGCACGCGCAGCTTGTCGGGCAGCGCGCCGATCACCGGGAAGAGGCGCGTGATGCGCAGGCTTTCCATCAGGAACAGGCCCATCGATATCTCGACCAGGATGATGACCAGCGCGGCAATGTCGGCCGTCTTGAACACGCCGATGAAGCTCGTGCCGCCGACCATCTCGGCCATGGGCCGCGCGATGAGCGAGAAGTTGATCGCGGCGCCGCCGATCGCGACCAGCATGACCATGGTCGAGATGAAGAACTGCACCAGCGACGAGGACGACAGCACCGACAGCGCCTTGTCCTCGCGCTTGACGATCTGCTCGTACTCCTGCATGTGCCGGTCGACGCCCACGGAGCGCGACAACAGGCTCTCGACCTTCTTGTCGACGTCGGTCAGGAGCTGCTGCACGTCGCGCCAGCGCGGCATCATCGCGCGCAGCAGCTCGTGCCGCTCGTGGCTTGCGTCGCGATACGCCTCCATCGCTTCCTTGTGCGCCTTGACGATGGACTTGTGCATGTCGGCGAGCACTTCGCCGCCGCCGTCCTTCGCGTCGAGCTTGGAGACCGCGTCCACGGCGCGCACCCAGCCCGGCGGGTCCGGCGGCACTTCGACGGCGTCCTGGTGATCTTTCTCGATCTGGCCGATGGCCTCGCTCAGGCCGCGATGCAGGTGCGGGTAGTTGGCGAGGTCCTTGCGGACCGTTTCGCCGACGCGCGCGAACTCACGCTCGATGATGCGCTCTTTCGCCTCGCGGCCCGCGGCCAGCAGCACCTCGCGATTGCGCTCCGCGAGCCGCGCCTGGGCGTGCGACACCGAGTGCGAGGCGATGCGCAGGGCATGCGACAGCGCGCCGCTCGCGGTGCGGATGGCCTGATGGGCCGTACGACGCGCGAAGTACAGCACCGCGATCAGCAGGACGACCCAGATGATGGCCGAGAAGAGCGGCCAGGGCGTGATCGCAAGAAGAGAGTTCATCGACATGACTGGCAACCCCGCTGTCGAAGGAAGACCTGTAGACCGGTGGCTTTGCGACCCGTGCTTTCGCACGGTGTGCTCCTGATCAGCGCGGCCGAGGGTGCGTGCGCGGCGCGCGTCATGTCAAACCCATGTAACGTTATGGCGCAGTGGATCCGTGGGAGTGTGAACCAGTTCCGTTTCGGCCCGCGGCAGGTCGCGCATCGCTCGTCTGCGTGCGCGGGACGCGACGGAAAACGGTTCGCTCCATCGCCCGGCGCCGGCTCTATCCACTGCGGCCGGCCCATTGCGCGCAGAACACTTCCATGGCCGCCGAAATCCGTCGTCCCTCTTCTTACTGTCTAAAATGGGATCATGAGCACCCATCTGAATGGCGGCTGCCTGTGCGGCGCGGTCCGCTACGTCCTCAACGCCGCGCCGAACTACGTGTACTTCTGCCACTGCCGCGACTGCCAGCTCGAGAGCGGCTCGCCGTTCGTGACCGACATGAACGTCGACCGCGCCAGCCTGCGCATCTCGGGGCCGCTGACCCGCTACACGCGCACCGGCAGCTCGGGCCGCCCGGTCCACCGGAATTTCTGCACGCGCTGCGGCACCACGCTGCTGACGGAATTCGACGTCGATCCGGAGCACGTCTCCATCAAGGCCTGCTCGCTCGACGACCCGTCGGGGCTCGCGCCGGACCGGCACCTGTTCGCGTCGTGCATGCAGCCCTGGCTCGAGCTCGGCGACGGGCGCGCGCGGCACGAGCGCGACTGCTGAACGAGGCACGCCGGCGCCGGAGCGCCTATTGGCTGCGCAGTGGCGGATGGGCGCGGCTGTCGGCTCGTGGCGCGGGCAGAGTGACCCGCTGTGCATCGCGCGGCGAGCCGCCCCACTGCCGCTGCCAGGCACGCCGCAGCTGCAGGCCGGAGCCGAAACCCGCGGTCTCCGCGGCATGCGCCACGCTCGCGCCACGCTCGATGAGCTGCCGCGCGCGCTCCAGCCGGATGACGCGCAGGAACTGCATCGGCGACACGCCGGCGTGCCGCACGAACAGCCGCAGCAGGTGCCGCTCCGTGACGTGGCCGATGTCGGCGATGGTCGGCATGTCCCAGTCGCGCTGCGGCTCGGCGCTCAGCGCATCCTGCACGCGGTGCACGGCGGCGTGCAGGTGGCGGCGGTGGAACAGGAACGGCGAGAGCTCCGGATCGCGCACCGAGCGCCGTAGATAGACGACCATGTCTTCGGCGACGGCGGCCGCCAGCGCCTCGCCGCATTCCGCCGCGATCAGGTGCAGCGACAAGTCGATGCCGGCGGTGATGCCCGCGCTGGAGGACACCGGTCCGTCGACGACGAACACGCGGTTGTCCACCACCTGCGCGCGCGGCGCCAACGCGCGCAGGTTCTCGAGCAGGTCGTGGTGCGTCGTGCAGCGGCGGCCATCCAGCAAGCCGGCGCGCGCCGCCAGCAGCGTGCCCGAGCACACGGTGACGAGGCGGTCCGGCGTATCGGCTTCGGCCAGCGGCTCGCGCAGCATGCGGCGCATCCACTGCGCGGTGACGTGGACGGCGGACGGCACCTGGCTCAGCTGCGCGGCGGGTTGCCCGACCACGACCACCCAGGTCGGCGACTTCAATGTCTTCGGCAGCGGCTCGAGCTCACCGAGCGTGAGGCCCACCGAGCTCACGAAGCTCGTGGCCGCGCCCGTGAACCGCAGGCGAAACCGTGGCGGCTGCTTGCGCTCGGCGCGGTGCAGGTTCGCGAGTCGAAATGCCTCGGCCGGCCCCGCGATGTCGAGCAGCAGCGAGTGCGGACTCAACACGAACAGCAGATCGATGAGTGTGTTACGGGTGTTCATTTTCAGACATCGCTCGGGCGTCGATCATGCCCGGACATCGGGAATTATGCGATCTGCGAATTGCCGGTATGTCCGATTCCGATGCAATCCTGTCGGGGCGGATCACCCTCGCCGCGAATCCGTGCACTTAGCATCGCTTCATGCCCGAGCGCGCCACCACTGCAGGTTCCTGGATCGTATTGCTGAGCGCACTCGCCGGCGGCGCGGTGGTGCACGCCGCCGGGCCCGGCGTCGAGACCGGCGTCCGTCCCGGCGATGACTTCTTCGAGTACGCCAACGGCGAGTGGCTCGCCGCCACGGAGATTCCCGCGGGCCGGCCGCGCTGGAATGCGCGCGACGAGATCAATGAGCGGACCCGGCAGCAGGTGGCGGCGCTCATCGACGACGCCGCTCGTGCGCCGCCCGGCTCCGACGCGCGCAAGCTCGGGGATTTCCGCGCGGCCTGGCGTGACGAGGCCGGCATCGAGGCGCGTGGTATCACGGCGCTCGCGGCGCCATTCGAGCGCATCGACCGGGTGCGCGACACAGTGTCGCTGGCGCGGCTGCTGGGCGCCGGAATGCGCGCCGACGTCGACCCGCTGAACTATGGGGTCTACGACTCGGCCCACGTGCTGGGCCTCGCCGTGGAGCCCGGCAGTCACGGCGAGAAGAACAGCGTCGCCTTCCTGCTGCAGGGAGGGCTCGGCCTTCCCGATCGCGAGGCCTATCTAGGCGCCACGCCCGACCTGCAGGCGCTGCGCGCCGACTACCGCAGTTACCTCGCGCGCCTGCTCGCGCTGGCCGGGTTCGACCGCGCCGATGCGCGCGCCGCGGCCGTGCTCGAGCTCGAGACCGCGCTGGCGCGCAGCCATGCCACGCGCGAGGCCTCCGCCGACGAGCGCAGCGGCGAAAACCTCTGGGCGCGCGCCGAGTTCCCGCGCCGCGCGCCGGGCATGGACTGGCCGGCGTTCTTCGCCGCGGCGCTGCTCGCACACCAGGACGCGTTCGTCGTGTGGCAGCCCGGCGCCGTCACCGGCCTCGCGGAGCTGGTGCACACGCAGCCGCTCGAGGCCTGGCGCGACTATCTACGCGCGCGCGTCATCGATCAGCACGCGGATGTCCTGCCGCGTGCCTTCGCGGAGGCGGCGCTGACGTTTCGCGCGCGCGCCGCGGGCGGGGCGCCGCTTGCGCCGCGCGCGCAGCGCGCGGACGAGGCGGTGCGCCGGGCGCTGGGCGGCGCGCTCGGCCGGATGTACGCCGAGCGCCACTTTTCCGCCACGCAGAAGGCGCGGGTCGAGACCATCGTGCGCAACGTCATCGCCGCTTTTCGCCGGCGCGTCGCGGCCGTGAGCTGGCTGTCCTCCCCCGGCAAGGCCCGCGCGCTGGCGAAATTCGACACGCTGTACTTCGGCGTGGGATATCCCGAGGCCTGGCCAAACTACTCGAGCCTGCAGGTCGACGCCGCGGATGCCGCGGGCAACCTGCAACGCGTCGCGGCGTGGACTTACGGCGATGCGCTGGCCCGGCTCGGGCGGCCGGCGGACCGGCGCCAGTGGTGGATCTCCCCGCACGAGTCGGGTGCGGTGCTGGTGTTCCACCAGAACGCCTACAATTTCGCCGCCGCGCTGCTGCAGCCGCCCAAGTACGATGCGACGGCATCCGACGCGGCGAGCTACGGTGCCATCGGCGCCATCGTCGGGCACGAAGTCAGTCATTTCTTCGACACGCTCGGCGCCGACTACGACGCCGACGGGAGCAAGAACCGCTGGTGGAGCGCCGCGGATCTCGCCGCCTACCAGGAAGCCACCGCGCCGCTCGTGCAGCAGTTCTCCAACTACCGGCCGTTTGCCGACCTGGCCATCGACGGCAAGCTGACCCTGGTCGAGAACCTGGCGGATCTCGCCGGGCTCGAGGCCGCCTTCGATGCCTATCGGCAGACGGCCGGTGCCGCCGCGCGCGACGCGCAGACCAGGCGCGAGCAGGACCGGCAGTTCTTCCTCGGGTTCGCACGCGCGTGGCGCGCCCGATATGGCGACGACGCGCTGCGCAGGCAGGTGCAGTCCAATGACCACGCGCCGGAGCGCTATCGGGTGGCCACCGTGCGCAACCTGGACGCGTGGTACGAAGCCTTCGACGTACGCCCCGGGCAGCGCCTGTTCCTCGAGCCCGCGGAGCGGGTTCACGTCTGGTAGCACCGTGAAGATCGGCTTTTGCGAGCTGCCGGACAATCTTTCGGCCGCCGGGCCGGAATGGCGGGAATTCCGCCGGCGCGTCGAGCGCGAGCAGCCCGACGTGACCGTGCTCAACGAGATGCCGTTCGGAGCGTGGATTGCCGGCAGGCCGGAGTTCGATGCCGCCGTCGCGTTCGCCACCATCGACGCGCACGAGATCTCGCTGCCCGCGCTGGCGCAGCTGCCCACCGCCGTCATCAGCTCGCGCCCCGTCTTCGGTGACGACCGGTTGGCCAACGAGGCCTTCCTGATGTCGGGCGATGCGTATCGCGCGCTCCATCACAAGCACTACTTCCCGCACGAGCCCGGGCATTTCGAATCCACGTGGTTCGGCGCCGTGCGCCCAGGCTTCGACGTGGCCGAGCATCGCGGCGTGCGCTTCGGTGTCCTGCTGTGCACCGAGCTCATGTTCACCGAGTGGGCGCGGCACTATCGCCGGCAGGGCGCGCACGTCATCGTGGCGCCGCGCGCCAGCGGCGCGTCGATGCGGCACTGGGACGCCGCGGCGCGCATGGCGGCCATCGTCTCCGGCTGCTATGTCATCAGCTCGAACCGCGTCTCCGGACACGGCGCGGACGGGCATTTCGGCGGCCGCGGCTTCGCCTACTCGCCCACCGGCGAGCTGCTGGACGAAACCTCGCCGGTGCGCCCGTTCGCCGCCGTGAACGTCGACCTGGGGCTGGTGGCGCAGGCGCAGCGCACCTATCCGTGCAACGTCCGGGAGCTCGCCACGCAGGGGTGACTCCGGCACGGATGCACGCTAGCGTGCGCGTCATGAAAAGCGCGCTCGCCTGTCTCCTGCTCATCATGCTCGCGGCCTGCGGCGGCCGGGCGCTGGCCGCCGAAAAGCCGCGCGTGTTCGTGCTCACCGACATCGAGAACGAGCCCGACGACGCCATGTCGATGGTGCGCTTTCTCGTGTACTCGAACCAATGGGACGTCGAAGGCCTGGCCGCCACCACTTCCATACACCAGCAGCACGAGGTGGCCCCGTGGCGCATCCGCGAGATCGTCGACGCCTACGAGAAGGTGCGCGACAACCTCACGTTGCACGAGCCGGGCTTTCCCACGGCGGATGCGCTGCGCGCGGTGATCGTCGCGGGCCGTCCCGATTTCGGCATGGCGGCGGTGGGCGAGACCATGGACTCGCCGGCCTCCAAACTACTGATCGAGGTGGTCGACCGCCCGGATCCGCGCCCGGTGTGGGTGCCGGTGTGGGGCGGGCCGAATGTGCTGGCGCAGGCGTTGTGGAGGGTGCGCGCCACGCGCTCGAAGGCCGCGCTGGCGAAGTTCGTGGGGAAGCTGCGCGTCTATACGATCTCGGACCAGGACGACAGCGGCCCGTGGATCCGCCGGAATTTCCCCGGGCTGTTCTTCATCGCGAGCCCCGGGGTTCACGACGGCGGCGCGTATCACTTCGCCACCTGGAGCGGCATCGGCGGCGACAAATTCCACGGCCGCTTCGGCGGCGCGGATTTCGCCATCGTCGACAATCCCTGGCTCGACGAGCACATCCGCTCCAAGGGACCGCTGGGCGCGCAGCATCTGCAGGTGAAGTTCCTCATGGAAGGCGATACCCCGAGCTTCCTCAATCTCATCGACACCGGCCTCAGCGCGCCCGAACACCCGGACTGGGGCGGCTGGGGCGGTCGCTACGAGCTGTACACGCCGCGCATGCGCAAGTGGTTCGCGGAGCCCGAGACGCGCCCGTTCTGGTCGGACGCCGAGGACGAGGTGCTGGGCGTCGACGGCCAGTGGTACACATCTAACAAGGCCACGCTGTGGCGCTGGCGCGCGGCGTTCCAGAACGATTTCGCAGCGCGCATGGACTGGACCATCGAGCCCTATGCAGCGGCGAATCATCCGCCGGTGGCGCGCCTGGCGCATGCCGAGGCGCTCTCCGCCAGGCCGGGTGCGCGCGTGTCGCTGAGCGCCGCGGGCTCGAGCGATCCGGACGGCAACGCCCTCGCCTACCAATGGTTCTACTACCCGGAGCCCGGCACGTTCACCGTCGCCACGGGCCGCACGGGCGCGCCCGTCGCCATCGAGAAGGCCAGCGAGCGCGACGCGGCCTTCGTGGTGCCGGAGCGATTCTTCAAGGCCGGCACCATGCACATCATCCTCGCGGTCACCGACGCCGGTACGCCGGCGCTGACGCGCTATCGCCGCGTCATCGTCACGGTCGTCCCCTAGCTACCATGGCATCGTGAGACGGACGGCGCGTTTCATGCGGCGGGGGCTCGCCGCCGGGGTCGTCGGCTTAGCGCTCGCGAGCGCCGGCGCGGCACGTCCGCCGCTCGACCCACTGCGCGCCGGCTTCGACGCGCCGCCGTCCGCCGCGCGGCCGCTGGTCTTCTGGCAGTGGGTGAACGGCAACGTATCCGAGGAAGGCATCCGCCTCGATCTCGAGTGGATGCAGCGCATCGGCATCGCCGGCGCGCTGGTGTTCGACATCGGGTTCCGCACTCCGCCGGTGCCGCAGTACGTGGAGCGGCGCGTCGGGTTCGGCACGCGCGAATGGCGGGAAGCGATGCGCTTCGCGGCGGCCGAGGCGCGGCGGCTGGGTCTCGAGCTCGGTGCGCAGACCAGCGGCGGATGGAGCGTGAGCGGCGGGCCGACGGTGTCGGCCGCGCAGGCGATGAAGAAGCTGGTGTGGAGCGAAACGCTGCTGACACCCGCGACGCCGCCCACGCTGCGCCTGCCGGCGCCGCCCACCGAGAGCGGGCCGTACCAGGATATTTCGATCGATGCGCCGTATCGCGAGCCCGCGCTCGGTGGTGACGTCGCGGTGATCGCGTACCGCCTGCCGGACATCGAACAGGCCGCAATTGCGCGTCCGGAGCTCAGCGGCGCCGCGAATACCGCGCTGCTCGACGACGCGCGGTATTCGGAAACGACGCCGCTCATTCCCGATGCCGGTGGATCCGCCGTGCTGCTCGCGCGGTTCGCGCCCGGCGCCGTGCCACGCGCGCTCACGCTGGCGGTGCGCGAACCCATGCCCGCCGGCGTGATCGAGGCCGGCGCCGACGGCGTGCTCTTCACCACCGTCATCGAACTACCCGCGACGCAGTCCGCGCCCGTGCGTACGGTGGCGCTGCCCGAGCGCGGCGATCCGCTCTGGCGCATCCGTTTCACCGGCCTCGCCAAACCGCTGCAGATCGCCGAGGCGCGGTTCGAGTTCGGGGGACACGTCCACCTCGCGCAGGACAAGGCCGGCTTCGGCGTACTCGGTGATTACGCCGCCGCCGGCACCGCGCCGGTGCCGCCCGGGGCGAGCGTGCAGCCCGGCGACGTGATCGACGTCACCCGCCATCTCGCCTCCGACGGCACGCTGCGCTGGCGCCCGCGCGCGGGTAGATGGGCCGCGCTGCGCTTCGGCTGGTCGCTCACGGGCCGGCGCACGGTGCCGGCCACCGCGGAGAGCATCGGCCTCGAAGTGGACAAGCTCGATGCCCACGCCGTGCGCGCGTTCGCCGATGCCTGGCTGGGTGGATATCCACGCGGAAACTCCGGCCGGCTCGGCATCGCGCTCACCGACAGCTGGGAGGCCGGCCAGCAGAACTGGACGCCGGCGATGCCGCGCGAATTCGCCGCGCGGCGCGGCTACGACCTGCATCCATGGCTGCCGGTGCTCACGGGGCGCATCGTCGGCGACGCCGACCGCAGCGAGCGCTTCCTGTCTGACTACCGGCGCACCATCGCCGACCTGCTCGCCGGGAATCACTACGGCGTGCTCGCCGCGGCCGCGCACGCGCGCGGCATGACGCTGTACGCGGAGGCGGCGGGCACGGACCTGCCCACCGTCATCGACGGCATCCAGGCGAAGGGGCGCGTCGACGTGCCGATGGGCGAGTACTGGTATTACCCCGAAGGCGAGCCACCCAAGGCCAGCCATGTGGCCGACGTGCGCGAAGCGGCCTCCGCCGCGCACCTGTACGGCCGGAAGGTCGTCGCCGCCGAAGCGCTCACCACGCGCGGCGAGCAGGCCTGGGCCCTGGGCCCGGCGCAGCTGCGGCGCATCGCGGACCGTTTCTTCGCGGAGGGCGTCAACCGCGTGGTGCTGCACACCTCGGCGCACCAGCCGTTCACCGACCGGCGGCCCGGCATCACGCTGCGCCAGTACGGCCAGCACTTCACGCGCAACGAGACCTGGGCGGAGGACGCCGGCGGCTGGGTGCGATACCTGGGGCGCACGTCCCATCTACTGCAGCAGGGCCGGCCGGTGGCCGACGTGGCGATCTTCATCGGCGAGGACGCGGCGCTGTCGCCGCCGTTCGATGAACCGGCAGGGCCGCCGCGGCTGCCGGGCTTCGACCACGATTTCGTGAATGCCGAAGCGCTGCTCACGCGGCTGCGCGTGCGCGATGGCCGCCTCACGCGCGCCGATGGCATGAGTTATCGCGCGCTCGTCATCGACCGCCGCGTGCGGCGCATGAGCCTGCCGGTGATCGCGAAGCTGCGGGCGTACGTCGCCGCCGGTGGCATCTTGATCGGCGCGCAGCCGGACGGCGCCATCGGCCTCGCGGGCGATGCGCAGGTGCGGGCCATGGCGCAGGAGCTGTGGGGCGGGCAGCCGCGCGCGGCCGCCGGCGCCGCGCGCGGGTTTGGTCGCGGCCGCGTGTACGCGCCGCCGGACGCCGGGGCGGCGTTGCGCGCGGAGGGCGTGCTGCCCGATGTCGCGGGCACGGGAATCGAAGACCTGCACTGGGCTCATCGCAGCCAGGCGCGCGCCGAGATCTACTTCCTGACGAACCAGTCCGCCCGCCCATTCACCGGCACCGTGCGATTCCGCGTGCGGGGTCGCCACGCCGAGCAATGGGACGCGGTCGACGGATCGCGTGCGCCCGTGACACACGCGGTGGAGGATCAAACTACCGCCGTGCGCATCGAGCTTGAGCCTTATGCCTCGAAGTTCATCGTTTTCAGCGGCAGCGCTGCCATCGGCGAATACGTCGCGCCATCATCCGTGCGCGCCGTGGTCTCCACGCTCGATGGACCCTGGGACGTGGAATTCCTCGACGGCCAGGGCGCCCCGGCGCAGGCGCAACTCGCGACGCTCGCCTCGTGGACCGGGCACGCCGACGCCGCCATTCGCCATTACTCCGGCCGTGTGCGCTACACGCGCAGCGTTGCGATTCCCGAGGCATGGCGGGCCGAGCGCCGCCGCATCGAGCTCGATCTGGGCGCGGTCGCCGAGCTCGCGCGCGTGCGCATCAACGGACAGGACTTCCCCGTGCTGTGGAACGTGCCGTTTCGCCTGGACGTCACCGATGCGCTGCGCTCCGGCGACAACCGCTTCGAGATCACGGTCACCAACTACTGGATCAACCGGCTGATCGGCGACGAGCAGCCGGGCGCGACGCGCATTGCGTTCGCGTCCATCCGGCCATACACGGCGGATTCGCTGTTGCGCCGCTCGGGGTTGTTTGGCCCGGTGTGCCTGCTGGGCGTCAGGTGATCGCCGAGTGCGCCGGCATCGCAGCCATTGCGCGCTAGCGATGCTTGATCTTGTCCTCGGGCTTCAGCCCCGAGACGACCTCGATGTGGATGCCGTCGGACAGGCCGGTCTTGATCTCGCGCTTCTCGAACTTCTGCGGCGCCGTCTCGACTTCGACGAAGGTCGCCTTGTCTTCGATGATGAGGTTGCCTTCGTTGACCGCCAGCACGTTTTCGCGCTTGTCGAGCACGATGTCCGCGTTGGCGCTGTAGTTGGAGCGCAGGAACAGCTCCTTGTCGAGCGTCACGGCGGCGCGAATGGTGAACTTGATGGTGCCCTGGTCGGTGACGCCCTTGGGCGCGATGTATTCCAGGGAGGCCTTGAACGGTTTGCCCTCGAGCGCGCCGACGTTGAGGATGAGCTCCATGCCCTGCCGCAGCTTGCCCACTTCCGATTCGTCGACCAGCCCTTCGAAGATCATGTCGTTCATGTCGGCCAGCGTCGCCACTGACGTGCCCGATTGGAAAGTGCTGGACTCCAGGATGAACGCGCCCTCCTTGTTGGGCACGTCGAGCACGGTGCCGTCGATGGTGGCGGGGATCATGTTGGAGACATTGCCCGAATCGCGCGTCGCGCCGGTCTTCAGCAGCAGCAGCGTGTTCTCGGCCGAGGTCACCGCCTCTTTCTGCAGGTCGTAGTTGGTCACGTACTGGTTGAACTGGGATTCCGAGATGACGTGCTGCGCCAGCAGCTTCTTGTAGCGCTCCATGTCCGCCGTCTGGTTGCGCAGGTTGATGCGCGCGGCCAGTAGTTGGGCCTCCGCCGAGCTGACGTTGAGCATGTTCGGGCGCAGCGAGATGCGCGCGATGATGGCGCCCTTCTTCACGGTCTGTCCCGCCGTCACATAGAGCTTCTCGACGACGCCCGACACCTGCGACTTCACCTCGATCTCGCGCCGCGGGATCACCTTGCCGGTGGCCACCGTCTTCTTGACGATGGTCAGCGACTCCGGGGAGTCGAGCTTGTAGACGACGGGCGCCGCCTGCGACTTGTTGTATAGAAAGACGATGGTGCCGATGAACACCAGCGCGATGACCCCCAGCACGAGGAACTTGATGATTCGCTTCATATTGCCTGCTCGTTCTCTCTTTTATTCGTCTTGCAACGCAACGATCGGGTTCACCGCGGCCGCCTTGGCGGCCGGCAACAGCGAGGCCAGCACTCCCGACATGATCAGCACCACCAGCGCGACGATGGCGGTCTTGAAGTCCACTTCCGGATGCGCGAAAAAACCCGCGTTGCCGCGACCCTGCGCATCCAGCATCTTCGCGATGCCTTCGATGAGCAGCGTGCCGACTACCAGGCCGCTGTAGCCGGCGACGGCGGTGATGAACAGCGACTCCTGCATGATCATCCCGACGATCGAGGCCGGCGTGGCGCCCAGCGCCTTGCGCAGCCCGATCTCGCGCGTCCTTTCCTTCACCACGATGAGCATGATGTTGCCGACGCCGATGGCGCCCGCAAAAATGGTGCCGATGGCGACGACCCAGCTGAACACCTCGA
>JBIOZI010000323.1:0-8620 GCA_044871085.1 Steroidobacteraceae bacterium | reverse complement strand
CCCCCCCCCCCCGCGCCGGGCTCCACGCCTGAAACGGTCCGCATCGCGACCTTCAACTGCAGCCGCAATCGCCACCGGCACCGCCGCCTTCGGCGACCGCGTGGTGGGCAATCTGCGCGTCGACTATCTACTTCCGTCCGGGGGTCTCGCGGTGTGCGGCGGCGGCCTGTTCTGGCCGTCGAGCACCGGCGCCGCGGCGCGGCTGGTGTGGGGCGACGCGCCGGCGCCGAGCTCGGAATCGGCTCGTGTGGATCGACCTCAGCGCAGGCGCAGCTCGATGCCAACCGGGCAGTGGTCCGACAGCCAGTGCTCCTTGGCATCCGCGTCGTCGTAGACCACGCGCACGAACGACTTGCGGATCACGCTTTTGGCGAGCTCGCGGCCGAGCAGCACCTGGTCGATGTATTCGCGATATTCGCTGTCCGTGGTGCACGGCGTGAATTTCGCGGTGGCGGTGACGCTGGTGAGCTTCGCGGCCGCCGGCTCGCCGTCGTTGATCTCGGCGAGCACGTTGAGCTGACGCCCGTCCGCTTCGCGTGCCGGGCCCTTCTCTTTCGAAAAGCGCCGGTTGAAATCTCCCAGCAATCCGAAGCGATGCCCCGCGGCGGCCTCGGCGTCGATCCACGCCTCGAGCGGCGCAACCTGCTTCGACAGCAGGTCGCAATTGCGCCCCGGCGCGGTCAGCGGGCCTTCCGGGCAGCCGGATTTCAGGTGTACGGACATGAGCCGGAATTCCTGTGCCGTGCCCGGGAAGAACGTGACGACCACGCCGCGGCGCACTGAGTTGTCGGGCAGCGCCAGCGGCTGGTATTCGGCCTCGCAGCGGTGCGGCAGCCCGCGGCGGATGGCGAAGCCGTTCTTCTGGGTGTGCGCGCGCGTGCTGAAGCAGAAGTCGTAGCCGGGAAACACCTGTGCCGCTGCATCGGGGCCGTCGACTTCCTGCAGCGCCACGATGTCCGCCGCGAGCTTGGCGGCGTAGTTGCGCAGTGAGGCGTAGTCCGCGGCGCGGCGCGGCTCGTGCTTCGTGATGGCACAGGGCAGCGTGCGGTCGTCGCCGCCGACCATGCCACCCTGCTCCGCGCAGGTCGCCGCCAAGGCGCGTTGCGTCTCGGGCGTCATGAGGTATTCGACGTTCCAGGTGGCCACCCGCACGCGATCGGCGCTTTTCCACGGAGTGGAGCCGGGCAGCGCGAGCACCGCGGGGTCCGTGCGCAGCGCGGCGTATTTCTCCTCGAGCGTGTCGAAGCCGTTGGTCCACGAGCCATACATCGCATTTGGCAGCAGGAACCAGGTGGCACCGAACCGCGGCTCGAGTCGCTCGCGGTCGCCCACGTAGACGCGCGGATCGGCGAAGTCACCGAGGTCGTCGCCCAGCAGCGCGATGATGCGGTAGCTCTTCGCGATGAACGCGCGTCGCGCGGTCTTGTTGCCGACGTTCCACTCCGGCCGCTCGTTGCGCAACAACAGATGCTCCGGATCGGGCGCCGGGTCGATGCCCAGCGCTACCAGGTTGCGCAGCGTCGCGGTCTTCGCCGGGCACTGGTCGTCGGGAGTCGCGGCGGGAATGGTGCAATCGCGATTCGAGATGAAAAACACGGCGAGGCCGAGGCGCCGCGCGGTGGCGATGAACTCCGGCGCACCGGGTACCGCCTCGGCCTCGCCGGCGCGCACCCATTCGCCCCAGCTCTTGCTGCTGTAGTTCGCGCGGTCGCGCAACAGCCGCGCCTGGTAGACCGAATTGTCGAGTACCGTTTCGTCGAGGTCGAGCACCACCGCGGCGGGGAGGCGCGCCAGTGCGTCCGCCGGCGTTTCCGCCTGCTCGAGCGCCGCGCTGCCGGGCGCAGGTGCGGCAATCTTCTCGGCCGCGAGCCTGTACACCTGCTCCGCCATGGCGCGGTACTCGGGCGCGCGCTGCATCCACAGGGTGGCGTGCAACTGCTCGCGGCCGAGGTTGTCGTCCGCGGCAATCGCCGCCGTCGCGGCGAGCATGCCGGCAATCGATCCAATCCAGCGTCGGCGCATGAGTCCTCCGGGAAGAGGGAGGAAGTATGGGGACATTCCTCGTTTGCTAGCAAACGGGGACAGACCCGATGAATGCGCGAGCGAACGCAGCGCAATTCTCCCGCGCTCGCTCGGGTGGCGCGCGCTTCGGCCCCCCAACTCCCAGCGTGAAATCCAGCCAATCGACGGCGTGCATCGGCGGAGCGCCGAGAGGGTAGCGCCGTGAAGGGTCAACCCGCTTTTTCCGGCGAGGACGACGCGTTGCGCGCCTGGAGCGGGCAGACCTCTGAGTCGGGAGCACTGAGTCGAGCGCGCGAGAACGTGAGCGCACGGAGTGTTGGAGCTGCACCCGTTCGCGCGAACACTCAGCTCTGTCCCCGTTTGCTAGCAAACGAGGAATGTCCCCATTAGCCGGTCTCGGCCAGGGGATTCTGCTGCCAGTCGTTGTTCAGCAGATCGAGCGGCTCGACCTTGAGATAGCGCAGCGCGTCGGCGGCGGTACATGGCTTCGCGAACAGGAATCCCTGCGCCAGCGAGCAGCCCATGTTTCTCAGGATCTCGAGCTGCTGCCAGGTCTCGATGCCCTCGGCGACCACCTGGATGTTGAGGCTGCGCGCCATCGCGATGATGGCGCTCACGATCGCGTGGTCGGATGGATCGGTGACGATGTCGCGCACGAAGCTGCGGTCGATCTTCAGCGAGTCCACGCGCCAACGCTTGAGGTACGACAGCGACGAGTAGCCGGTGCCGAAGTCGTCGATCGCGATCTTCACGCCCAGGTCGCGCAGGGAAGCCAGCGCGTCCTCGCGGAACTCACCGGTGCGCTTCTCGAACAGCGAGCCTTCGGTGAGCTCGAGCGCGATGAGCTGCGGACCGATGCGGTTCTTGACCATGGCCTGCTGCACCAGCTCGCGCAGCTTGGTGCGCTCGAGCTGCACGGCGGAGACGTTCATGCTGACCGGCACGAGATGCGCCTGCTGATCGCGCCAGGCGTTTATGTCCCGGCCGATGCGCTCGAGCACGAACTGACCGATCGGAATGATGAGACCGGTCTCCTCGGCCACCTCGATGAAGCGCTCGGGCGATACGTAGCCCTGCGCGGGATGTTTCCAGCGCAGCAAAGCTTCGAGGCCGGCGACGCGCCGCGAGTGGATGTCGATGATGGGCTGATAGTGCACGTCGAACTGGTTCAGCTTGAGACCGGCGCGCAGCGAGGACTCGATCGCGACGCGCTCCTTGAGCGAGCGGTCCATCTGCGGGCTGAAGACCTGGAAGTTGTTCCGGCCCAGGTCCTTCGCCTGGTACATCGCCGTGTCCGAGTGCTTGAGCAGCTCACCCATGGTGGCGCCGTCGCGCGGAAACAGGCTCACGCCGATGGAAACCGTGGCGACCAGCGCGCGGCCGTCGATCATCACCGGCGCGCTCAGCACCTCGTTGACGCGCGTCGCCGCGACCCCGACTTCGTCCGGCGAATTCACCTTGTGCAGCACGACGACGAATTCGTCGCCGCCCATGCGCACCACGACGTCGGAGGGGCGCACAGCCGCGCGCACGCGCTTGGCGATCTCCTGCAGTAGTTTGTCGCCGACCTCGTGACCGCGCGAGTCGTTGATGTGCTTGAAGCGGTCGAGATCGAGGAACAGCACGGCGAGCATCTGGCCGGTGCCCTGGCAGCGCGCGATGGCCTGCGGCAGGTGCGCCTGCAGGAACAGCCGGTTCGGCAGCCCGGTGAGGTGATCGTGGTTCGCGAGCTTGTCGAGGCGCTGCTGGTTGGCGAGCAGCTGTGACTGCGCCTTCTTCCGCTCCGACAGGTCGCGCATGAGATACGACACGAGGCGGCGGTCGCGCGATTCGATCGGCACGCAGCTCACCTCGACGTCCATCTGGCGGCCGTCCTTGAGCCATTGCACGAGCTCGATGCCGCGGCTGGGCTCGACGCGTGCCAGCGTCGCGATCACCGGATCCTGCGAGTCGTTCGGACCGCGCAGCACGGAGAGTATCGAGCGGCCGCGCAGCTCTTCCAGCGCGAAGCCGAGCTGCTGTTGTACGGCCGGGTTGGCGTCGACGATTTCGCCGGTGCGCGCGTCGGCGATCAGCAGCCCGTCCTGAGCCTGCTCGATGATGGCGCGGTAGCGCGACTCGAGCGCCAGGCGGTCGGCGTTGAGGCGGCGCGAGCGCGCGATCAGCAGCATCGCGACGATGGTGAAGCCGCCGACCAGCAGGCCCAACAAGATGGTCTGGTAGAGCGTGGTACGCGTGGCCTGCGCGAAGGCGCTGCGCGGGATCTCCAGTTGCACCAGCCAGACGGGCGTGCCGACCTGGTCGCGCAGGATCAGATAGCCGCTCACGTGACGGCGGCTCGCAATGTGCGTGTGCAGGTTCGCGGTGAGCGGCGAGCGCTTCACCCAGTCGCGCACCTCATCGGGGACGCCGGCGCGCTCGAGGTTCACCACCGGAAATCCGTTCACGGGCCACGGCGAGAAGCGTCCCATGCGCTCGACCACCGCCGGGGTGAACGCGCGCGCGAATGCGATCCAGCCCTGCGGCTGGCCGGTGCCGGAGCTCTCGAAGATCGGGCGCGCCGCGAACAGCGCCGGGCCACGCGCGCGCTGCACGATGCCGCGCACGCTGTCGCCGACCCCGTTGAGCTGGCCGGAGGTGACCCCCTGCTTGATGGCGGCGAGCAGGTCGGGGTCGGGCGGGATCTCGTAGTCCTGTGCTGCGGTGGCATCGATGGCGAGCGAGGCGCGGGTTTCGAGGTTGCGGTCGAGCACGAGGAAGGTGTCGACGTCGAGCCGCGCGAGCGCCGCCACGCGCGTCGGGTCGGTGAAGAACTCGGGACGCTCGCCGCGCGCGAACTGCGCCACTTCGGTCGAGATCGAATGGTCGCCCACCGCGGAGTACAGATCTTCGAGCTCGGTGGCGAAGCCGCGCTCGAGCTGGCGGCTCTGCATGTCGACGTCGCGCGATTCGATGTCGGTGACGTTCGCGAGCCAGCCGCGTTGCGACCATCCGTAGAACGCGACCAGAATGATCGCGACCACCACGCCGATGACGGGCAGCGGCGATTGTCGGATTCGGGTTCTGGTTTCCGCGATGGTCGTTCGAGTCATAACGTGAACTGCGTCACGTGCATTTTTGGGCGACTCCAAAGTGTGCCCGGCGCCCCTGGAAACCGTCGTCGAGGAGTCCACAGTTTCCCCTAATTATCCGGCACGAAAGTGGCTGCAAATCCGCCGTGTGGCGCGACGTCCGCCCGGCGGCCACGGTCCGTGCATTACGTGGAAGCACGCACGCTTCGGACGGGGGATTCGTGCGCGTGCCGGGGCGGGAGTCGTGCGGTGGGTCGCCTAACAAAGACCTCGCGCGCAGGCACGGTAACCGGTTACCGCAAGCGGGCATTTCTCCGGCGGCGGAAACCGCCCGCGACACGGCCAGGGCTGGCGGCAATCCATCCGTCGATGCCCGTGCGTCCCGGCCGGCATGTTCGAGAACGCTGGAAATGAGCGGCAAAAAGCCGCTGGCGCGGGGCCCGATGAGGCGCAGCGCGCCGACCAGTCCGTTCGCCAGAGCGCGCGGGCCGCCTTTGGCAGCGCCCGGGCCTGGGTTATGACACCGGTTACCTTTTCCGGGCTTATAGTCGACCGGCCGCAACCGCGCAAGGCTGCCGGTCAAATGGCAATGTGGCCAACATTCCATTGCGGCGCCGGCCTTCACTGCCCGAGAATGCCCGCCTTTTCTCGGGTGTCCTGGAGCTGCGTCGATGAACAAAGACCGAATGAGCGTGCTGGCCGCGATGATGGACCAGGGTGTGATCCCGGTGTTCTATCACCCGGACGTCGACGTCTGTAAGAAGGTGATCCAGGCCTGCGCCAACGGCGGCGCCAAGTGCATCGAGTTCACCAACCGCGGCGACTTCGCCTCGCACGTGTTCTACGAGGTAACGCGCCACTTCGACCAGGCCGACCCGAGCGTGATCATGGGAGTCGGCTCGATCGTCGATGCGCCCACTGCGGGCATCTACATCGCCAATGGCGCGAAATTCGTCGTCGGTCCCATCCTCAATGCCGACGTCGCGAAGGTGTGCAACCGCCGCTGCATCCCCTACTCGCCCGGCTGCGGCTCCGCGAGCGAGATCAGCGCGGCGCACGAGCTCGGCTGCGAGATCGTCAAGGTATTTCCCGGCAGCTCGGTCGGCGGCCCGGAGTTCGTGAAGAACGTCATGGGCCCGATGCCCTGGACGCGCATCATGCCCACCGGCGGCGTCGAGCCCACCGAGGATTCACTCAAGAAATGGTTCGGCGCGGGCATCGTCGCCTGCGGCATCGGCAGCAACCTCGTCACGAAGGAGCTGCTCGCCAAGAGCGACTACGCCGGCATCGAAGCGCGCGTGCGCGACACCGTGAAGCTCATCAAGACCATCCGTGGCAAGTAAGCAAGAAGTCAGAGACATGACCGACAACGTATTGAAGATCCGCCCCGCCGCCGAAACCCGCTGGGACTGCGCCTCCTTCGGCGAGGTGATGTTGCGTTTCGACCCCGGCTTCGGCCGCGTGCGCAACGCGCGCAGCTTCCAGGTGTGGGAAGGCGGCGGCGAGTACAACGTGGCGCGCGCCATGCGCAAGTGCTGGGGCAAGCGGGCGACCGCGGTGACGGCGCTGCCCGTCAACGACCTGGGCTGGCTGGTCGAAGACCTCATGATGCAGGGTGGCGTCGACACCTCGAAGATCATCTGGCGCGAGTTCGACGGGCTGGGACGCAACACGCGCGTCGGCCTCAACTTCACCGAGAAGGGCTTCGGCATCCGTGCCGCGCTCGGCTGTTCCGATCGCGGGCATTCCGCCGCGTCGCAGATCAAGCCCGGCGAGGTGAACTGGGAAAAGCTGTTCGGCGAGGAAGGCGTGCGCTGGTTCCACACCGGCGGCATCTTTGCGGCGCTCGCGCCGAACACTTCGGAAGCGGTCATCGAAGCTGTGGAGATCGCGCGCAAGTACGGCACCATCGTGTCGTATGACCTCAACTACCGCGCCTCGCTGTGGAAGAGCCAGGGCGGCAAGGAAGGCGCGCAGAAGATCAACCGCAACATCGCGAAGTACGTCGACGTGATGATCGGCAACGAGGAGGACTTCACCGCCTGCCTCGGCTTCGAGGTGGAAGGGCTCGACGAGCACATCTCGGCCATCGATCCGGCGAACTTCAAGAAGATGATCCAGACCGCGGTGAAACAGTTCCCGAATTTCAAGGTGGCGGCTACCACGCTGAGGAATGCGAAAACCGCGACGTTCAACGACTGGTCCGCCATCCTCTACGCGGGCGGCAACTTCTACCAGTCGATGATGCGCGAGGACCTCGAGATCTACGACCGCGTGGGCGGTGGCGACGGGTTCGCGTCCGGCCTCGCGTATGGGTTCATGGAGGGCAAGGGCCCGCAGGCGGCGGTGGAATACGGCGCCGCGCACGGCGCGCTGGCGATGACCACGCCGGGCGACACCTCTATGGTGAACGTCAAGGAAGTCGAGGCGGTCATGAAGGGCAAGGGAGCCCGCGTCATCCGCTGATACACTCGGCGTCACGGGGGTGCCGCCGATGACCACGCGACGAGAGCTGTTTCCAATCATGGCGGGGGCTGCCGGTGCACTGTCGGCAGCCCCCGTTTCGATCGCGCGGCAGACGCCATCCGGGCCGGAGCTGCGGCGCGTGTCGTACCAGAGCAGGCGCACGGGCGCCGCGCGCGACTACTTCGTCTATCTACCGCCCGGGCATGCGCAGCAGAAGAGCTGGCCGGTCATGCTGTTCCTGCACGGCAACGGCGAGCGCGGGGACGCCCGCGGCGAGCTCGACTACGTGCTGGCGCATGGGCCGCTGTACGAGGCCTGGTGCCGCAAGCGCGACCTGCCCTTCGTCATCGTCTCGCCGCAGCTGCCGATGTTCGGCCAGGGCGACGTCGACTACATCAAGAGCCGCACCCCGGCGCAGATTCCGCGGCGCCTGCCGGGCGGCGTGCCGGCGCGGCCGGACGAGCGCAACTCGCGGCTCGATGAAGCCATGAACGGCAAGCTGGCGGACGGCAAACTCCCGGACGGGCCGCAAGGCCCGGTCGACGGCTGGTTCGAGCTCGGCGACGAGCTGATCCAGATCGTCGACCGCACCGTCGCCAACTACCGCGGCGACCCGAAGCGCGTGTACCTCACCGGCCTGAGTTACGGCGGCTTCGGCACCTGGGACTTGGCCGCGCGGCACGCGCAGAGATTTGCCGCCATGGCGCCGATCGTGGGATACGGGCATCCGGCGCACGCGGCGCCGATTGCGAAGGCCAAGCTACCCGTGTGGTGCATCGCGGGCGGGCGGGACGGCGTGGTGCCGGCACGGTTCTTCTACCCGGTGCTGAACGAGCTCGAGAAGCTCGGCCACACCGACGTGCGGTTCACGAACCACGAGGATCTCGGGCACTTCACCTGGGTGCGCGCGTACGGCGGCGAAGACCTCTACTCCTGGATGCTCGGAAAATAGCGCTGAGCGTGGCGGCGGGTCCGCGCCGGAAACCCCAATGATCGGGTAGGGGGCGAGCTTACGCTCGCCGCCCTCCCACACCACCGTACGTGCGGTTCCGCATACGGCG
>JBIOZI010000322.1:0-5145 GCA_044871085.1 Steroidobacteraceae bacterium | reverse complement strand
CCCCCCCCCCCGCGCCCGGCCCGCCGCGGGCCCGGGCGGCCGTCGACGAGGCGAAACCCCTTCAGGCAGTTCCTTGCCGGCCCTGAGACTCGCGTCACAGGGGCGCGGACGGCCCGTTCTTGCCGTCCGGGGGCGCCCGCCTTGCGGGTATTGAGACGTCGGGAGGGTCAAGGGAACGGCGCTTTCTACCGATAAACCTGCTGGACCGACGGGCTATTCGCCCGTTCGTGCGGTCCTGACGGAGCATTGGATGAATGACGCGCAGAACGAAGAACCCGCCGGTCGCACGCCGCCCGACCCGGCCGGCCGGGCGACGACCACGACCGACCTGCCGCTGCAGGCGCAGCTCATGGGCAGTCTGGCGCTGGTGTTCATCCTCAGCGCCATCGCGGGCATCGTCGGCTATGTGACCTTCGACTCCACGTCGCTCGAGGAGAGTGCGCGCGCCAAGGCGACGATGTACACCGCGAATCTCACGCAGCAGCTGTATGGGGCGGTGGCGTTCAACGATTCCACGCTCGCGAACGAAGTGCTGCGTCCGATGCTCAGCGACCGCAACGTCTACGGCGTCGCGGTGTACGGCGCCGACGGCAAACCGCTCGCGGGACACGGCGAGTTTCCGGCGGCGCTGGTGGAGGACCACGACGTCAAGCTAAAGGACGACCGCGTCATGCTCATCGTGCGCGACCTGTACAGCGGCGAGGCGGCGTCGGGCCATCTCTACCTCGCGCTGTCCACCGAGCACATCGCCTCGGCGCGCTTCCGCGCCGCGCAATTCCCGGCGATGACCACCGCGGTGGTTCTGCTGTTCGCCATCCTGCTGGCGCTCGCGCATTCCTTCAGCGTGATGATGTCGGAGGTGGTGCGCATGTTCGAGGAGCGCCGCCAGATGGAGCGCACCGAGAAGCAACGCCTGGAGAAGCTGGTGTCGGAGCGCACCCAGGAGCTGGAGCGCGGCCGCGAGCAGTACCGCCTGGTGGTCGAAGGCACGCAGGCGATCCCGTTCGCGCTCGACGTCGACGACGGCCATTTCGAGTACATCGGGCCGCAGGGCCCGCAGCGCCTGGGTTTCGGCGAGGAGCTGTGGAAGCAGACCGGCTTCCTCGACAGGCTCATGCCGCGCGATCGCAACGGCCCGGTGCGCAGCCGCATCGACGAGAGCAAGAGCGGCAACTTCGAGGTGGAGACCACGGTTCTCACCCAGGACGACGAGCGCGTCGACCTGCGCTGAGTCGCGAGCTGCGAGCAGAGCGGCAGCACCGGCCAGCACAAGGTGCTGCGCGGCATGATGCTCGACGTCACCGACCAGCGCCGGCTCGAGAACGAATTGGCGCAGGCCCAGAAGCTCGAGAGCGTCGGCCGGCTCGCCGCGGGCGTGGCGCACGAGATCAACACCCCGGTGCAGTTCGTCTCCGACAGCGTGCACTTCGTGCGCGAGGCGATGGATGATCTCACCCAGATCGTCGACAAGTACCGCGAGCTGCGCACCGCCACCGAACAGGGTGCGGACGTCGCGGCCGCCGCCAAGGCGGCGGAGGAGGCCGAAGACGACGCCGACCTCGACTACATCCTCGAGAACGCGCCGGTGGCGCTCGATCGCGCGCGCGACGGCCTCGGGCGCGTGGCCGCCATCGTGCGCTCGATGAAGGAGTTCGCGCACCCGGACCGCAAGGAGATGTCGCAGTCCGATTTGAACCAGGCCATCTCGAGCACGCTCGTCATCGCCTCGAACGAATACAAGTACGTCGCCGAGGTCGAGACGGCGCTCGGCGATCTGCCGCTGGTGAACTGCTACGCGGGCGAGATCAACCAGGTGGTGCTGAACCTCATCGTCAACGCGTCCCATGCCATCGGCGACGTGGTCCGGGGCACGGACAAGAAGGGCAAGATCCGCGTGGCGACGCGCGTGCTCGGCGACCAGGTGGAGATTTCGATCGGCGACACGGGTAAGGGCATTCCGGTCGACGTGCGCTCGCGCATCTTCGATCCGTTCTTCACCACCAAGGAAGTGGGCAAGGGAACGGGGCAGGGTCTCGCGATCGCCCGCACCGTCGTCGTCGACAAGCACGGAGGCACGCTGCACTTCGAGACGGAGATCGGCGCCGGCACGACGTTCTTCATCCGGCTGCCGATCGGCGGACCGTCCACTTCTTCAGCGGCGGCGTGAGGGACGCGCCCGATGAAGGTCGTCAAGGTATCCACCAGCCACATCCAGGCGGTCACCGGCACCACCTTCGTGTCGACGCTGTCGTCGCTGCTGTTCGGGTATTGCACGGCCGTGATCTCGGGCGTGGTCGGTGCGATCGACCAGAATTTCATCGCGCCGCGGCACATGCAGGAGACGGCCGCGAACTTCCTGCTGGGGTTCACGGTGTGCGCGGCGCTGCTCGGCACCATCATCGGTGCGCTCGCGGCGCGCCGCACCGCCGAGTTGTTAGGGCGCAAGCGGCCGATGATCCTCGCGGCGGTGCTGTTCCTGGTATCGGCATTCGGCTCGGCATTCCCCGAGATCGGCTTCGGCGCCGTCGGCAGCCTCGGGGCCGATGCGATCTGGCCGTTCATCGTCTATCGCGTGCTCGGCGGCATGGCCGTCGGCCTGGCGTCCGTGGTCGCGCCGATGTACGTGGCGGAGTTCGCGCCGAGCGCGGTGCGCGGACAGTTGGGCGCGTACCAGCAGATCGCGATCGCCGGCGGCATCGCGCTGGTGCTGTTCGTCAACTGGGGCATCGCGCTGCAGGGCGATGACGCCTGGGTGCTCGGAGTGGGCTGGCGCTACATGATGTTGTCGCTGGCGGTGCCGTCCATCGCGTTCTTCTGGCTGTCGTTCACCGTGCCCGAATCGCCGAGCTGGCTGGTACGCCACGGGCGCATCGAGCAGGCGCGGCGCGCGCTGGCGCGCTCCGCGGATGCCGAGGAGGTGCGCGAGATGCTCGAGGAGCTCGCGCACGAGTCGCGGGCCGCCGAGAAGCCCGCGCCGTTGTTCGCCTTCGGAGGCCGGGTGGTGCTGGTCGGTGTCGCGCTCAGCGTGCTGCAGCAGCTGGTGGGATTGAACGCGATCTCGTACTACGGCCCGCAGATCCTGATGAAGATGGGATTCCACATGGATGCCGCGTATCTCGGCGTCCTCATCGCGCGCTGCCTGAACCTGCTCGCCACGATGATCGTCGTCCTCATCGTCGACCGCGTCGGCCGCAAGCCCTTGCTCATCATGGGTGCGCTCATCATGGGATTCGCGATGATGGCCATCGGCACGTTGTTCGGCACGGAGCAAGCGGGCGCGTACGGCCTGGTGGCGATCTGCTGCTACCTGGCCGGTCTCGGAATGTCGTTCGGTCCGATCGTCTGGATCCTGATGTCGGAGATCTTCCCCGCGCCCATTCGCGGGCAGGCGATGTCGATCGCGATCGCGGCGCAATGGGCGGCGAATTTCCTCGTGGCGTCCACCTTCCCGGTGTTGTTCGGCAGCAGCTTCCTCACGAGCTTTTCGCACCACGGGTTTCCATTCTGGGTGTACGGGGCGTTCGCGATGCTCGCGGCATTCCTGGTCATGCGCTACGTCCCGGAGACCAAGGGAGTCGACCACGACGCCCTCGGTGCGTTCTGGCGGCGCGAGGCGCGACTCGACGTCGCGCGGGCCTGATCACGAGGCGGCCACGGCATGAAACACGGTAAGGTCACCACCAATCACATCAAGGCGGTCACGGGCACCACGTTCGTGTCGGCGCTGAGCTGGCTGCTGGGCGGCTACTGCTTCGCGTTGATCTCGGGCGTGGTCGGCGCGCTCGATCACAATTTCATCGCGCCGCGCGGCTTGGGCGAAACGGCCGGCCACCTGTTGCTGGGCTTCGCGGTGTGCTCGGCGCTGCCGGGTACCATCGCGGGCTCGCTGCTCGCGCGCATCCTCGCGGAGAAGCTGGGGCGCAAGGTGCCCATCATCATCGCGGCGCTGCTGTTCGTGGTGTCGGCGGTGGGTTCGGCCTTTCCCGAAATCGGCCTGGCGCCCCTCGGCACGTCGACGCCGGACGCGTTGTGGCCTTTCATCGTCTATCGCTTCATCGGCGGCTTCGCCGTGGCGCTGGCGTCGTTCGTCGCTCCCATGTACGTCGGCGAATTCGCCCCGAGCGCGGTGCGCGGCCAGATCGGCGCGTATCAGCAGATCGCGATCGCCGGCGGCATCTGCATAGCGTTGTGTGTGAACTGGGGCATCGCGCTGCAGGGCGACGACGCCTGGGTGCTGTCCTCGGGCTGGCGCTACATGAACCTGGCGCTGGCGGTGCCGGCGCTGGCGCTGTTCTCCATGAGCTTCACCGTGCCCGAGAGCCCCGTGTGGTTGCTGCGGCGGGGCCGTACGGAAGAGGTGCGCCGCACGCTCGAGCAGACCGCGGAGCCCGAGGAGATGCGCGCGGCCATGGAAGAGCTCGAAGCCAGCGCGAAACAGAAGCCCGATGCCGCGCCGGTACTCTCGTTCGGCATGCGCGTGCTGTTCGTCGGCATCGCGCTCAACATCCTGCAGCAGTTCATCGGTCTCACGGCGATTTCGTACTACGGGCCGGTGATCCTGGAGCGGCTGGGCTATCACATGGACGAGGCACTCCTCGGCATGCTGCTGGCGCGCTCGCTCAACGTGCTCGCCACGATGGGCGTGGTGCTGGTGGTCGACCGCGTCGGACGCAAGCCGCTGCTCGTCTTCGGGGCGGTGATCATGGGTCTGTCCATGCTCGTACTGGGCACGCTGCTGCGCGCCGACGGTGACCCCGTGTTCGGACTCATCGCCATCTGCTGCTATCTGGTCGGACTCGGGCTGTCGTTCGGCCCCATCGTGTGGATCATGCTGTCCGAGATCTTCCCGGCGCCGATCCGCGCGCGCGCCACGTCCATCGCCGTGTGGGCGCAGTGGGGCGCGAACCTGTGCGTGTGTGCCTCGTTCCCCGCGCTGTTCGGCTCCGCGGCGATCAATGTGCACGCGCACGGCGCACTGCCGTTCTGGATCTACGGCGGGTTCGCATTCGTCGCGGGCTTCGTCGTGCTGCGCTTCGTGCCTGAAACCAAGGGCGTCGACAACGAAGTGATGGGCGCCTTCTGGCGCCGCCAGTTGGGGATTGGCCCCGAACCGTCAATCGGTGCCGAACCTCGCACGGGTCACAC
>JBIOZI010000321.1:0-9740 GCA_044871085.1 Steroidobacteraceae bacterium | reverse complement strand
AAACCCCTTCCCCCGGTGCCGAACCTCATCTAGCCAGGCAGCGCAGAATTCTCGCCGCATGAGGTTCGGCACCATTTAGCCTTTTGGGGCCAATCCCCACCCTTGCTAGAGGCCGAGCTCTGCCCGCGGGCCGGCGCAGCGCTTCACCAGCGCCTCGACATCGGCGGTCGGCGTCAGCGTGTACGAGTAGAAGCTCCCGGGGTTGAAGAATGAAAACGACGTGCCCGAGGACTCGCGCTGTCCGGTCGTGCTGAAGTAGAGATTCCCCTGCGCCACGAGCGTCCCGGTGTCGTAGTAGTGCGGGTCGTTCACGTTGCGGAACACGCTGTTCTGCAGAACCATGTTCGTCCCGCCGCGTGCGTAGTTGCCGTAGCTCGTGAGGTTTTCCATCACGTTGTTGTACAGGTGCGCACGCAGGATGTTGTCCGCGCTCGGGTTGCGCTGGTTCGTATCGTGAATCCAGTTGTGGTGGATAGTCATCTGCGACGTGACGTTCGCAGTCCAGCCGATGCCGAAGGTCTTGTCGTGCTGCTCGAACACGTTCCACGAAACAGTCAGGTAGGTGGTGTCGAGGCGGCTGTCGAGCTGGCCGTCGCCCAGGCGCAGGAAGCGGACGTGGTCTATCCACACGTGGTGCGCCGTGTCCAACTGGATGCCGTCCCGGTCGTTGTCGTCGTTCGCACTGTCGCGGATCGTCAGGTTGCGGATGATGACGTTGTTCTTCCCGACCATGCGGAAGCCGCCGTTCACGATCTCGGCGTTGGCGCCGATGCCGATGATGGTCTTGTTGGACTGGACGTCGAGCTCCTCCCACGCACCGAACACGACCGGGCCCTGCACCCTGCACACCCGCGGCACCGTGTCGCGGACACAGGTCTTGAGCTCCGCCTGGCTCACCACGATCGTCGGCGCCGCATTGCCGCCGCCGCTCACCCCGCCGGCGACGGTCGCAAAGCCTTCGTGATTGAGCGGGCACGAGCCCGTGGGCGGGCTGCAGGTGCCGGCGCCGGCGTTGCCGACGACGGTGATCGAATCGATGTTGGCCACGCCCGAGGCGGTGGTCGCGACCAGAAATACGTCGTTGAGCCCGGCGCTGAGGTTGACGCTGACGTTCGCCGAGTTGGCCCAGGTGGTCCACGCGCCCGTCGGCGCGAGCGCGACGGTGGCGACCGAGGAGCCGTTGACGCGCACGCTGGCCGGCCGATCGGTGGTCGAGCCGTTCGCGTAGCGCCAGCGCACCGTGAAGGCGCCGGCCGTGGGCACGTTCACCTTGTAGCGCACCGTGGTGTTCACTGCGTTGTTGGTGTTGGCAAAGCCGGTCCCGGTGAAGCCGGCGTTGTCGCTGTCGACAGTGCCGTCCACGCCGCAGAAGCCGGTGGTGTTCTCCTGGATCGTGACATCGGCGAAAGCGGCCGAAGCACCGGCCATCAACGAGATGCCGAATATGAGTCGAGCTAACATGTCCTTGTCTCCTGTTCCGTCCTTATTGGGCAGTCGACGCCCCGGAACCTGCCCGCTCCGGCGAACTACTGGTTCCGGAATGCATCACCCGCGAGCGTGTCGTTCCCCCTGTCGCGTAGCGGGTCGGCGCGAACATACGCGAAAACACCCGGGCGGCCTATGGTCTTCGGCGTGGCGCTGGAACCCGCAATCGGGCGCGGCCGTAGTGATGAGCGACACGGCCGTGCAGCGCGAAGTCGCGCAGGATGTCGAAATAACCCGCCGCGTACCGCGTCGAGACGCGGCTGCCGTCCGCCGCCCGCTGGTACTCGGTGAGGCCGTGCTCGGCACCGGGGAACAGGGCGAGGCTGACCGGCCGGCCCGCATCGATGAGGCCGCCGATCCGCCGCGCCGTTTCGGCCGACGGCGCATCGAGATCGTCCTCGCCTAACACCCATAGCTGGGGGACGTCGAGCGCGCGCAGCGTCGGCATCGGGTCGTAGCGAAACGGCGTATGCCAGTCGAATTTCGGCGCGAGCTCGCGCAGCTGCGCCTCCGTCTTGTCGAGGAAGAAGTGGGTGAAATTGCCGTGCAGGTCGGGGTACCAGGGCTGGTCGCGATAGCGGGCGCGCACCGCATCGAATGCGGCGAAGCCCTCCGTGAAGGCGCTCTCGAAAATCGTGTGCGCCGCGGCCGCCACTTCCAGTGCCTTCGCGATGTCGGCCGCAGAGTGGCCCGCGAGCCGCATCTCGAGCGCGATCGCTTCGTTGTCCTCGTCGATCACCGACACCGCGAGTCCGTACGCCACGATGACGAAGTCGACCGGCGCCATTCGAGCGGCCAGCGGCGCGACCCAGCCACCCTGGCTGGTGCCCAGGTAGCCCACGCGCCGGGCGCGCCGGCCCGCCAGCCGCCGCGCGTCCCGCATCGCCTCCACCGCGTCCGCCGCGAGCAGTTCGAAGTCCTGCGTGTAGGTGCCGCCGGATGCGCCGGTGCCGCGTTTGTCGTAGACATAGACGCCGACACCGCGCGCGGGCAGCAGCCGCTGCATCGAGTAGGTCTCGCGCGCGGAGCTGTCCTCGGAGCCGTGCACGAGCACGGCGATCGGCACCTGCCCGGCGCCGGGCGGCAACACGAGTCTGCCGGCGAACGTGATGCCGCGCGATTCGAACCGCGACTCAGTGACGGCGAGCGGTATTCGCCGCGCGCGCCGCGCGCCGAATTGCAAGGTGCCACGCGCGCATGCGAAGCGGGCCTCGATGCCGTCGGGCGTTCCGGTCCAGCCCGCCGTGCCCGTCCACACACCGGCCGCGCCCTCGGTGAGCGCGCCGGTTGCGCCGGTGAAGCTGCGCCAGCGCAGCGATTTCTCCGAGGAGGGCGCGATGTCGATCACCTCACCGCCGGGCAACCGGTAGGCGCCGATGCGGCAATCGTCGGGGCGCACCGAATCCGCAGGCGCCGAGGTCGCGCTCATGGACAGCGACAGCAGCAGCGCCGCGAGCAATCTCGAAACCATGTCGGCCCCCGGGTCGTGAAAGACAGCCCTTGGGACCGGGCGCGGCGCCGACCGGTTGCAGGCCACTCAGCGCGGCGGTGCCTGGTCCGTGCCGAGCCAGCCGCCTTCGAACCCCGCGCGCTGCAGTCCGCGGCGGATGTACGGATTGCGTTTCATGACGTTCCAGATGAGCTCGCTGCGGTAGTTCTCGATCATCGCGACGATGGGTCCCTGGTCGAGTCCCAGGTAGTCGGTGGCAACCCAGCCCGCGCCGCGCACGCGCCGTCCATGCCGCAGCGGCACGTCATAGTCGAAGCTCGGATTGAAAGAGTCGACGAAACCATACTTGCCGTAGATGTGCGAGCCGTAGCGCTTGTGCATCTCGCGCGCGGCGGGCACCACGATCTCGGGCGCGAACGGCAGCGAGGCGATGGCCGCGGTCGGTGCGATCGTGCCGTCGTCGATGGTCTCAATGGCGCTGACACCGCGGGCCGCGTAGCCGTGGAATTGCCGGCTCTCGCCGAGATAGGGCAGCGTGAAGTAGCCCGGGCCGTCACAGGCGGACAGGCCCCAGATGTTGGGCCCGTAGCCGCGCCAGTCGCGCGGATTGCGGATCGCGTAGGCGCGCTGCGCCAGCACCGCGCGCCGGCTGTTCTCGAAGTAGTCGATGCCCTGCGGCCACATGAATTCGTCCTTGATGCCGCGGTAGTCGATCCAGACGGCGCTGTACTGGTGGCCGAACATCGGCCCGAAGGTCAGGTGGGTCTGCCCCTCGAGCGTGCCCCAGTGCTTGTAGTAGTTGGATGTGAAGGAGGCCCAGGTGCCGGCCGCCGCGGGGTGGGTCGGGCTGCCGAGCGCGAGCACGTAGACGATCATGCCTTCGTTGTAGCCGCGCCAGTCGTGCACCTCGAACTGCAGCTCGGGGCTCCAGGCCATGCGGATATCCGGCACGTGCTCGATGGACCAGGGCCAGTCCACGCGCCGGTACAACTCGTCGGCGGTCTTGCGGATCGCGGCCTCGTCGGCGTCCTCGCCATCGAAGTAGCCCGCGACGAACAGCACGCCGGCCATGAGCAGCGCGGTGTCCACGGTCGACAGCTCCGAGTTGCCGTAACGCAGCCCCGTGCCGAGGTTCAGGAAGTGATAGAAAAATCCGTTGTAGCCCGCGCTGCTCGCCGACTCGGGACCCTGCGGCAGCGCCAGCAGGAATTTGAGCGTCATGAGCACGCGCGCCCGGGCCTCGGCGCGCGTCACGTAGCCGCGCTCGGCGCCGATCGCGTACGCGTTGAGCGCGAATCCGATGGCGGCGATGCTCGCGAACGGCGGCCTCGGCCAGCGGTCGGGCACGAGGCCGGTGCCGGGCTCGGCCGTGTCCCAGAAGAAATTGAACGTGCGCCGTTCGACGTCTTCGAGCAGCGGATCGAGCGGCTTCAGCGCCACGGCCGGCACGACCGGCCGCGTCACCGGCTCCGGTTTGCGCGCCGGCGGGTTGCAGGCGGCGAGCAGCAGCGCGGCGCACAGCACGGCCCGTACGGCGACGCGCGCCGTCAAACTACCCGCGCGTGTCCCGCGTCCGCTGTCCGCGCGCGTGCGGCTCATGCGGCGGCCGGCGCCCGGCAGTAGCGGTCGATGAACTGTTCGTGGGCCGGCATCGCCGCGACGCAGCTCGCGATGACACCGCGCACGCTCTCGCCGAGCTCGACGAGGTCGCCGTCGGGGACGGCGTCCACCAGCGGGTGATGGCCCGCGGGCACGATGCGCTGGCCGATCAGCACCTGCACCCAGCTCGTCAACGCGAACATCTCGTCTGATTCCCTGTAGAACCGGCCGCTGTCGCGGAACAGCGCGAGCTTGGCCGCGAGTGTCTCCGGAATGGACATGGCGGCGCAGTATCTCCACAGCTCGCTGTCGCGCCTTTCGGTGGCGTGATAGTGCAGGATCAGAAAATCGCGGATGCGCTCGAGCTCGAAGGCCGCCTCGGCATTGTAGCGGTCCTGGAGCACCGGATTCATGCGGCGGTCCGGCAACATGCTGATGAGCCGCGCGATGCCGGACTGGATGAGATAGATGCTGGTGGACTCGAGCGGCTCGAGGAAGCCGCTGGCGAGGCCCAGTGCCACGCAGTTGCGATTCCACATCTTGCGCCGCCGGCCGGTGGTGAAGCGCAGCACGCGCGGTTCGGCCAGCGCGCGGCCATCCAGGTGGCCCACCAAGGTGGCGGCGGCCTCGTCGTCGCTCACGTGACGGCTCGAATACACGTAGCCGTTGCCGGTACGGTGCTGCAGCGGGATGCGCCACTGCCAGCCGGCGGCGCGCGCGGTAGCGCGCGTGTACGGCGTCGCCGCGACGGTCTTCTCGCTGGGTACCGCGACGGCGCGGTCGCAGGGCAGCCAGTGGGTCCAGTCGTCGAATCCGGTGCCGAGCGCGGACTCGATCAACAGGCCGCGAAATCCCGAGCAGTCGATGAACAGGTCGCCCGTGAGGCGCGCGCCGCCGTCGAGAGTGACGGATTCGATGAAGCCGTCCGTGGCGCGCAGCGCGACGTCGACGACCTTCCCCTCGATGCGCTTGACCCCGCGCGCCTCGGCATGGCGGCGCAGGAGTTGGGCATACAGCCCGGCGTCGAAATGATAGGCATACGTGACGTGCGCCAGCGGCGACTCCGGCGGCACGTCGGTGGCGCCGGCGAAGAACTTGCCCGCGGGCGCGGCGGCGGTGTTGAGCGAGTAGTCGTCGAGCGCGAACGCCTTGCCTTGGAGGTGCAGCTTGAGCCAGTACTGGAAGAACGGCAGCGAACGGTAGTCGTGGCCGATCGTGCCGAAGCCGTGCACGTAGCGGTCGCCGATGCGGCCCCAGTCGACGAATTGGATGCCGAGCTTGAACGTGCCGCCCACGGCGCGCACGAACTCGGTCTCGTCGATGCCCAGGGTGTCGTTGAAGGCACGCAGGTGCGGCACCGTGGCCTCACCCACGCCCACCGTGCCGATCTCCTCGGACTCGATCAGGCGGATCGACACCGGGAATTCCAGCGCGCGCGCGAGCGCGGCCGCGGCCATCCAGCCGGCGGTGCCGCCACCCACGATGACGATGTTGGCGAGTCGTGCTTCGCTCACGGCCCGATTGTGGCATCCAAAACGCGTGCCCGCGCAAACAATGAACCCGGGGATTTCTCCGTTCCGCGCGGGCGCACCGTTTCAGAACTTCACGCCGAAGGACGCCCGGATCGTGCGCGGGAAGCCCGTGATGTTGCCATTGGGATTCAGCCGGCTGCCCTCGAGACCGAGCGGAGTGGTGATGTCGGTGTAGTCGACCAGGTTGTCCTCGTTCGTCACGTTGAGCATGTCGATGCGCAGGTAGAAGGACGTCACGTCGCGCACCTCGAAGTTCTTGGTGACCTGCAGGTCGAGCGCACGGTAACCGTCTCCCGATCGCAGCATCGTCGAGGCCGCGACGCACGGCGCACCCGTCGGCTGCGTGATGACGCTGCACGACGTGGTGTTGCGCGGTTTCGGGCTCGACACGGTGAGCTTGCTCGCCAGCATCAGGCCCCAGGGCGCCGAGTACGACCCGGTGGCCACCACGCGGTGCTTCGGCGCCGCGTTCGACGTGATGAACTGGAAGGCGCCGATCGATGATGCGTCGAATAGATAGTGCTCGACGATGTCGCGGTTGTGCCGTGCGCGCGTGAACGTGTACGAGAACGTCGTGCCCCACTTCGATTCCTCGCTGAAGGGCTTGTCGGCCGAGAGCAGCAGCTGCGTGCTGCGCGTCTCGATGCCGTTGCTGCCGATGATGAGGTTGCCGAGCAGCGGCGGAGCGAAGTCCCAGGGCTGGCCGCGGTTCGCCCAGAAGGAGCCGTCTCCGCGGCGATTGCCGAGCGTGAACACGAAGCCGTTCTTGCTGTTGACGCGCGATACGCCGACGCTGGTGTTCCAGTCGCCGAGGCGGTTACGCATGCCGAGGCTGAACTGGTCGGAGTAGGGCACCTTGAGGTCGTTGTTGATGAGGTCGATCTCGCCCGGCCGCCCCGCGAACAGCGCCACCAGCGTCGCAGGATCCGACGCGAACTGCGGGTTCCAGGTGACGCAGGAGGGGCTCGCGGGCACCGTCGGCGTGCACGCGTGGGCAGCCACGCCGTCCGCGACGTTGAAGCGCACGTCGGCCGTGGCCAGCGCGAACTTGGTCTGCTCGAGCTGCAGGTAGTCGTACAGCGTGCGGTCGTAGGCGCGGCCGGCGCCGCCGAACAGCACGTGCCGCTCGTCGGCGGCGAAGTCGTAGCTGAACCCGAGGCGGGGTTGGAACGCTTTCTTGTACGCCTCGCGGTTGTTGCCGGTGCTGATGTAGTCGTCGATGTTCACGGCGACGTTGGGGTCGCTCGACAGTCCGAACCGCTCGCGGTAGGGCCGCCCGGTGTCCGGCGCGACCGTATTGAACGAATCGATGATGAATTGCGGCGTTACGTTGTCCAGGTACGACGGGTTCCACTCGATGTCCCAGCGGATGCCGAGATTCAGCGTGAGCTTGTCGTTCACTTCCCAGTCGTCCTGCGCGAACAGGCCTAACTGCTTGTCCTCGGATACGGCGGTCGACGGGAAGCCCGGCACGGGCAGCGCGACGGCCGCCTTCCACGGCTCCGCGGCCACGCCCGCCGAGGTCGTCTGGAAGAAGAACACCGGGAGTCCGGGAACGGCATCGGCGGCCGTGAGCTCGACGCGCTTGTACTTGGCTCCCATCTTGATGGTGTGGTCGCCGCCGAACCAGTTGATGTCGGTGAGCGTGATCGAGTCGGCGACGGCCCAGCCCTTCTGGCCCTTGTTCTGGCCGGCACGCGGGTCGGAGCCGTCGATGGTCAGGATGTTCCGGTCGACGCCGGGCGTGCCGGGCACGCTGTCGTTCCACGTGAAGGTGGTGCCGCTCTGGTCCGGGTTGATCACGCTCGGGACGAAGAACGCGTCTTCATAGGTGAGCTGCAGCTCGTTGAACCAGCGCTCGGCGCTGTGTTTCCACGACAGCTCGTAGCGCTTGTCGTCGTTCGACGCGTCCACCGCGGCGGACTGCGCGACGCCGACGCCCGCCTGCGTGCCCTGGCTCACTTCGTCGCGGACCTTTCCCGACAGCTCGAAGCGGTCGGAATCGGTGGGCTCCCAGTCGACCTTGGCGAAGAACAGGTCCTCGTCGAACGCGATGCTGGCCGCGCCGAGCTGGGCGAGCGCATTCTGCGGCAGCGCCGCGACGATGTCCCCGGGTGCGTTGCCACCCTCAGTCACGGTCTTCGGCGTCAGGTAGCGCTTGGCCTCGTACGTCACGAAGAAGTGCATGCGGTCCTGCATGATCGGGCCGCCGAAGGCCACGCCGTATTCCTTGGTTTCCGAAGGCGTCTTGAGGTCCCGGAAGCGTTCACCGGGCGTGCGCGCGCGCCAGTTGTCGTTCGAGAACGTGCCGAAGCCCTGCACCTCGAACTTGTTCGTGCCGGAACGCGTCAGCGCGGTGATGGCGGCGCTCGAGATCTGGTCGTACTCCGCCTTGTAGTTGGAGGTGATGACCTTGTACTCGCCGATGGCGAGCTGTGGGAACGGGTTGCCCTGCGTGTCGCCGGCCTGGCCGGATACGCCCGAGCGCACGTAGCCCTTCTGCCCGACACCGTCGATGTAGAGGTTGACGCCGTTGTCGTTCTGCGCGCCGCCGCGGATCGAGGTCTTGCCGTTCTCGTCGACGGTGAATGCGACGCCGGGAACGGTGTCCGCGAACTCGAGGAAGTTGCGCGTCATCTGCGGGACGGTTTCGATCTGGTGCCGCGACACCGTCGCCCCTACCTCGGAGGTGCGCACCTCGGCGAGACGCCGTCCAACTACCGTCACCTCGGCCATCGGCGCCTCGGCCACTTCGCCGCCGGCGACGAGGTCGAGCGTGGCGGTGGAGGCGACGCTCACCGTGACGGTGGTCTCGGTGCCCGGGCCCGCATCGACGCGATACGTACCGGGCGGCAGACCGGTGAGCGTGTAGTTGCCGTCGGCGCCGGCCTTGGTGCGGCGCGTCGCGCCGGTGGCGACGTTCTTCGCCGTGACGTCGCTGCCCGACGGCGCGTTGCCGCGCAGCGTCGCGTCCGCCGACTGCGACCAGGAAATGGTTGGGGCCGCCAATGCGGCGACCATGGCGGCATGGATCGCCGCTCCGAGAATCGAGCGCGGAAATTTAGTCATTGAGATCCCCTCGTGCGCGCGTCGTGCACTGCAATGCCCCGACAAGCGCGATGTCTTGTTGCGTCATTCTTACACCGACGCGATGCCGTGCACTGTATCCGCGAGGCCCAAGTTTGTAGGACGAATACGTATGCAGCGCGTGGGCGCAGTCTGATCCGCACGTCACGAAGACGTGGATAGTTGCTAGGCGTCGAATTCCGCGGCGCGAAATTTCATTCGATCGTGAAACGACCGGCGAGGCCTTCGGCGGAGCTCTGGCCCAGGAGCACTTCATATTCACCGGGCATGGTGCGCCACCGGTCCTGCGGGTCGAGCACCTCGAGGTCGCGTGCTGCGACGCGAAATTCGACGTCCATGGATGCGCCGGCCTCCAGGTGCACGCGCCGGTAGGCAATGAGTTTCTTTCCCGCCACGGCGCTGGATACGCGCGGCCGGACGTACAGCTGCGCCACTTCGTCGCCGGCGCGGTCGCCGGAGTTCGCGAGGCGCGCGCGGATCGTGAACGTCTGGTCGCGGCCGATGCGCGCCGGCATCTCGAGCGCGCTCAACGTGAAGCGCGTGTACGACAGGCCGAAGCCGAATGGAAACAGCGGCGCGTCCGGCTC
>JBIOZI010000320.1:0-3205 GCA_044871085.1 Steroidobacteraceae bacterium | reverse complement strand
GCGTCATCACCGTCCGCAGCGAAAAAGCGCGGCTCGCCGCCCCGATGAGCGCCAACACCAACAAGATCCGCGAAGGCAATTCCAGCGGCTGGTCCCTGATCTACTGCAAGGGTCCGGAGGGCGAGCAGCTGGAGTTCGTGCAGGCGCTCGGGCCAGTGAAGAAGGTGTTCGACGAGGCGCGTGCGGCACGCAAGGCGAGTCGATGAGCGTTCCCAATCCCTATCTCATCGGCGTGCACACGCCGATGCGCCAGGAGCTCACGATGGAGGAGTTGCCCGTCGAGGGCGAAATTCCGGGCGAGCTCGACGGGCGATACCTGCGCATGGGACCGAACCCGATGGCGCCGAATCCTGCCAAGTACCATTGGTTCTCGGGGGACGGCATGATCCACGGCCTGCGCATCGAGAGCGGCCACGCGAGCTGGTACCGCAATCGCTGGATCCGATCGACGCGCGTCAGTGAAGCGCTCGGCGAGCCGCGCGTTCCCGGCCCTCGGCACAAGACCTTCGACACCGTGAACACCAACGTGGTGGCTTTCGCGGGCAAGACACTTGGCCTCGTCGAGGCGGGCAGCACGCCCGTGGAAATTGGCGAGCAGCTCGAAACCCTGCGCTACACCGATTTCGGCGGGACCTTGCACGGTAGTTTCACCGCTCACCCGCATATCGATCCGCTCACGGGCGAAATGCATGGCGTCTGCTACGACGTCAGCGACCGTGGCGCCGTGCGCTATGTGGTCGTCACGCGTGACGGCCGTGTGCGGCGCGAAGTGCGCGTGCCGGTGCGCCACGGCCCGATGATCCACGACTCCGCCTTCACACGGCGTTTCGCCATCATCCTCGACCTGCCCGTCACGTTCTCGATCTGGTCGGGCGTCACCGGACACACATTTCCGTATCGCTGGCGTCCCGCGCACGAGGCGCGCATCGGGCTGCTGCCGCGCGCCGGTGACGCGGCGGATATTCTCTGGTGCCCGGCGGATCCCTGCTACGTGTTCCATGCCGTGAACGCCTTCGATCTGCCGGACGGCAAGCTTGCGCTTGACGTCATCGTTCACGACCGGATGTTCTCGCGCATCAAGGCAGGCCCGGATTCGCGAACTTGCGCGCTGGAACGCTGGATCATCGATCCGGCCACGCGGGGGTTGCGGCGCGAAGTCCTCGATGCGACCCCGCAGGAATTTCCGCGCCCGGACGAGCGGCGGCTGGGACAGCCATATCGCTACGCGTACACCATGGCCATGACCGACCCTTTCCTGGGCACCGCGCTGTTCAAGCACGATCTGCAGTCTCGCACGCGCCAGGTCCACGACTTCGGCCGGGGCAAACTACCCTGCGAATTCGTGTTCGTGCCCGCGCATGCGCAGGCCGGCGAGGACGAGGGCTGGTTGATCGGCTTCGTCATCGACACCGCGGACCGGTCCACCGACCTCGCCATCCTCGATGCGCAGGCATTCGAAGCGGCGCCGCACGCCCGCATCCGCATTCCACACATCGTCCCGCCCGGCTTTCACGGCAACTGGCTGCCAACAACGTGAGGAGCACTCCATGTCATCTATGCGTTGCGTCGTCCAAGGTCTCGTTCTCGTGATACTCACCTCGACCGCCGCGCCCACGATCGCCCGTGACGAGGCGGGGGTGCGCTATGCCGAAATTCCGGCGGGCGCCTACGCGGTCGTGGCGCATGTCCGTGCCAAGCCCGGCAAGGAGCCGGAGCTGCGCGCCGTGACCTTGCCGCTGGTGGCGAAGGTGCGCGCCGAACCTAACAACCTGCTGTATTTTCTCCAGGAGGATCGCGAGTCGCCAGGTCATTTCGTGTTCTACGAAATATTTGCCAGCAAAGCGGATTTCGAGGCGCACAACGCCACCGCGCACGTGCAGGCCTGGTTTGCGAGGCTGCCCGAGCTCGCGGACGGCGATGTGCAGGTCATGCGCCTCGAATTGCTCGGAAACCAGACTTCAACCGGAGCCTCGAAATGAACCGGATCACGACTTCCATCGCGTCACTGATGCTTGGCGCAGCCATCACGTCTTCCGCAGCCGCGGATCCTCAACCGCCCACCATCGTGCTGGTGCACGGCGCCTTCGTCGATGGATCGGGGTGGGCAGGTGTTCACCGCATCCTGCGCCGCGCCGGCTATCCCGTGGTGGTCGTGCAGCACACCACCTTGTCGCTCGCGGAAGACGTGGCCGCCACGCGCCGCGCCATCGCCGCGTGTGTGGGCGAGGTCGTCCTCGTGGGCCACTCCTACGGCGGCGTCGTCATCACCGAGGCGGGCGTGGATCCGAAGGTTTCGGCTCTGGTGTACGTCGCGGCATTCGCGCCAGATGCCGGGGAGTCCGTGTCTGTGTTGAGCGCCAACGCGCCGAAGAACTCGGGCCCGCCCATCCTGCCGCCCGTCGACGGCTTCCTGGTCCTCGACAAGGCAAAATTCCCGGCGGCGTTCGCGGCGGACGTCGCCCCGGACATAGCGGGCTTCATGGCAGATTCGCAGCTGCCCTGGGGTGTGCAGTCGCTCGAAGGAAAAGTCACGACACCGGCGTGGAAGACGAAGCCGAGCTGGTTTCTCGTACCCAGGGACGATCACATGATCCCGCCGGATGCGCAGCGCGGCATGGCCGCGCGCGCTGACGCGCAGTTGCGGGAAGTCGCGGGAAGCCATGCGGTGTATGTATCCCAGCCGCAAGTCGTGGCGGCGTGGATCGAAGAGGCGGCGCGCAAGATTCCTGCCGAGGTCGGGGCTCGCTAGTCGCTCGGAATGCGTTTGGTCGTGGCGCGGTAGCGCGTGCCTTCGAAGACAAACGTGAATTCGAACATCATCGGAGGCCAAGCGCAGCCCAGGGCCCGATGTTGCGCCTCGACAGGCATCGGTTTCGACTTCGTGCAAGGCTCAATCCGCTCGTTGCAGGCGTTCTCGATGTCCGGCACGCATTCGAACTACTCGAGAATCGCGCAGGAATGCTCGAGACGCTGATCCGGCTCGCCCAACCGACGCGCGCCAGGCGGGATACGAGGCGAGCAATCGGCCCAATGCGATTGCTCGATGTGAGCAAAAAGGGTCGCTACGCTCACCTTCTCTTCGCTGTTCCCCGTAAGTCTACCGAGGCTGATATCGCCGCCGGTGCGTCAGGCTTGATCCTAAGCAATGGCGAGCCTGACTTCGTGCTCGAGCCGCGCATGTGGCGGAGTCTTTTCTGCACCCTCC
>JBIOZI010000319.1:0-5124 GCA_044871085.1 Steroidobacteraceae bacterium | reverse complement strand
CGTCGGTCGCCCCGAACAGCTCGAGCTCGAAGCCGAGCTCGAGCGCCCATTCGCGCGCCACCAGCTCGTCGGTGCGCGCAGATCTACAGGCATATGCCACTCGCTCGCGATGATCGAGCACCAGGCTGCCCGTCCCCTCGAGAAAGCGGCCGGCCTGCTCGTGCAGCGTGAGGTCGAGCGTACGGCGCACCTCGAACCCGGTTTCGCGCGCCACGGTCTGTACGATGTCGGCGCGCCGTTCGAGGCGGCGGTTCGGTGCCTGCATCGGATAGAGCACCACGGTGCCGTCGGCGTGGAAGCTGACCCAGTTGTTCGGGAACACGGCGTCGGGCTTCACGGGCTCGGCGCTGTCTTCCACGGCGCAGACCGTGACGCCCTCGCCCCGCAGCGCTGCCGCGAACGCGTCGAATTCCGCCACCGCCTGCGTGGCGACGGCGCGGGACTCGCCCGGATGCTGGAATCGATTGGAGCTCGCGGTTTCGGCGTTGTAGCCGAACGCCTTGGGGCGGACCATGAGGATGGCGCTGGAAACTTGCGATTCTGGGCCGGACATTCGATCGATCTTCTACATCCCGGGCCCGGTAGGCACAATAGCCCATCATGTCCGAAGCAGTACCCACCCTCGACGCCCGCACCGCCGAATCTCCGGAGTTCGCGCGCGACATCGCCGCCGCCTATGCGGAGTACGGCTTCGTCATCATCCAGAACCATGGCATCGACAAGCGGTTGATCGATTCCTGCCTGGACTGCTTCCACAAGTTCTTCGCGCTGCCGGTCGACGAGAAGATGCGCTACAAGATCCCGAATGGCGGCGGGGCGCGCGGCTACACGCCCTTCGGCATCGAAACCGCCAAGGGCGCGAAGCACCATGATTTGAAAGAGTTCTGGCACGTCGGACGCGAGCTGCCCCCGGGCCACCCGTTCAACGCGATCATGGCGGCTAACATCTGGGTCGATTCCATACCCGGCTTTCGCGAGGCCACCTACGGGCTCTACCAGGCCTTCGACAAGCTCGGCCTGCGGCTGTTGTCCGCGATCGCGCGCTCGGTGGCGCTGCCGCCGGACTTCTTCGACGACAAGGTGAACCTGGGCAACAGCGTGTTGCGCGTCATCCACTATCCGCCCCTGCCGCCCGAGCCCACGCCCTCGGTGCGCGCCGGCGCCCACGAGGACATCAACGTCATCACGCTGTTGTTAGGCGCCGAGGAGCCCGGACTCGAGGTGTTGACCCGGAAGGGGCAGTGGCTGCCCATCAACCCGGAGCCCGGCTCGCTGGTGTGCAACGTCGGCGACATGCTGCAGCGCCTCACGAACAAGCACCTGCGTTCCACCACGCATCGCGTCACCAACCCGCCGCGCGAGCGCGCTTCGAACGCGCGCTTCTCCTTGCCGTTCTTCCTGCACTTCAACCCCGACTTCCTCATCAAGACGCTGCCGCAATACATCGACGCGCAGCATCCGGATCAGTTTCCCGTACCGATCAACGCGCAGGACTTCCTCATGGAACGGCTGCGCGAAATCAAGCTGATCTAACCAGTGCGGGCGCCCGGCATCGCGGTGCCCGGCATCGTCGCTCCTGTCTGACGTGGCAAAACTCTACTTTTACTACTCGACCATGAACGCGGGGAAATCCACCGCGCTGCTGCAGGCCGGACACAACTACGAAGAGCGCGGCATGCGCACCCTGCTCTACACGGCACAGCTCGATTCGCGCGACGGCGGCAGGATCCACTCGCGCATCGGCATCGAGCGCGAGGCGCTGCACTTCCACCCGCGCCTCGACCTGCTCGAACAGGTCTCGGCTGAACATCGGCGGGCCGAAATCGCCTGCGTGCTGGTCGATGAGGCGCAGTTCCTGACGCCGAAACAGGTCCGCGAGCTCTCCGCCGTGGTCGACGAGCTCGACATCCCGGTGCTGTGTTACGGGCTGCGTACCGACTTCCGCGGCGAGCTCTTTCCGGGCAGCGCGCAGCTGCTGGGCTGGGCGGACAACCTGGTGGAGATCAAGACCATCTGCCATTGCGGGCGCAAGGCAATCATGGTCGTGCGTGTCAAGTCCGACGGCACGGCCGAACGCGAGGGTGCGCAAATCGAGATCGGCGGCAACGAGCGCTATGTGCCGCTGTGTCGCAAGCATTTTTCGCAAGCTCTTGCCGGGGCGAAGATTCCTGCCTGACATTTCGCGGCCCATCCCGGCCGATTGCTCAAGATTCGTACTGCTCGCGCAGCAGGCGCGCAATAAAGATCGATTCCGGAATTCCGCGCCCTGTGGCGCGCGCGCCTCAGCGGGCGAATTTTGAGTTGTAACTGTCTCGTCATGACATTAACGTGTACTCCATAACACGCGCACAGCCACCGAGATGGCCGCGTAATAAACCGGAGAACCCCATGCGAAACGTCAGCGGAGCCATGTTGCTTCGATTCCACAAGTCCTCTGTCGCCGCCCTCTTGTTAGCCGCCTGCGTGACGCCGAATGCGTACGCGCAGTCGACCGGAACGGAGGCCGTCGAAGCGGACATGAGCGAAGTCGTGGTCACCGGGTCACGCGCGCGCATGATCGGCATCGTCGGCGACCAGAACGCGCCGAAGTCGCGCATCACGCTGTCGGGCGAGTACCTCGCCAAGCAAACCGCCGGCGACACACTGTTCAACGGCTTGAACCAGCTGCCGGGCGTCAACTTCACCAGCAGCGACGCGTACGGCACGTCGGGCGGCAACCTGCGCATCCGCGGCTTCGACGGCTCGCGCGTTTCGGTGACCTTCGACGGCGTTCCACTCAACGACTCCGGCAACTACGCGCTGTTCACCAACCAGATGCTCGATTCGGAGCTCGTCGAACGCGTCGACGTGAACCTCGGCACCACCGACGTCGACAGCCCCACGGCCTCGGCCACGGGCGGCACGGTCGCATACAAGACGCGTCGTCCCGCCGAGGAATTCGGCGGCCAGGCCACGCTGTCGGGCGGCGAGGAAAATTATCGCCGCGGGTTCGCGCGGCTGGACTCGGGCGCGTTCGGCCCCTGGGACACGAAGGCCTTCATCGCGGCTTCCTTCCAGAAGTACGACAAATTCAAGGGCCCGGGCGAGCTCGAGAAAAAGCAGATCAACGGTGCGATCCGCCAGGATTTCGAGAACGACAACTTCATCCAGCTCGCGTTCCACTTCAACCAGAACCGCAACGCGTTCTACCGCACCACGAGCGCCGCGAACTTCGCGCAGTTCGGGCGCGACTACGAAAACCTGGCATCGTGCACGCGCGACGCGCCCACGGCCGGCACGGCGGACAACGAGAACATCTCCACGGTCGCCAGCACGCCGACGCTGCTCAATACCGACAATCTCGCCAATACCTCGAGCTGCACCAACTACTACGGCGTGCGCATCAACCCGTCGGACACGGGCAACATCCGCATGCAGTCGCTGTGGCATCTCGGCGAGAAGCTGCTCCTGACCTTCGACCCGTCCTGGCAGTACACGCTGGCCAATGGCGGTGGCACCACGGTCATCAGCGAGACTCCCGGCGCCTTCGGCGCCTCCACGGCCGACATCCGCCAGATCGGCACGACCAACCTCGCCGGCTGGGACCTGAACGGCGACGGCGACGCCCTCGACAGCGTGCGCTTCTACACGCCTAACAACACGAACACCAAGCGCTGGGGCGCCACCACCTCGCTCATCTGGGACCTCAACGACGATCAGCGCCTGCGCGTCGCCTACACCTGGGACCGCGCGCGTCATCGCCAGACGGGCCAGTGGGGTTACATCGACGGCTCCACGGGCGGGGTCGAAAACGAGTTCGGCGGCCGCAAGGGACGGCGCGTGTACGCGGCGGATGGCGACATCCTGCGCGGCCGCGACCGCTTCTCGATCGCCGAGCTCAAGCAGTTCGCGCTCGAGTGGCGCGGCCAGTTCATGGAGGACAAGTTCACCGCCACGGTGGGTGTGCGCGCGCCGAAGTTCACGCGCGAGCTCAACCAGTACTGCTACACGCCGAACGGCGGTACGGGCAGCTCCGGCAACACCATTGCCGCCACCAACGGCAGCACGCTGTGCACCTCGCGCTCGCCGAGCGCGACGCTCGCGAACGGCAACGTGATCTTCCAGAACCCGATGGGCACGGGGCAGATCGAGTTCATCGCGCCGTACAGCGAGACGGTGGAATTCGACGACGTGCTGCCGAACCTCGGCCTGTCGTTCACGCCCTGGGACAAGCACATGTTCTACCTGTCGTACGCGGCGGGCCTGTCGGCACCGCGCACCGACAATCTCTACTCCGTGCGCCGCCAGGCAGACGGCTCGGTCGGCCGCCCGACGCCGGAATCCGAGACCACGAAGGCCTATGACCTTGGCTGGCGCTACAACGGCGAGAACACCCTGGCATCGCTCGCGGTGTGGAAGATCGACTACACCAACCGCATCGTGTCGTCGTTCGATCCGGACCTCGGCTTCAGCGTCGACCGCAACGTGGGCGACGTCGACCTCCAAGGCTTCGAAGGACAGATCGGGCGTCGCCTCGGCAGCCTGGTGCAGTTGAGCGGCTCGGTGGGCTACGCCAAGAGCGAGCTGCTCGAGAACCTGCCCTTCGGCCTCAACGCACTCGGGCAACAACAGGTGCTGCTGCTCCAGGGCAAGGAGCTGGTGGAAACTCCGAAATGGACTTTCGCGATGCGCATGGATCTCGACGTGACCGATAACCTGAACATCGGACTCGAAGGCAAGAAAGTCGGCGATCGCTTCTCGACCGACATCAACGACGAGGTCGCGCCGAGCTACACGGTGTTCGACCTCGACATGAGCTATCGCTTCAAGATGCCGGGCTTCGAGTCCGCAGAGCTGCAGTTCAACGTGTCGAATGTCACCGACGAGGAATACTTCGGCACGATCAGCTCGGGCGCCGGCGTCTCGCCACTGCCCTGCTTCAACCTGACGACGAACCTGAACGACTCCTGCCGCCTCTCCACGACCACGGCCGGAGGCCCGGTCGCGGGCACGATCGCCGGCGGTGGCGTCGGGTTCTTCTCGATCGGCGCGCCGCGCACTGCCATGGCTTCGATCAAGTTCAACTTCTGATCGAATGCGCCGCGCAGGCGGCGCATGGCTGACATCGCTCCTCGCGGCGGCGGG
>JBIOZI010000318.1:0-6096 GCA_044871085.1 Steroidobacteraceae bacterium | reverse complement strand
CCAGGTGTCGGCCGGCTGGCGGACGAAGGCTTCGCCGAGGCGGCCGCCGCCCGGCGTGGTGATGGCGGCCAGCGCGCTGCGCATCGCGAACATGCCGTACAGCGGGCTGTCGAGCGCGCCGGCCATGTCGCCGGTGACGTACACCACGGGCAGCAGGTCCTTGTGGTAGATGGTTTGGTCGTGGCGTGCCTCCCGCACGCGGACCAGCTCCGAGAGCGGCACGGCGGTGCCGTCGGCGGCCCGCACCTCGAGGGCCAGCGCCGCGCCGAGATCCGCCTTGTCCGCCGTCGCCAGCCCCGTCCGCACGGGTATCGGGTAGCGCTCCCGGCCGGTGTGCACGTAGGTGGTGTCGTGGCCCGAGATGGCGCCGGTCAGCGACTCGACGATCCGCTGTTGCGGTACGCCGAGCTGCGCCGCCTTCTGCCGGTCCACTTCGACCACGAGCCGGCGCGCGGGCGCTTCGATGCTGTCATCCACGCCGACGATGTCGGCCGTCGCGTCGAAGACCTTGCGCACTTCGGCCGCGACACGCAGCTGCTCCGCGTAACCGGGCCCGTAGATTTCCGCCACCAGCGGCGCCAGCACCGGTGGCCCCGGCGGCACCTCGACCACCTGCACCGAGGCGCCGAACCTGCGTCCGACGGCGGCGAGGGCGGGCTGAACGGCGAGCGCGATCTCGTGGCTGTGCCGCGCGCGCGCGTGCTTGTCGACCAGGTTCACCTGCAGGTCGCCGAGCTCGGGGCTCTCGCGCAGGTAGTACTGCCGCACCAGGCCGTTGAAGTTGATGGGTGCCGCGGTGCCGGCGTAGGCCTGGTAGTCGCGCACTTCCGGCAGTGCCCGGATTTCCTGCGCGAGCTCCTGGAGCACCCGCGCGGTGGTTTCCACCGTGGTGCCCTCGGGTAGATTGACGATGACCTGGAATTCCGACTTGTTGTCGAACGGCAGCATCTTCATCACCACCAGCTTGGCCGCCACCAGCAGCAGCGCGATCGCGATGGCGCCGGCCACTGCCCAGTAGAGCTTGTGGCGGCGCCGGCGCGCCGGTGCGGCGCCGAGGAACGGGACCATCACGCGCTCGAACAGTGCGCGAATTCGCGGGCTCTCGCCCTGGTGGTGGCCGGCGGCACGCGCGGCCAGCAGCTTGCGGCACAACCAGGGCGTGAACACCAGCGCGACTGCCAGCGAGATGATCATTCCCATGCTCGAGTTGATGGGGATGGGGCTCATGTACGGCCCCATGAGGCCGCTCACGAAGGCCATCGGCAGCAGCGCGGCGATGACCGTGAAAGTTGCGAGGATGGTCGGTCCGCCCACCTCGTCGACGGCACGCGGGATGATGCGTGCGAGCGGCGCGTCGCGGTTTTCCGGCAGCCGCACGTGACGATGGATGTTCTCGACGATGACGATGGCATCGTCCACCAGGATGCCGATGGAGAAGATCAGCGCGAACAGCGATACGCGATTGATGGTGAAGCCCCAGGCCCAGGAGGCGAACAGGGTCGCGGCCAGGGTGACCACGATCGCCGTGCCCACCACCGCGGCCTCGCGCCGGCCCATGGCCAGTACGACCAACATCACCACCGATATCGTCGCGAACAGCAGCTTCTGGATGAGCTTCGCCGCCTTGTCGTTCGCCGTCACGCCGTAGTTGCGCGTGACCGTCGCTTCGATGCCGGCGGGGATGAACGTGCCGCGAAGCTGCTCCAGGCGCCGGATCACGTGGTCCGCAACCTCGATGGCGTTCTCGCCGGGCTTCTTCGAGATCGCGATCGTCACCGCGGGGGCGTGCGCGGCCGCGGCGATGCGACGCGTGTCCGCGCCGCGGCCCGTACCCATCCACACATGGGAGGCCGGCTGCGCCGCTCCTGCGGTGACGGCGGCGACATCCTCGAGGAATACCGGCCGGCCGTCGCGCGCGCCGACGACGAGCCCCGCGACCTCGTCGCGGTCCGCGAGGAAGGTACCGGCGTCGACCTCGATGACTTCGTTGCCGCCGACCAGGTTGCCGGCGTGCCGTGCCACGTTCGCCGCTTGCAGCGCCGCCGCCAGCTCCTCGACGGTCAGGCCGAAGCCCGAAAGTCTCTGCGCGTCGAGATCCACGCGCACCACGCTCTGCTGGTCGCCCACGGTGTACACATTGCGCGTGCCCGGCACTCGCTTGATCTCCGCTTCGATGGAGCGCGCCACCTGCCCGAGCTCTTGCGGGCCGCGCGCCGCGTCCTGCGTCCACAGCGTGAGCGTCACCACCGGCACGTCGTCGATTCCCTTCGGCTTCACCAGCGGCTGGAGGACGCCCGCGCCGGGCGGTTGCCAGTCCTGGTTCGAGTAGATGGCGTTGTACAGCCGCACGATGGCCTCGGTGCGCGGCTCGCCGACGCGAAACTGCACGCCGAGCACCGCGAGGCCCGGCCGCGACGCGGAGGAGATGTGCTCGACACCGGAGATCTCGCCGAGCACCTTTTCCATGGGCGACGCGACCAGGTTCTCGACCTGCTCGGCGGACGCGCCGGGAAACGCCACGAAGACGTTGGCGAACGTGACGTCGATCTGCGGCTCCTCCTCGCGCGGCGTGACGAGCACGGCAAATGCGCCGGCTAACAAAGCGGCGACCGCCAGCAGGGGAGTGAGCTTGCGGCAGAGGAAGGCGCGCGCCAGCCGGCCGCCGACGCCCGGTGCGCGGTCCGCGTCCCTGCTCACGATCCGCCGTCCACCGCGGTGCCGGCCGCGAGCTGCCGCATCGCCGCCAGCGGATCGGTCGCGATGCGCTCGCCCGCCTCGAGACCTGCGAGTACTTCGATTGTCTCGTCGAACCGGTGCCCGAGACGAACCTGTCGCAGCGAGGCGCGGCCCGCCGCGTCGAGTACGTATACGGCGGTGATCTCGCCGCGTTCCACCAGCGAGGAATGCGGCACCAGCAGCCGCGGCGCTGCGCCGATGACGAACGCAACCTTTACGAACATGCCCGGATACAGGTCGGCGGCATTTTCCGGCAGCTCGAGGCGCGCGCGAAACGTGCTGGATGTGGCCGCGGCCTCCGGAAAGATCGTGAGCCTGCTGGCTTCGACACGCCGCTCTCCGACATACACGGCCGCTTTGCGTATGCGCCGCACCCGATCGACGATCGACTGCGGCACATCCACCGCGACGCGCAAGTATTGCAGCGACAGCCCGCTCATGAGCGGCGTGCCGGGCGATACCGTTTCGCCCACTTCGACGTTGCGCCGGGTGACGACGCCCGCGTAGGGCGCACGAACCTCCGTGTAGGCCACGCCTTCCTGCGCGCTTTGCAGCGCCGCGCGCGCGGCCGCGAGCTGCGCCGTGGCCGCGGCCCGGTCGGCCGTGGCTTCATCCAGCGCGGCTCTCGCCACCAGCTTGTTTTCGTACATCACCGCGACGCGCTCGAACTGCTGCATCGCCTGGGTCTGGCGCGCGGTCGCTTCGCGCAGCGTGGCCTGCGCCTGCAACAGGCCCGCGCGCTGTTCGGTGGCGCGCAGCCGGACGATGACGGCGCCGGCGGGCACGAAGTCGTTCACGTCATAGAGGATCTCGGTGACGCGCCCCGCAGTCTGGGCCGCGACCGTTCCCTGGTTGACGGCCTCTATCTTCCCGTCGAGCTGCCGCTCGAGCGGCGCGTCCCGCGGCTCGAGCACGATGGACTCGAGCGGCGCCGGCCGCGCGCGCTGGACCGCGGTCTGCGGGCCGCCGCAGCCGAACAGCGCGAGTACGACGGCCGCGCACCCGGCCCGGGCCACGCGTTTCGCGGACATCTCAGTGAAACGCCGCGCCGGCCCTGACGCCGGCCTTCTTGAGGAAGATCGCCAGCGGACAGAATCCCGTGAAAGACGCCTGCAACATGTTGAGCCCGACGAAGGTCGCGAGCAGCAACCAGTATTCGCTGACGTAGTGGCCGAGCGCGAGACTCAGCAGAGTCATGGTGCCGGCGAACAAGAGCACGATGCGGTCGATGGACATGTTGCCTCCTCGCTGTAAAGATCCTGGCCAGGATTGTTGGGGAGCGAGCGCCGCCGTCGCATCGGGAAGATGTGCGACGAAGGCCGCAGTACTACGTATGGCAAACGCCCGGACACGCGCCCTGTGACGGCCGCATGATCGCCGCCCACTGGCTGCCTTCCGCGAGCCAGCATTTCCTGTTTGCCGCGCTCGCGCTGCTCGTCTATGTCCTGACGACGCGCGCCGCGCAGATTCGCCGGCCGCCCGCCTCCGCGATCGCATGGGTCGTGGGGCTGTGGCTGCTTCCCTATCTGTTCCTGCCGTTGTATCTCGTCTTCGGTCGGCGCAAGTTCAAGGCTCCGAAGACACAGGGGGCAGCGGCCGGGCGCCAGCATCACTGGGCAGCGGCACTGGTCCGATCGTTCGGCCTGCCGCCTCCGGGCACCGCGCAGGTGCGATTCCATGCCGACGGCGCGCAGGCGCGCCAGGCGCTGTGGGAGCTGATCGACGGCGCACGGCAGTCGCTCGACCTCTGCACGTTCATCGTCGGCGACGACGCTCTCGGACGGGAATTGCTGGCGCGCCTCGCGCAACGCGCGCGCGAGGGCGTGCAGGTTCGCTTGCTGGTCGACGGCGCGGGAGTGTGGCTCGCGCGGCGTCCGTCGTTCGAGTCCCTGAGATCTGCCGGCGGGCAGGTCAAGCTGTTCAGGCCGCTGTTCAGCCTGCGCCGCCAGCCGCGCAACCTGCGCAACCATCGGAAGCTGGTCGTGTCGGACGGCCGGCGGCTGTGGTCGGGCGGACGGAATCTCGCGCTCGAATATTTCTGCACCGAATCCGCCGGCTCGCGATGCTGGATCGACCTGTCGTTCGACCTCAGCGGCGCAGCGGTCGGCGCGGCGGCGCGTCAGTTCGCGCTCGACTGGGGCGCGGACCCGGCACCTGCGCCGGCGGAAGTGCGCGAAGCGGCTGAGTCGTGCGCCGCCGCTTGCGCACAGTATCTGCCGAGCGGCCCCGACCAGGCCGAGGACACCGTCCATGCCGTGCTCGTCAGCGCGTGCGCGCGCGCCGAGCATTCGCTGCTCGCGGTGACGCCGTACTTCGTGCCCGACGAGAGTCTGCTGACCGCGATGCGGCTCGCTGCGCTGCGCGGGGTGCGGCTCACACTGATACTGCCGCGCGTTTCCAACCATCGCCTGGCGGATTTCGTCCGTTCGCGCGGGCTGCGAGCGCTGGCCGCTGCCGGCGCGCAGATTCGTCTCATGGACGAGATGGTGCATGCGAAGGCCGTGGTGGTCGACGCATCGCTGGCGTTGTGCGGCTCGGTCAACCTCGATGCGCGCAGCCTGCTGCTGAACTACGAATCGGAGTTCCTGTTCTACGGCGAGCGCGAGATTGTCTGGCTGTCGCAGTGGTTGGAGCGCCTGGCGGCGCGCGGCGAGCCGTTCGTGCCGCGCGCCCCGGGTTTGATGCGCGACGTGGCCGAGGGACTGATGCTGACGGTGGCCTTCCAGCTCTGAGCGCCCATGGCCGCGGCGATCGTACGTGGTCGACCTGATTCCGCGCCCTGCGCGCGCGAGTACAAGGGACAACCGGCTGCGCCCTGTGGCCCGGCACGAGCGGGAGCCGCGCATGAAAGCCGAAGCAATCGAAATGCCGCGCAAGGCGCGCGTCCTCGAGGACGAGATGCAAGCCAGGCTGGCGGGCGCTCCCACGTTCCTGCGCCACGGGCCGGACGGTGCTGTCGAGTACGACCGGCCGTTGCGCGACGCGCACCGCCGCCTGCGGACCCGGCTGCATCACTATCTATTCGGCACGCGCGCGTGGGTGCTGCTGACGGCGCCGTTCATCTATTCGGTGGGCGTGCCGCTGCTGCTGCTCGATCTCGCCGTCACGGTCTACCAGGCCGTGTGTTTTCCCGCGTACGGAATCGCGAAGGCCAGGCGCGCCGACTACTTCGCTTTCGACCGCGCGCAGCTCGGATACTTGAACTTGTTCGAGCGGTTCAACTGCGCCTATTGCTCCTATGCGAACGGCCTCGTCGCGTACGTGCGCGAGATCGCCAGCCGGACCGAGCAGTACTGGTGCCCGATCAAGCATGCGCGGCAGCGGCGTGGCGCGCACGATCGTTACCGCAACTTCTTCGAA
>JBIOZI010000317.1:0-20457 GCA_044871085.1 Steroidobacteraceae bacterium | reverse complement strand
AGCCACACCTGGCGCAGGCCGAACAGGTCGAAGTGATCGATGAGGAAAGTGCAGTAGAACAGCAGCGCCCAGCCCGCCGCGTACAGCGCGTACAGGGTGTATACGCCGGCCTGCGACGTGACATTCCAGATGGCCCCGCCCATGGGCTGCCACAGCCAGAACAGCGCCACCAGTGCCAGCGACGAGAACAGCACATAGGTGCTGCGCTCGGCGGATTCAGGTACCAATCGTGTCCACCAGCGCTTGAAGGCGGGCCGTGCCATCACGCTATGCTGGACGGCGAACAACGCCAGCAGCCCGAGATTCACCAGCAGAGCGCGGCCGATCGGCGTGCTGCCCGGCGCATCGAGGGTGGTCGGCACCATGAAATTGCCGATGAAACCGACCGCGTACAAAAAAACGGCGAAGAAGACGGCATAGCAGACGATGCCGTACAGGAACACGATGGCTCTTTTCACAAATACACTCCCCGGCGGAAATTCGGAAGATGCGTGCAGCCTACGGACGAGGCATTGTCCGAGTCCCGGGCCATTTCCGGGATTACTCCGGGATATGAGCGAACCCATTCAATTCGGCCACTTCCGCTTCGAGCCCGATTCCGCGCGCCTGTGGGCCGGCGCGCTCGAGGTCAAGCTCACTTTTAAAGCCGCCGCCGTGCTGCGCGCGCTCATCGAGGGCGGCGGCAAGCCCGTGAGCAAGGAGGAGCTGTTCGCGCGGGTGTGGCGCGGCACCGTGGTCAGCGACGATGCGCTCGTCACCTGCATCCAGGAGCTGCGCAAGGCGCTCGGCGACGACGCGAAGAACCCGAGGTTCATAGAGACGCGCCACCGGCGCGGCTACCGTTTCGCGGCCGAGATCGCGCCGGGCGAGGCCGCGGCGCTGCCGCCGGGGCGCTCCGAGGGGGCGCGCGCGGGCCTCGCCACGCTCGCGACCATAGGCGTGCTGCCCTTCGCCGACATGAGCCCGGGACGCGACCAGGACTATCTATGCGAGGGGCTCGCGGAGGAGCTCATCGACGCGCTCACGCACGTCGACGGCCTGCGCGTCGCGGCGCGCAGCTCCTCGTTCCAGTTCCGCGGCTCGGGGCTCGACGCGCGCGAAGTGGGCCGCCAGCTCGGCGTCAGCACACTGCTCGAGGGCAGCGTGCGCAAGGCGGGCGACCGGCTGCGCATCACGGTGCAGCTCATCGACGTCACCACCGGCTACCACCAGTGGTCGGAGCGGTTCGATCGCGAGCTCGGCGACGTGTTCGCGATCCAGGACGAGATCGCCGAGACCGTCGCGGCCACCCTGCGCGGCAGCGCGTTGTCCGGCCGCGAGAAGCGCGCCGTGCGGCGCACGCAGACGGCCACCGACGTGTACGAGTATTACCTGCGCGGCCGGCAGAGCCTGCACCGCATGACGCGCTCCGACCTCGATCACAGCCGCGAGATGTTTCGCCAGGCCATCGAGATCGACGCGGAGTACGCGCCGGCGTGGGCCGGGCTCGCCACGGCGCACGCGCAGACCTACGAGTGGTTCGGTTCCAACGACGCCGACCTCGCGGAGGCCGACCGCGCCAGCCGCATCGCGATGCAGCTCAATGCCGAGCTCGCCGACGCGCACGTGGCGCGCGGCTTCACGCTGTCGTTGCATCGCCAGTACGACGGCGCCGAGCGGCACTTCGAGGCGGCGGCGCGCATCAATCCGCAGCTCTTCGACGCGTACTATCTGTTCGGGCGCTCCTGCTTCGCGCGCGGGCAGATCGAGCGCTCCGCGGAGCTGTTCGGCCGCGCGGCGCAGGCGCGGCCCGAGGATTTCCAGAGCAAGTTCCTCGAGGGCCAGTCGCTGCGCATGGCCGGCCGCGCCGAGGAGTCGCGCGCCGCCAACCGCGAGAGCATCGCGCGCGCGGAGCGCCTGCTGGCGCTGAATCCGCGCGACACGCGCACGCTGTCGCTCGGCTCCGGCGCGCTGCAGGACGACGGGCAGTTCGACCGCGGCCGCGAATGGGCGGAGCGCGCGCTCGAGATCAATCCGCAGGACATGAGCTCGCTCATCAACGCGGCGCTGGTATACGCAAAGGCCGGCCACAAGGACCGCGCCATCGAGCTGCTGAGCCGCGCGTTCGGCCTGGGCTGGGGCAAACGCGACTGGATCGAGAACGACCGCGACTACGACTCGCTGCGCGACGATCCGCGTTTCCAGGCGCTGATGGAAAAGCTGAAGTAAGGAGCGGTACCGGGGGTTGCCGGGGTTGAAGGGAAATGGGGCCAGACCCCGTTTCCCCGGCGGCGCCGCCCGCGCCGCGCGAACTTCACGGCCGCGACACAAAGGATTCACTTCCGCGGCGCAGGGTGGCGTTCTCGTCCATTGCCCGGGATGCCGCCGTGTTCGCACACATCACTCGCCGCAGCTTCGTCAGCGCCGCCGCCGCTGCGGCCGTCACCACCTCCGTGGCCCGCGCCCACCGGCCACCGCAGCATGGAACATTCCGCCACGGCGTCGCCAGCGGCGACCCGCTCCACGATCGCGTCATCCTGTGGACTCGCGTCACGCCCGCCGATCCGCACGATGACGTGGAGGTGAAGTGGCAGATCGCGCGCGATCCCGCGATGCGGCGCGTCATCGACGGCGGACGCGCGCGCACCAGCATATTTCGCGATTTCACCGTCAAGATCGATGTCGATCGTCTCGAGCCGGGCCGCACCTACTACTACCAGTTCAGTGTCGCGGGCGACCCCTCCCCAATTGGTCGTACGCGCACTACGCCCCATGGTGGAGCCGGTGCGGCCCGGCTCGCGCTGGCCTCGTGCTCGAACCTGCCCGCCGGCCTGTTCAACGTGTATGCGCTGATCGCACGCCGCAACGACCTGGATGCGGTGCTGCACCTCGGCGACTATCTATACGAATACGCCAACGCCACCTTCGGCGACGGCAGCCTGCTCGGCCGCGTGCCGCTGCCGGACCGCGAGATCCTGTCGCTCGCCGACTACCGGCAGCGCCACGCGCAGTACAAGACGGACGTCGACCTGCAGGCCGCGCACCGCCAGCATCCGTTCATCTGCGTCTGGGACGACCACGAGATCGCGAACGACGCCTGGACCGACGGCGCCGAGAACCACAACGTCGAGCTCGGCGAAGGCGAATGGTCGGTGCGCAAGCGCGCCGCCATCCGCGCGTATTTCGAATGGATGCCGATTCGCGAGCTCGAATTCCGGCCGCGCGCGCGCATCTTCCGGCAGTTCCGCTTCGGCAATCTCGTCGACCTGCTCATGCTCGATACGCGCCATTTCGGCCGCGCCAGGCAGTCCACGACGCCGCCGGTGAGCCCGACAGCCGGATTTCCGGCCAACGACCCCGTGGCCAACGATCCGGCGCGCAGCCTGCTCGGGCTCGCGCAGGAGGCGTGGCTGGATCAGCGCCTGGTGGCGTCGCAGGCGCGCGGCACCACCTGGAGGTTGTTAGGCCAGCAGGTCATGATGGCGCAGCTCTCGCCGAGCGGCGGGCAGACGCTGTTCAACCTGGACCAGTGGGACGGCTACATCCCGGCGCGCGAGCGGCTGTTCACGAGCATCCGGGACAACCGCATCGACAACGTGGCGGTGCTCACGGGCGACATCCACTCCTCGTGGGCCAGCGAGCTCACCGGCAATCCGTGGAACGCCGGCTACAACCCGGCCACGGGCGCCGGCGCGGTGGGCGTGGAATTCGTCACGCCGGGCGTGACCTCTCCCGGCATTCTCGATCCGGCACAGGCGGCGCAGACGGCGGCCTTCGTGCGCAGTGTGTCACCCCACATGAAATATGCGGAGCTCAACAAGCGCGGCTACGTGCTGCTGGACATCGACCGCGAACGCCTCCAGGGAGAGTTCTGGCACGTGGCAACCGTGGACGCCGCCAGCCGCGACGAGGTGCTCGCGGCCGCGTTCGCGACCGAGGCCGGCGCCAATCACCTCACGCCGGTGGCCAGCGCCAGCGCCGCGCGGGAGTGAGAAAAAGGGGACAGATCTATTTATCCTCTAATTGCCACCGCGCCGTAGTTATTCGGTAAATAGATCTGTCCCCTTTATCTCAGAAGGGGCCGCGCACCTGCGAGGGGGTGTGCCACGACGTCGACCACACCTGGCCGTCGCGCACGTAGTACACCGTGTCGCCGTCGATGAACGCGCGGTTGAAGTACGCGGCGAAGTGCCGCGGTCCGTCGACCTGCGGCATCACGCTGCCGGCCGCCTGCAGCGACGCGCTGCCCGCGGTGCGCTTGCCGAGGATCTCGTACTGGAACAGCGCGGTCTGCAGCTGCAGCGGCGGCGCGAACGTCGGGTAGGTGCTGGTCACGGGAATGGCGATGCGGTCCGAGTCCGTCTCGGGTAGATAGGTAAACGCGTGGTGCTCGTACGCCACCTCCGTGTACGAGAACACGCCGTCGGCATACAGCGCGCCGCGCGACTGCGGCGCTCCGGGCACGGACACGTCGAACAGCTCGAGCTTGACGCGGTTGGCATCGCTGCCGATGCCGAGCAGCAGGTTCTGGGTCACCGGATGCAACAGGTCCGAGGTGCCGGGGATCTGCAGCTCGCCCGCGATGCGCGGGTCGGTGGGTGCCGCAAGATCGATGACATACAGCGGATCGATGCGCCGGAACGTCACGGCATAGGCGCGATCGCCGACGAAGCGCACGCCGTACAGGGCCTCGTTCGGCTTGCCGATCTCCTGCGGATGCGCATCGTTCGGCAGGTGCGCCGCCACCTCGAGCGCATGCGCCGACGCGTTCTCGCGCAGCACGAACAGCTGGTGGTCCACGGAGTCCGCCGGATCAGCGGTCCCTTCGGTGGTCATCACGCGCAGCAGTCCGTTGCGCTCGTTCATGCGGAAGTCGGCGTTGCCGCCGCTCCACACCTGCCCCGGCACTTCCACCGAGCCCACGTAGCGCGGCGCGGCGTCGGTCAGCGAGAACTTGTGGATGCGCGTCGACGAGGAGGCCACCTCGAAGCGCGGCTGCGACACGTACAGCGCGGTCTGCGACGCATAGACGCCGTTCGCCTCCTCGTCGTAGCAGGTGCTGGTGAACAGCTGCGGGTTGTCGAGCGAGAACGTCGTGATGGTGGTGAGCACGGCATGGCCGTGGCGACCCGAATCGCTGGACACGTAGCAGTGGCGCGCGTCGACCAGCGGCCGCGTGCGCCCGTCGATGGTGATCTCGGGCAGCAGCTCCTCGAGCCGCAGCCTGCCGAGCGTCCCGCGCACCGCCGGATCGATGAGGGCGCGCGGCGTATAGCGTGTCACCAGCACCACCTTGTTGCCGATGCGGCGGCTCGCGACGAACACACCGCTGAGCTCGGCGGTCATGAGGTGCCGCGGCCGCGCGGGGTTCGCCACGTCGAACACCTGCAGCGTGAGCTTGCTCGGCGACCAGAACGGAATGGAGGTCCACAGGTTGCCGAACGGCCCGTAGTACGCCTCGGAGGTGAGCACGACCATGCGGTTGTTGGCGACATACAGCCCCTGCACGCCCTGCGGCGTCGGCAGGGGGATCGAGGCCACCTCCATCGCATCGCCGGTGGCGGCATCCGTGCGCAGGATGCGAACCGTGGCGGACAGGCTGCTGTAGAACGGCTGTGCCACGTACAGGTAGGCGCCGTCGTAGCGCGCGAAGTCGAATTCATCGACCCCGTTCTCCACGGTGTAGACCCCGGAGAACGACGCGCTGGCGGCCGCCGCGAGTGTCACCACGTCGTCGGGTACGGCCGGTGCCGCGTCGCTCAGCGAGGCCTTGAGCAGCGTTTCCAACTCGTCGGCGCTGCGCACCGGGCGTAGCATTCCCGATACGGCGGAGTCGCCGGGCGCAGCGGTCGTGCCGCTCTCGGAACCTCCGCAGCCGGCGAGCGTCAATCCCGCGAGCAGGACGATCAGCAGGTTTCTCGTCATGACACGACTCCCCGTGAAACTAACCAGCACCTTGCCGCGCCGCCGGCGTGACGCGTGTCGCGAGATTGCGCAGAATTCGTCAAATTCTGTGCCCCGCGCCGCAGACACTTCTTCACAAACTCGCGCGCCCGTTGAGCGATGCTTGTCGCGCATATGTTCGTGAGTAGAAAGCCATTTTGTCGGGCAGCCGTGCTGTGGGCCTGTGCCACGCTCGCGGGCGCACAGGCCCAGGACGACACGCTCGCCGCAGGCGATGGCACGTCGAGCGCGACGCCGCCGGTCATCACCGCCCCGGCCGACGCGGCCAGGGAACGCCCGTGGCGCCTCGGGGTCGCGTTCGGTTACGGGCGGCGCACGAACCCGCTGATCCAGTCGGAAGACATTCCCGTCGTCGTGGACGTGGACGTGGCGTGGTTCGGCAAGCGCTGGTTCTTCGACAATGGAGACTTGGGCTTCGGGCTGCTCGACCGTCCGGCGTTCACCACTAACCTGGTCGCGCGCGTGAACAGCGACCGCGTGTTCTTCGGCAAGACCAACTCACGCTACGTCAGCTTCGCCTACCAGGGCGTCGGAGCGTCGTTCGCGCCGCTGACCGATGCCAGCACGGGGCTGGTCGTTCCCGCGCCGGTGCTCGTCCAGCCGCCCAAGCGCGACTACGCCATCGAGGCGGGCGTCGAAACGCTGTTCGATGGCGCCTGGGGCGCGGCTACGCTGCGGGCCTTTCACGACGTCAGCGACACGCATCGCGGCTTCGAGGTATCGGCCGACTATCAATACCGCGTGACGCGCGGCCGACTGTCGTTCGCACCGTCGCTCGGGGTCGCCTACAAGAGCGCCCGGCTCAACGACTACTACTGGGGTGTGCACCTGGACGAGGCGAACCCCGGCCTGCCCGCCTACCGCGCGCACGCCGGGTTCGGCTGGGAGGCCGGCCTGCGGGCTAACTACTACGTGACGAAGAAGCTGCGCTTCGCCCTCTCGGCGAACTACGAACGCCTGCAGAGCTCCGTGGCCGACAGCCCGCTGGCGGCGCGCGACCACGTGTTCGGCTATTTCTCCGGTCTCGCCTGGACGTTCTGAAACGATGCACAAAGTGATGGTCGTACTGCTCCTGGCCGGTGGCGCGGCGTTGCTGCCCGGCAAAGCCAGGCCCGCGGAATCCGCGCCCGTTCAGTTGATCATCAAGCCGCTGCTGTGCGTGCTCGACCGCCAGGCCACCACCTGCACCATGACCTTCGACATCCGCTGGCGCAGCCTGCTCGCCGGCGCGTACTGCCTGCACGACAGCGCCGAGCCCGCGCCGCTGTACTGCTGGGCCAGCGCGATCAGCGGCGCCCTCACCCGCCAGCGCGAGGTGAGCGAGGATTTCGTGTACCTGCTCAAGGAGAGTGGCGGCGGACGTGCCTCCGAGGTGAAAATCTCGGTGTTGCGCGTCGACTCCACCGACCGGCGGCGCGACCGCCGGTCCCGGCACGTCTGGGACGTTCTATGACCGCATCGAACATCGACATCCTGCTCATCGAAGACGACACGCGTCTCGCGCAGCTCACCGCGACCTACCTCGAGCAGAACGGCCTGCGCGTCAAGGTCGAGGCGCGCGGCGACCGTGCGCTCGAGCGCTTCGCCCAGGAGCGCCCGCGCCTGGTGCTGCTCGACCTGCTGTTGCCGGGCAAGGACGGCCTGGCGATCTGCCGCGAGCTGCGGCGCGTGCACGACGTGCCCATCCTCATCCTCACCGCGCGCGACACCGATCTCGACCACGTCATCGGTCTCGAGGCCGGCGCCGACGATTACGTCATGAAGCCGGTCGACCCGATGGTGCTGCTGGCGCGGGTGCGCGCGCTGCTGCGGCGCGCGGAGCGTCCCGGCGCCGCCATCGAGCGCCGCCCCGACGTGACACTCGGCGCGCTGCGCATCAGCGACACCTCGCGCGAGGTATGGCTGCGCGGGCGGCCCGTTCCGCTCACCACGCAGGAGTTCGAGCTGCTGAGCCTGCTGGCGCGCCGCGCCGGCGAGCTCGTGAGCCGCGACGAGGTGTTCCGCTCGATGCGCGGCATCGACTACGACGGCCTCGACCGTTCCATCGACGGCCGCGTCTCGAAGCTGCGCCGCAAGCTCGGCGACGACGCCGCCGCGCCCACGCGCATCAAGACGGTGTGGGGCAAGGGCTATCTACTGGTGCCGGACGCGTGGGAAGCCGCGGGCTGAAGCCGTGGGCATGAAACACTGGCTGGCGGCGGGCGAGCGCGGGTTGTTCTTCCGCTCGTACGCGGTGCTCGCGGGCGGCCTGCTGGTGGTCGCGATCCTGCTCGACCTCGGCTTCGGCGCGTTGCAGGCGCGGCACACGCGCGCGGCCGACCCCTGGCTCGAATCGACGCTGCGGCTCATGGAGCACGAGCTCGCATCCGTGCCGCGCGAAGAGCGCGCGTCGCGCGCGGCCCAGATCGGCCGGCGGCTCGATCTCGAGCTCACGCTGCTCGACCGCGGCGACATCGCCGGCGCCACCCCGGTCGCGGGCGGCGCGCGCGAGCTGGTCGATGAATCCGGCAAGGTCTACTACCTGTGGCGCGCGACGACGCTCGACGGCGCGCTGCGGCTGGGCCCGTTCGCGCCCTCCACCGAGAGCTGGCTGGTGCGTTTCCTGCCGGTGTTCTTCTACGCGTCCATCCTGCTCATCGTGGGGCTGTGGCTCAAGCCGCTGCTCACCGACCTGCGCGTGCTCACGGACGCCGCGCAGAAGTTCGCATCCGACTACCGCCAGCCGGTCGAAACCGCGGGGCGCATCACGCAGCTCACCAGCCTCGCCACCAACCTCGACGAGATGTCCACGCGCGTCGGCCAGCTCATCCAGAGCCAGAAAGAGATGACCGCCGCGCTGTCGCACGAAATGCGCACGCCGCTGGCGCGCGTGCGCTTCGCGGTCGCGGTGCTCGAAGGCGAGGTCGACGAGCGCCTGCACCTGTCGCTGCGCGCGATCAACAACGACGTGCAGCAGATCGACGATCTCATCTCCGACATGCTCGACTACGCGCGTCTCGATCATCCCGGCCTGCGCATGAAATGCGAATCGATCCCGGTGCAGCCCTGGCTGCTGCAGGTGGTGTCCACCTGCCCGCCGCACGCACGCACGGTGAGCACGCAGCGCGCCGACGACATGGAAACGGCATGGATGGAGCCGCGGCTCATGGAGCTGGCGTTGAGCAACCTGCTGGCGAACGCGCTGCGCTATGCGCGCCGGCGCGTGCACGTGAGCATCGCCCGCAACCAGAACACCTACCGCCTGGTGGTCGAGGACGACGGCGACGGCATTCCCGAAGCGGAGCGCGCCGCGGTGTTTCGCGCGTTCACGCGGCTCGATACCAGCCGCAACCGCGAGACGGGCGGTGTCGGGCTCGGGCTCGCGATCGTCGCGCGCATCGCCACCCTGCATCGCGGCCGTGTCGTCGCGGATTCCAGCACCAGCCTGGGCGGCGCACGGCTCGCGCTCGAGTGGCCCTGTCCGCTGACATGAGACGTGGGCGCGGCTCGCGCGTCGGCTGACACACCTCCGCGACTTTCTCCGATGGGTGCTCCCCGCCGCGCTTCCGTAAGGTGCGATTGATCAATCGAAAGAACTTACTGGAGGTATCTGCAATGCCCACCGCAACCGGACATACCGCGGCCATTCGCGCCAAGAAAGTCATCGGCACGGCCGTGAAGAACACCGCGGGAGACAAGATCGGGGAGATCGAGGACATCGTTCTCGAGAAGACCTCGAATCAAATTCTCTTCGCAGTCGTGGGCTTCGGCGGCTTCCTCGGGATGAACGAGAAATATCATCCCGTGCCCTGGTCCGCGCTCAATTACGACGAGGCGGCCGGCAGCTACGTCGTGCCGTTCACCAAGGAACAGCTCCAGGCGGCACCGGCCGACTCGCTGGACAAGCTGACCCGCAACGACGGCGCCGGCTCGTACGCCACCCGCGCCAACGACTACTACAAGACCCACTAACTACGACGAACCCGGGCCCGCCGGCTTCGGCCGGCAAACGCGAGCGACGATCTCCCACGGCGCTCGCGGGGCCCGAGCCTGTTCCCGGCCCCCAAGGGGGCCCGGGGGCGTGCAATGGACCCAATGGGCCGCGTCCAGGCCCTCCCCCCATGGCAGAATGCCCTCCCAGCCGCGAATATCGGCTGGCGAATGGACACTACTTCAGAATTAAAATTGCGCGTGGTCGATCAGGGCGGCACACGCGAATCGGATTCGCCTGAGGACGGCAAATGGTGCAGGGAAATGGCGGCGCGCATTGGCGCGGGCGATTCCGGCGCCGAAGGCTTGCTGATGGAACGGCTGCGTCCCGGCCTCAAGATGATCCTCTACGCCCGCTGCGCGCACGATTCGGAGCTGGCGGCGGACCTGTGCCAGGACACCCTCCTCATCGTCCTCAACCGCCTGCGCAGCCGCAGCATGGAAGATCCGTCACGGCTTGCGGCCTTCGCGGCGCAAACCGCCCGGCAGCTGGCCTTCGACGCCCGGCGCCGTTTTGCGACGCGCAACACAGTTGTGGATACCGACGCGGTCAACGCCGCTATTGTCGAATCACCCATGGACGATTCCGTAGAGAAAGCCTCAATGGTTTCCCTGGTTCGACAACTTCTTGGTGAGCTTTCGCATGATCGCGACAGAGAGATACTGAAGCGCTTCTATCTGCTCGAGCAGGAGAAGACTGAGATCTGCCGCAGCTACGGCCTGGCGCCTGGAACGTTCGACCAACTAGTGTTCCGGGCGAGGGCCCGCCTCCGCGAACTGCTCCATATGAGGGGGGTGGCGAGCCGCGACCTGTTGTGTCTAGTTGGGTTTTGGATTCCGAAGTCATGGCTGAACTGAACCGCGAATTGGTCGAGACCGAGCACTACGTGGCGCGCTACGTCCGGGACGGCTTGCGCGTCGACGAACGTGAAGCATTCGAGGATTACTGCCTCCTGCACCCCGACCTGGCCGAACAAGTGGCCACGGATCGCGTATTGTTGCGGGGTATGCAGGCCCTCGAGAAAGAGGAAATGGTCGATACGGGAGGCTGGACCCGCTACCGCCTCGCCGCCAGCATCGCCGTCATCGTCGCGATGGTCGGCATCTGGGGTTTCCTCCAGTTCGCCGCACCGGCGCCAAATGCGCTGTACGCAATGACTGACACACTGCCAACGCGCCTCGAGTCCCGGCTGTCCGAGACGCTGCGCGTGGTACAGCAGCGCGGCGCCCCCGTGCCGCTCGTCAAGACGCCCGGCCACGAAGCGCTGCGGCTCGACGTCGTTCTCGACGTGAACGACACGGCACCCGAGTTCACCGTGGTGCTCATCGAACTCACACAGCATGGCGAGATCGAGCGCGGCCGCGCCACGCAGTCACCGCGCATGGTCGATGACGAGCGCGTCCTGCCCGTCGTGCTCGATCTGTCCGCCGTCGAAGGTCGCAGACTCCGGCTCGACGTAAAGTCGGCGAGCAGCCGGCAGTTCTTCGAGCTGCGTGTCGTGCGCCCCTGACATTCCCGCGGCTGCGCGCCGCGGGCGCGCGATTCTCTACGCAGCGTTCGCCGCACTGCTCGCCTGTTCAGGCACGCATCAGCCCGTAAACGGCACCTCCCTGCTCGCCGAATCCGTCGCGCTCACGCGCGAGGGTTTGAGCGACTCCGCCGTCCGCGAAGTCACGGCGCCCGCCAGCGCCATCGTCGTCGCGTTCGTCGACGAACAGGGCACCGACGTCTCGCTCACGCTCGTCTCGGGAGACACGCGCCGCGAAGTGGAGAGTATGCGGCGCGGCGAAGGCATCGAAATCGCCGTGCTCGAGTCACCCGCCGCGGGCGGCACGATGCGGATCGAGCTCAAGGGCCCGGCAAACAGCGTACAACCCGGCAGCGTGCGGCTCTCGGTCGAAGCCTTCAGCGCCGCGGACCTCGCGCGCGCCGGCGTCGCGACGCGGCTCGACGCCTACCGCGCCTTCAGCCGCGGCACGCGCGCCGATCTCACCACGAGCGACATCGCCACCGACGCGGCTCCACAACTGCAACGCGCCATCGCGGCTTTCGAAGCGCGCGACGGCGGCGACGCCCTGCTCGCCGCGCGTACGCGCATCGTGCGCGCGTTCATGCTCTATCAATTCGAGATCAACTGGCGCGAGGCGCGCGACGAGGCGCGGCGGGCTGCCGCCGCGTTCGCCGCGCCCGAAGTCGGCGACGCGCTGAACGCCGCCCGGGCGCAGCGCATCGAAGCGCAGGCGTTGCAGGAGATGGCCCACAGCGGCAGCGAAACCGCCGAGCAGAAGCTGGCGTGCAAGCAGGAGGCGCGCCGCATGCTCACCGGGCTCATCGCGGAGAAATCGCCGCTCGATGCCATTGGCCGGGGCCGCGCGTACAACGACCTGGCCATCATGGATGTGTACGAGCAGGAATGGGACAGCGCCCGCGTCAACATCGAGAAAGGGATCGCGCTGTATCGGTCCGCCGGGTATCGCATGGGCGAAGTACTCGCTTCGCGCAACCTCGCGCAGATCGCCACGTTGCGCGGTGACTATTCGGCCGCCAGCCGCGCCTTCGAATCGCTGCTGGGTAACATCGAGCTCATGCCGGACGACGAGTCGCGCACGACGCTGCTCAGCAACGCGGCCATCGCGAATCTCAACCTGGGACAGACGGACCTGGCGATCGAGCGGCTGCTGCGCGCCAAGCAGATCGCGGAGTCCGCCGGCCGCGCCGCGCCGCGCACGCGCGCGCTGCAGTCGTTGGGCGTGGCGTACTGGGCGCGCGGCGACGTGGAGCAGGCGCGCACTTTCTTCGACGAGGCGTTCGCTGCGCAGAAAGCGCTGGCGGACGATCCGGGCATGTTCAACGCGCTGCGCGCGCGCGGCCTGCTGCTGCGTGACTCCGGCGATGCGCGCGGCGCGCTCGAGGCCCACCGCGCCGCGCTCGAGCATGCCTACAGCACCATCCCGCGGCTGCGCGCGCAGATCGAAGTCGCGCGCGACTACGCGGCGCTCGGCGACCGCACGCGCGCGCTGGCCGCCATCCGCGCCGGACTGAAGGAGCCGCGCAAGGTGCAGGAGCACCCCGCGCTGCGCGAAGCGCAACTGACGCTGGCCGAGCTGCTGGTACTGGGCCGGTCGCATCCCGCCGCTGAAACCGCCGAGGCGATCGAGCTGGCGCGAGCCGCGCTGACCCACGCGCTGGCCACCACGGACCTGCCGATGGAAATCACCGCGCTGCGCGTCCTCGCGAGCGCCGCGCTCGAGCGCGGCGCGCTCGAGGAAGCCGTGGCCCACTTCGAACGCGCCATCACGCTGGTCATCAAGTACAGCCGCGGCAGCGCGAATCCCGAGCTGCAGGCCGCAACGCGCGCGAGCCAGCAGCAACTGTTCCGCGAGTACCTGGACGCGCAGATGTCGGCCGCGGGTACCGACGCCGCGCAGCAACGCGCGCTCGAAGTGCTCGAGACAGTCCGTGCGCTCAATTTCCTGCTGGCGCGCGCGGGTACGGGGCCGAAAGACACCGCCGAGCTAGACGGGCTGCTCGGACAGCTCGCGAGCCGTCACGTGCGCCTCGCCGAGCTGCGCGAGCGCGAGGAGCCCGATTCACGCGCCATCGAGAAGCTGCAGCTCGAGATGGCCACCCTGCGCGCGCAGATCGACCGCGTGCGCACCTCTCGCGCCGATGCGCATCCCGCCGCGGACTCGGAGCTGCGCCCGGAGTGGAAGCCGCTCGCGCCAGGCCAGGTGCAGCTTTCTTATTCGCTCGGCGCGAATCACGGCTACCTCTGGCGCCGTACGGCCGAAGGTGTCGAGGGCTGGACGCTGCCGGGAACGGCGCGCGAGATCCGCAGCGCGGTGCTGGCGGCCGCGAACATCGACCGCCTGCAAAGGCCCGCGGCGTACGACGACGCGCTGCTGAACCTGTCCGCGCAGCTGCTGCCGCGCGACGTGGTCGCCGCCGACGCGGCCGACGTCACCATCGTCGCCGACGACGAGCTGAGCCTCATTCCGTTCTCCGCGCTGCGCTCGCCCACGGATCCGGGCAAGCGCTTCGCCGAGACTCACGTGTTGACGATGGTGCCGTCGCTGCTCGACACGCACGAAGCGCACACCGCCGCGAAACGGCGCTGGCGCCTGGTGGCGGTGCGCGGCGCGGAGAATGCGCAGGGCGTGAGCACCGCGATGCGCGGGTCATCGCTGTTCCCCGCGCTGCCCGGTGCGGGCGCCGAAGTCGATGCGGTGCTGAAGCGGTTCGCCGGCGAGTCGCAGCAGGTGCAGGTGCTCGAGGGCGACAGTGCCACGGTCGCAGGTGTGCACTCGCTGATGGTCGATGGCGCGGAGGTGATGCACTTCGCGACGCACGGCCACGCCGACCTGCGCCATCCGCTCGCCTCGCTGCTGTCGCTTCCGAAGGAGCTGCTTTCGGCCGGCCAGATCCAGGAATGGCGCGGCGACGTGGGCCTCGTGTTCCTGAGCGCCTGCGAGACGGCCGTGGGGCCGACCCGCTTCGCCGAGGGCATGCCCGGCCTGCAACGCGCGTTCCTGCGCGCGGGCGCCGGTAACGTCATTGCGACGCTGTGGCCCGTCGAGGACGGCCTGGCGCGGCAGTTCGCCGAGACCTTCTACGAGGAGTTCGCCCGCGGGGTGACGCCCGCGGAAGCGCTGGCACGCGCCCAGCGACGCTGGATTCCGTCAGTAAGTGGCGAGTCGTCACAGAAGGCTACGAGGAGACGAGTGGCTGCGTGGGGTTATGTACTGTACTCACGCTGACGCTCCCTCCGTCGGAGCCGGCGATGGACAGCAAACAATTCACACACTCCCAGTTCGAAGAGGCGCCGCCATTGTTCGTCGAGCCGCAGCCCTGCTGGCATGAGCTCGGCGGCGGGCCGCTCGATGCGGACGAGACGCAGGCACTGATCCAGTTGCAGCGGAAGCTGCGCGCGGAACGGCTGCGCGGCAACCTGCGCGACGTGCGCCAGTGGGTGGCGCAGGGCGCCGTTTCCGACCGCGTGCTCCGCAATTCGAATGCCGTCGGGCTGTTCGTCGCGCACGAGGTGCTCGAGCGGCAGGGCATCGTGTCCGTCGGCGATACGTTCGATCCCTTTCTATCGCGGTACAAGGACGTCCTGGAGCTGCTCCCGGAAGACCACCTGGCGAACGAATGGCGCTGGGCGAGGGTGTCCGGGAGCTGCTTTTTGATCGCTCCGGACCGCGTTCTCACCGCCGCGCACACCATCGGCCGGTCCGCGCTGAACCTCATCGCGAAACGCGAGTTCCACGTCGTATTCGACTTCCAGACGCCGCCGGCGCCGCACTCGCCCGCCGTGATGAGCAAGCGCCGCAGCGTGTTCACCGTCACCGGCGTGGAGAGCGGCGGGTCGAACGAGTCGCCCGGCACCGATTGGGTCACGCTCGAGCTCGACCGCCCTGTGGATGCCGACCGGCGCCCGCTGCGCGTGTCGCGCGAGCCGCACGAGCCGACGCAGGACGTGTACGTCCTCGGGCACCCGAAGGCCATCGCAATGCGCTACGCGCGCTCGCGCGAGATCTGGCGCAGCGCCTACGAGGGTTGCTACGAAGCGCACCTCGACGCCTACGACGGTGTGTCCGGGGCACCCGTGTTCGACACGCTCACCCATGCCGTCATCGGCATGCTGATCCGCTCCTGCCCCAACAAGGAGGGCCAGGTGCTCACGTACAAGGATCGCTTCCTGTCGCCGCTGTGCTATCGCGGCGACAGGAAGTGCGGTGCCGTCATCGTGGCCGCGCCGCAGTTCGCCGGCGCGGTCTGATCAGCCGCCGTCCAGCTCGCCGCCGAGATGGATGTGTCCGTCGTGCACCGGTTCAGAGCCGGCGGCACGGAACGGAGCGTGGCGGAATGCGGCGGTGATCCGGCCCTTCGTCGGGTCTTCTTCTTTGGGCACCACCTGCGCCCGGAAGAAATGCACCTCCGGGCCCTGCTCCGCGTCATGGATGATGCAGGTGCCCGAGATGACGCGTTTGTCGTCGGGATCGGGCGCGAGGTACGGGCAGTCCATGCGGTCTTCCGGTTTGCCCGGCGTCACGAGCTGCCAGCTGAACGCACCGGTAGCCTGATCGAACGCGACGCTCACGTCGCGCCGCGGCTCGAAATTTTCCGTAGTGAGATGACAGTGCTCGGGCTTGCCCTCGTTCGTGCATTCGATGCGCTGCACGCGCTGAGGCTTGTTGACGAAACTCTGCCAGTTGCAGTTCGTGCAGACGGACGGTTCCGGCGGCAGCGGATCGCGCTTGTGGCAGGCGGAAATGAGCAGCAAGGTGCCCAACAGCGCGAGTCGAGTCGCGACATGCATGATTTACCCCCGATATGACGATGACCGTGGAGAGAGAAGTCCCTCTCACTCTGTCGTGCGCGGCCAATGCATTACCAATGGCCGCGCATCGGACCTCTCCATCCTAACTAAGGGACGCGCGGCGCTCAGTCTCCGCCGAGGTGGATGTGCCCGTCGTGCACCGGCTCGGGACCCGTGCAGAACGGCGTGTGGCGGAATTCCGCGGTGATGGCCGGCTCTCTGGGGTTGGATTCTTTCGGCACGACCGTGGCGCGGAAGAAGTGCACCGCGGGACCGTGGTCCGAGTCGTAGATGATGCAGGTGCCTTCGATGAGGCGCTTGTTGTTCATGTCCGGCGCCAGGTTCGGGCAGTCCATGCGATCTTCCGGCTTGCCGGGAGTCTCGAGCTGCCAGTTGAACGCGCCGGTCTTCGAGTCGAAGGTCACGGTCACCTCGCGCCGGGGCTCGGATTTCTCCGTAGTCAGATGACAGTGCTCGGGCTTGCCAGCGTACGTGCATTCGATGCGTTGAACGCGGATCGGCTTGCCGAGGAAGCTCTCCCACCTGCAGCCATTGCATCCCCTGGCGGCGTCCGGATCGGCCTTCGGCTGCGCCGCGTCCAGCTTCTGCTTCGGAGCCGTTTGTGCCGCGCAGGCGTTGACGAAGAGCAATGTCCCTAACATTGCCAGGCGTATCGCGAATTTCATGAAAACCCCCAATTCGTATCGGATCGTAGAGACCCACCTCATTCTGTCCCGCATCGCGGGCGGATTACGAGCGGCGGACGATTTCGGCTCATCCGCCGCGGATTGGTACGGCCCGGGCTCGAAACCGCGGTTACCAATCCCGGCTGGGCGCCAAGGTTATTAGGCCGCCGCGGCGGCGCCGTACCCCCGGGCGCAGCGGGTGCCGCAGCGCATCCGGCGACGCGCCTACGGGCTGTCCCGGCGATTTCCGGCGCCTACATGCCTGTAACGGCTCGATTTTTGCTGTCAGGCGGGAGATGTGACGACCTGCACATGACCGCAGCCACCGGAAGGCGTACAACTCCGATACACATGGCCAGATGGCCTGGGCAACATCGGCGGAAGATGAACCGGTCCCGCATCCTCGCGATCCTGCTCGTCGCGCTCGGCGCGCAAGCCATGGGCATTGCCCAGGCGCAGGTGCCCCAGCTCGCGCCGTACAGCGCGCGCATCGATGCGGCCGCACTCGCGCTGGTCGCCGGCATCCGCCCCTCGCTCGACCCGCGCTCCGCGCACATCCTCGACACCATATCCTTCGAAGCACCCACGGCCTGGGACACGAACGCGCTCGCGCACCGCGGCCTGCACGAACGTCGCGTCGTGGTGTTCAACTCGGGGCTGCTCGCGGTCACCGACTGGCTGACGCTCGCGATGATCGCGGAGAAATCCGGCAACGAAGGCTGCTTTCGCGAGTACTCGAACTACCTGATCCAGGTGGCGGGCCGGAACTCCCGCCGGCTCGCGCACGGCAAGGAACATCGGCCGATGGTCGCCTTCACCGAGTACGCGGGCACCAACAAGGGCGCCTGCGCGGACGCGCACCTGGATCTCGCCGACGAGCGCAGCGTCGAGATCCGCGAACGCATTCTCGACGGCGTCATCGCCACGGTGCTGCTGCACGAGATCGCGCATCACGTGCTCGACCACGTCGAGTCCGGCCCCCGCAACTTCCTGCAGGAGCGCATGCGCGAGATCGCCGCGGACCAGTGGGCGATCCGCATCGCTGTGCGGGCCAACTACGATCTGCGGCCCGCGGTGCCGCTGTTCCTGTTCCTGGCGGCGAGCGGCGGTGGTACGCTCGAGGACGACATCCGCAGCTCGCACCCCTCCGGACTGCGACGCGTGCGCGACCTGCTGGTGCAGACGCGCACGCTGCTCAGCGAGAAAGATCCACTCGAGGCGCACCGCATGGACGTCTCGATCGAGGATCTCAACCGCGCTCTGTGACGGCGCGTGCTCAGACGTACTGCAGCTGGCCCAGCGCCGAGTAGTGCTCGTTGAGCGTGCGCAGCTTCGCCATGTCGAGCTGCTGAATCTCGAAATCGAACACGCGCAGGTTGTCGCGCTGGTGCGCGGCGTCGTTCGCCTTCGGCAGCGGCACCACGCCCAGCTGCAGGTTCCAGCGGATCAGCAGCTGCGCCGGCGTCTTGCCGTAGCGCGCCGCCATCGCCGCGACCTTGTCGTCGTTGAGACGCGTGCCGCGCGTCAGCGGGCTCCAGGCCTGTATGACGATGTCGTTGTCGTGGCAGAAGTCGAGCATGCGCGGGCTGTGGCCGAACGGGCTCCATTCGATCTGGTTGACGGCGGGCAGCTCGCCGGAGCGGTACACCAGCTCCTCGATCTGCTCGATCGAGTAGTTCGACACCCCGATGTCGCGCGTCAGGCCCTCGGTTTTCGCGCGCCGCAGGCCGCGCCACAGCGCTTCGCCGACGCCGCGCGCCGGCGGCCGGTGTATGAGCACCAGGTCGACGTAGTCGAGCTTGAGCTCGAGGAGGTTACGGCACACCGCATTGAATGCGTCGTCGGTCTCCTCCACCTTGGTGACCACGAACAACCGGTCGCGCGGCGCGCCGTGGGCGCGGATGGCATCACCGATGCCACGTTGCGTGTGGTAGTCCCCGGAGGTGTCGATGAGCCGGTAGCCCGCGGCGAGCGCCTGGGAGACCGACTGCATGGTGTGGTGCTTGAGTTGATACGTGCCGAGCCCGAGCACCGGCATCGTCGCGCCGCTCATCAAGTCGACCGTGGATTCGGGGCCCAGCGTGTCGACCGGGTCCGGCGGATGCCGCAGCGCGGTGCGCACGGCGCGAGGTGAGGCTGCCATGAACCGAGGCTAGCGAGCGCGGGCCCGTATGGCCATCGTCGAGACTACGTACGCCGTGTGGGAATTCGTCGCCTGCCCGCGTCGCTCGATGCGGGGGCCGGCGTGGGCGTCGGAGAAGGATGCCCGGCGTGGCGCCGTCGCGGGCCGCCCGGGCCGCGCATCCTGCCGTCAAAGCCGGCAACGTCCCTGTCGCCGGGGTCCAGCAAGAGTTACCTAACTACTACCAGCGGTCGTGCGCGCGCTTCGGCGCGATCACGCCCGCGGCGAACCAGGCGCCCGGAGCGGCCGGCGCGCCGGTGGTCGGGTTGGCGGGCGTCACGGCGCGGACGAGCAACACAGGACGGTTGTCGACGTCATCACCGCAGTTGAGGGGCGGGGCCGCCCCCGTGGCGTCGGCCAGCGTGCCGCGCACCTCGAAATCGCCGTCCTCGTCGAGATCGACGGGCAGCGAGTTGAACGGCGTGGTCTGCACGGTTCCGGCAACGGCCGGCGGCACCGGTGCATTGCGGCAGAACAGCGAGACGATCACCTGGCGCGGACCGCCGCGCGTGCCGATGTTGTCCGTCCCCCAGAGCAGCACGCCCGTGCCGACCGCGCGGATCTCGCCGGTGTTCTTGATGACGGCGCGGAACGAGGTCATGCCCCAGGGCGCACCGCCCGGGTTGACGCCGGCGACGGCATTGGCCGTGCCGCCCGCGCGCAGCGGCTGTACGCCGATGGCGCCGTCGAAATTGAACAGGGTATTCCTGGGCTTGGGTGCGCCACCGGCGATCGCGGTCCCCGCCGCGACGATGCCAATGACGGCAACCAGATGCTTCATCCTCATTTTTCTACTCCTGACGTTATCGATTGTTCTTGGGGGTCTGCGATGAGTACCCCCGGTCAGGAGCGCGGTTCCACGCCGACACGCTGTCAGCGTGCGAAGCGCACGATGAGCCCGGGTTTTCCCGGCGAATCGGTTGTTTGTCGCCTGTAGTTTGTCGACTAGCGAGCGGCGGCGCGGGCCGGTGCCTTGTGATTGCGCCGTGCCGTGCCGCGCGGCTTGCGGGCGGGCGTGCCGCGCCGGTACCGCATCAGGCTCACGATGGCGCTCGCGATCGAGGCAATCAGGTAGATCTTGCGCAGAGTTCTCATGGCTACGAGGCTACGGAACATCCGCACGGCACCGACATCGGACATGCCGCAGCGCGGCGCGAGAACGACGGCCGAGCAGCCGTCAGCCGGCGACCACAGCACCGCCCGGATCCCGGTACAAAGTCGCAGAACCGGTGCCTGCCGGCACCCCGGTACGCGGACCGCGCGGCCAGCCGCGCAGAATGGCCGCGTGCGACCCCGGACGCGGCCCCGCCCCGCCCGCGCATCGCCGTACCCGCGCATCGCGCGCCGCCCGCCACAC
>JBIOZI010000316.1:0-4519 GCA_044871085.1 Steroidobacteraceae bacterium | reverse complement strand
GTGCGATCGCGATGACCCAGCGGATCGGCGATGGCCGGCGCGTTCAACAGCGATTCGACTTCTTCTTCCGTGAGCGATTTCGGCAGCGAGCGGCCGATCTTCGGCATCGCAATCTGCGCCGTCGGGTCGTCTTTGAGCACACCTTCGCGCACGAAGTAGCGGAAGAACCGGCGGAAGGAGGACAGTTGGCGGGCGGTCGAGCGTGGCCGTGCTCCCGCCTCGACGCGATACGCGATGAAGCCGAGCAGGTCGGCGCGCGTCGTCTTGATGATCGGGATGCCGCGCTCGGCCAGCCAGCGCGCGAGCGCCGTCAGGTCGGCACGGTACGCGGCGAGCGTATTGGCCGAGAGACCGCGCTCCATCCAGACCGCATCGAGAAATTTCGACACGGTGGCATCGGCGGTTTCCGGAGCATGCGTCTCATTGGACGCTGTAGCTTGTTTGACCAAGACGTGATTGCCTTAATACGGGTGCGGATTAACGCGTCGCGGCAGTATGGGGACCGGGGTTTCCCACAGGCGTGATGACCTTCACAGCTCGGCAAAACCATTAACATAAAGAGAACTGGTTCACATGACAGCGCCCGCCTACGAGTCACAAAGACGCGCATGACATCGAGCCCGGCTCCCCCGCGCGCGTACTGGCCGGCGGCGATCTCCGTTCCCCTGCGTTTCATCTACGGCGTCTACGCCGCAATCGTGTTCCTGGCCGTGTCCCTGACGGCGCTGGGCTTCGTACTGCTGCTGCCCAGCCTGCGGCTGCGGCGCGGCGCCACCCGCAATGCAGCAAGAATGTTCTGTCTCCTGGCCGGAATGCCCCTGCGCGTGCGAGGCGTCGAGCATCTGCCGACTAGCCAGTGCGTCGTGGTGGCCAACCACGCCAGCTACCTCGACGGCGTCGTCATGACCGCGGCACTGCCGCCGCGCTTCGGCTTCGTCATCAAGCGTGAGATGAACGATGTGCCGATGGCGGGCCTGCTGCTGCGCCGGATCGGCTCGGAGTTCGTCGAGCGATTCAACCGGCACAAGGGCGCGACCGACGCGCGGCGCGTACTGCGCACCGCGGCGAGCGGCCACTCGCTGGTGTTCTTTCCCGAGGGCACGTTCACGAGCGAGGTCGGGCTCGGAAAATTCCATACGGGTGCGTTCGCGATCGCCGCGCGCGCGGCCTGCCCCGTGGTACCGGCGGTGATCCTCGGAACACGGCGGAACATGCCCGCCACACGCGTCTTTCCCCGGCCGGGCCGCATCGAGGTGCGCTATGGCACGCCGATCGCCGCGGCCGCGGCGCCCGCACCGCACGAGGACCCGGCGCTGCTGCTGCGCGACCGCACGCGCGCCGCGATCCTGAGCGAGCTCGGCGAGCCGGATCTCATGGAGCGCGCCACCGGGACGGATGGCTAGCCGGAATCGCGGCGTCCCTCACATGTGGCGGCGGTATTGGCCACCGACTTCGTACAGCGCACGCGTGATCTGCCCCAGCGAGCACACCTGCACCGTCTCGAGCAGCTCGGCGAACACGTTCTCCCCGCGCGCGGCGACCTCCTGCAGGCGGCGCAATGCCGCGGGTGCCGTCTCGGCGTGCCGCGCCTGGAACGCGTGCACCGCATCCACCTGGGCACGCTGCTCCTCCTCCGGCGCGCGGAACAGCGGCGCCGCGCCGTGCTCGCTCTCGCCATGCTCGTTGAGGAACGTGTTGACGCCGACGATGGGCAGTGTGCCGTCGTGCTTGCGCGTCTCGTACAGCATGCTCTCTTCCTGGATCTTGCCGCGCTGGTACATGGTCTCCATCGCGCCCAGCACGCCGCCGCGCTCCGCCAGCGACTCGAACTCCTTGTAAACCGCCTCTTCGACCAGGTCCGTGAGCGCCTCGATGGCGTACGAGCCCTGCCAGGGATTCTGGATCTTGTTGAGCCCGAGCTCGCGATTGATGATGAGCTGGATCGCGACCGCGCGCCGCACGCTCTCCTCCGTGGGAGTGGTTAGGGCCTCGTCGTAGGCGTTGGTGTGCAGCGAATTGCAGTTGTCGAACAGCGCATACATGGCCTGCAGCGTGGTGCGGATGTCGTTGAACTGGATTTCGCGCGCGTGCAGCGAGCGTCCCGAGGTCTGGATGTGGTACTTGAGCATCTGGCTGCGCGGCCCGGCCTCGTACACGTCGCGCATCGCGCGCGCCCAGATGCGCCGCGCGACGCGCCCGATCACGGCGTATTCGGCATCCATGCCGTTCGAAAAGAAGAACGACAGGTTCGGCGCGAAGTCGTCGATCTTCATGCCGCGCGACAGGTAGTACTCGACGATGGTGAATCCGTTCGCCAGCGTGAACGCCAGCTGCGTCACCGGGTTCGCGCCGGCCTCGGCGATGTGATAGCCCGAAATCGACACCGAGTAGAAGTTCCGCACGTCGTTGTCGCTGAAGAACTGCTGGACGTCGCCCATCATGCGCAGCGCGAACTCGGTGGAGAAGATGCAGGTGTTCTGCGCCTGGTCCTCCTTGAGGATGTCCGCCTGCACGGTGCCGCGCACGCGTGACAGCGCCTCCGCGCGCAGCCGGGTGTACTCCGCCTCGGCCAGCACACCCGCGGCGACGAGCGCACGCCCGCTCGCGCCCAGCAACCCCAGGCCGGAGCCGTCGTGACCCGCGGGCAGCTCGCCGCGATACACGGGGCGCGCCGTCCCCAGCGCCGCCTGCGCCGCCTCCCAGCGGCCCGCCTCGCGCAGGAACGTCTCGACGCGCTGGTCGATGGCGGTGTTCATGTACATCGCGAGGATCATCGGCGCGGGGCCGTTGATGGTCATCGACACCGACGTCGACGGCGCGCACAGGTCGAAGCCGGAATACAGGCGCTTCATGTCGTCGAGCGTGGCGATCGACACGCCCGAGTTGCCGGTGCGGCCGAACACGTCGGGACGCAGATCCGGGTCCTCGCCGTAGAGCGTGGTGGAGTCGAACGCGGTAGACAGGCGCGTGGCCTCGTGTCCCGCGGCCAGGTAGTGGAAGCGGCGGTTGGTGCGCTCCGGCGCGCCCTCGCCCGCGAACATGCGCGTCGGATCCTCTTCCTCGCGGCGGTACGGATACACGCCGCTGGTGTACGGAAAGGCGCCCGGCAGGTTCTCGTTCTGCAGGAAGCGCAGGATCTCACCCCAGCCGGTGTGGCGCGGCGGCGCGAGCTTCGGAATCGGCTGGTGGCTCAGCGACTCGGAGTAGTTGGAGCCGCGCAGCTCGCGGCCGCGCACGCTGTACGAATAGTCGGCGTCCGTGACTCCACGAACCCGCGCCGGCCACGCGGCGAGCGCCGCCACGGCCGCGCCACCGAGCTCGGCCAGCGTCCGGTTGTAGGCGGCGCGCACTGCGTGCAGCGCCGCGTCGTCGGACGCGTCCGCCGGCCCGGAGGGCGATGGCGCCGGCTGCAGCGGCACGGGGAGCGCGGGATCGCCGAGCGTTTCGAGCGTGGTGTACAGCCCATGCGCACGCTGCGCCAGCGCCGCGCGCGCATCGTCGCGCGCGCGCACATCCCGGCCGCGCGTCGCGATGTCCGCGAGGTAGCGCGCGCGCGCCGCGGGGATCAGCGGATCGCGCGTGCGGAACTCCGTCGGCAGGGCGGGAACCGCATCGCCCCGCGTCCAGCGGCCCGGCTCCGACTCACCGTCGAGCGCCGCGCACAGGGCCAGGTACAGTTTGTTGACGCCCGGATCGTTGAAGCGGCTCGCGATGGTCGGGAACACGGGCACGTCGGCGTCGGCGAGCTTCATGCGGTCGGGGTGATTGCGCCGCCACTGCTTGCGCACGTCGCGCAGGGCATCCTCCGCGCCGCGCTTCTCGAACTTGTTCAGCACCACGAAATCCGCGAAGTCGAGCATGTCGATCTTCTCGAGCTGGCTGGCCGCGCCGTACTCCGCGGTCATCACGTACAGCGACAGGTCGGCGACGTCGACGATCTCGGTATCGCTCTGGCCGATGCCCGCCGTCTCGACCACGATGAGATCGAAACCCGCGGCGCGGTACAGGGCGATGACGTCGGCGAGCACCTCGCTGGTCGCCAGGTGCTGGCGCCTGGTGGCCAGCGAACGCATGAAAACCTGCGGCGCCGACAGGGAGTTCATGCGGATGCGGTCGCCTAACAAGGCGCCGCCGGAGCGGCGCCGCGTGGGGTCGATGGCCACCACCGCCACCTGGCGCCCGGGGAACTGCCGCAGGAAGCGTTGCAGCAGCTCGTCGGTGAGCGAGCTCTTGCCGGCGCCACCGGTGCCGGTGAGGCCCACGGCCGGTGCGAGCCCGCGTTTTTCGCTCACCGCCGCCGACAGCATGCGCCGGAAATCGTCGATGGCGTCACCCGCGCCGCCGCCTTCGAGCAGCGTGATGGCGCGCGCGAGCTCGCCATGCTGAGTGGCCTGCGGAATCGCCGCGGGTGCCGCGATCGGCGGCCGCCGCGCGACGCGCGCGAATACGTCCGCGATCATTCCCGCGAGCCCGAGGCGCCGTCCGTCCTCGGGCGTGTAGATCTTCGCGACACCGTACG
>JBIOZI010000315.1:0-29133 GCA_044871085.1 Steroidobacteraceae bacterium | reverse complement strand
GGTCTCACGCTCTACAAATTCCTCAAGCGCACCTTCGTGCGCGAGCGGCCCTACATCCGCCACTCCGGCATCTCGCTGGCCGGCGCGCCGCTCGATCGCTACAGCTTTCCGTCGGGGCACACTCTGCACGCGGTGGCGTTCTCCTGGCAGGGCATCGCGGCCTTTCCCGAGCTCGCGGTGCTGCTGGTGCCGCTGGCGCTGGCCATCGCCGCGTCGCGCGTGGTGCTCGGGCTGCACTATCCCACCGACGTGCTGGTCGGCGCGCTGATCGGCGCGGCCACCGGGCTGTGCGGCTCCGCGCTGGTCTGAGCCGCCCGACCAACGACATGCGCATCCTCTACGTCTCCGACGTCTACTTCCCGCGCGTCAACGGAGTTTCCACCTCGATCCGCACGTTTCGCGGAGACCTCGAGACGCTCGGCGTGTCGACGACGCTGGTGGCACCCGCCTATCCGAACGCGCCCGCCGACACGGACGCCGGCATCGTGCGCGTCGCATCGGGCGGAGTGCCGCGAGACCCGGAGGACCGGCGCTTCCTCTCGCGTCCACTGCGGCAGGCGCTCGACGCGCGCCTGGCAGCGCGCGTGGACCTCGTGCACATCCACACGCCGTTCATCGCGCACTACGCCGGCGTGCGATTCGCGCGCGCGCACGGGCTGCCCGTGGTGGCGACGTATCACACATTCTTCGAAGACTACCTGCATCACTACGTGCCGATCCTGCCGCGCCGGATCGGCCGCTTCCTGGCGCGCCATTTCACGCGCTCGCAGTGCTCCGACGTCGCCGCGCTGATCAGCCCCAGCGCGCCCATGCGCGATGCGCTGCTGGCCTACGGCGTCACCACGCCCATCGAGGTGCTGCCCACCGGGTTGCCGGCCGAGAGCTTCGTGCGCGGCGACGGAGCGCGCTTCCGCAGGCAATTCGATTTGCCCGCGCATCGGCCGCTGCTGCTGTACGTCGGGCGCGTCGCCTACGAGAAGAACATCGACTTCCTGCTGCGCATGTTCGTGAAGGTACGCGCGCGCCGGCCGGACGCGCTGTTCGTCATCGCGGGCGAAGGTCCGGCGCGCGAGCACCTCACCCGGCTCGCCCGCGAGCTCGGGGTCGAGTCGGCGGTGCGCTTCATCGGCTACCTGGACCGCAACACCGACCTGCCGAACTGCTACGCGGCCGGCGATGCCTTCGTGTTCGCGTCGCGCACGGAAACCCAGGGCCTGGTGCTGCTCGAGGCGATGGCGCAGGGCACGCCGGTGGTCTCCACCGCCGAGCTCGGCACGCGCTCCATCCTGACCGAGGGCTGCGGTGCGTTCGTCGTGCCCGAGAGCGAAACGGCCTTCGCCGACGCCGTGTTCGACGCGCTGGCACTGCCGGCGGCCGACCCGCGTCGCGCGCAGCTGCGCGCGCATGCGCAGAGCTGGGCCTCGCAGGCCATGGCGCGGCGGCTGCTGACGTTCTACGAAAAGGTGCATGCGGCGCATGCCCAGACTCAGCGCGTGGCCGCGCCGGCGGACTCCGCGGCCTGAAAAAATACGGCGCCCGTTGCGGGCGCCGTAGTGGAACGCAGCTCCTCAATCGAGACCGGCTCCTGGGGCAGCTTGCGCTAAGACCCCGGTCGACTTCGCATCAGGGCTCGTCGACCTCGACTTGCTCGGCACATTGGCCAGCGTCTTTGTCGCATGCGACATCGACGCTGCGAGTATGCGTTTCGCCGTTCGGCGGCGTGCGTGTCGTGTCGCGGGTAAATCCGTCTTTCGTGCGCTGGATCACTTTCCAGCAGCTGCGCTACCAGCGTCGTCCGAAGCGGACGCCGTCCGGGTAACGGTGCCGCACGCCCCACGGGGCGGTTGACCAATTCCCGTTAGGCAATAGACTTTCCATAAATCCGTTCGACGGGAGCGATATCGATGTCTGCCAAGCGAGCCTTGGTCGTGGACGACTCCAAGTCTGCACGCGCGTTTCTGGCGCGCATCCTCGAGCGCCACCAGATCACGGTCGATGCGGCGGAGTCCGCCGAAGCGGCCATCGACTACCTGACGCGCAACAAGCCCGACGTCATCTTCATGGATCACATGATGCCGGGCATGGACGGCTTCCAGGCCGTGCAGACGATCAAGAACAACCCGCGCACCTCGGCCATTCCCATCCTCATGTACACCTCGCAGGAGGGGGATCTGTACGTCGGCCAGGCGCGCGCGCTCGGCGCGGACGGCGTGCTGCCGAAGCAGATCAAGCAGGCCGACGTCACGAAGCTGTTGTACGCGCTGCGGCTGGTCGCCGACCGCCGCGGCGACGAACAAACAACCTTCGCGCGCATGGCGCCGTCCGCGGAGCTGCTGCCCGCGAACGAATCCAGCATCGTCGTTTCCGCGGCGCCCACGGCGCGGGATCCGGCGTCGTCCGCTGCCCCCGCCAGCGCCGAAGTGTCCGAGCTGCTGCCCAGACTGTCGCTCGAGATCCGCGCCGCTTTCGACCAGACGCTGCGCACGGAAATCGCGGCGCTGCGCAGCCACCTGGCCGTGGCGCTGGATTCGCACGCCGAGCGCCTGCAGGGCGATCTCGCGGCGCTGCTGCCCGCGCGCGCGGTGCCGCAGGTCGAGTCGCCGCCGCTGGTTCCGGACCGGCGCTCGTTCGGCCTCATCGCCGGCTGGACGCTCGCGCTGCTGGCGCTGGCCGGCGCCGCATACACGTCGTGGCAGTGGTGGCAGCGCGGCGGCGAGATCGTGGCGTTGCGCACCGACCTCGATGCCGCCTATGCCGAGGTCGAGACGCTGCGGGCGCGCGCGACGGTAGTTAGCCCGCCGCCGGCCGCGCCGGCAATTCCGGCCGTGGTGCCGGCAGCCGATGCGCTGGATTCGCCGCCGGCTCCCGGGCCGGTCGATGCGGCCGCGAGCGGCGCCCAGGTCGAGCTCGTGCCCGCCTCGGGCCCGGTGCCCGGGGCCGCGATGGCCGCCGGCCCGTCCGCCGGGGTGCTTCCTCCCCCGCAGGCACGCCCGGCAGAACAGGCGCAGCCTCCCGCACAGGCGCAGTGACCGGGTATCCGCTCGATTCGACCTTCCGACCGCGCCGCTGGATGCGCGGCCCGCACTTTCAATCCATCCTGCCCAACTGGCCGGCGCGGCGCGCGCGCGTCGAAGCCCGCGCGCAACCGATGCGCGCCGCCAGCGTCGAGATGCTGCTCGACTGCGGCGACGGCGTCACCCTGCAGGCTTTCCACTCGAGTCCCGGCGCGGTTGCCGGTGGCCCGGGTCCGGGCAAGCGGCTCGCGGTGCTGCTGCACGGCTGGGAGGGCAGCTCGGATTCCACCTATCTACTGTCGCTGGCGCAGACCCTGTTCGAGGCGGGCTGCGAGGTGGTGCGGCTCAACCTGCGCGATCACGGCGCCACGCACCACCTGAACCGCGAGCTGTTCCACTCCTGCCGGCTGCCCGAGGTGGTGGGCGCCGTTCGCGCGCTGGCCGGGCGCTTTCCCGGGCTGCCGATGGTGCTGGCGGGCTTTTCGCTGGGCGGCAATTTCATGCTGCGCGTGGCGGCGCACCGCGAGGCACGCGACCTGCGCATCGAACGCGTGATCGCCATCTCGCCCGTGCTCGACCCGGCCGAGACGCTGGTGACACTCGAGCGCGGGTTTCCCGTCTATCACGGCTATTTCGTGCGCAAGTGGAGCCGCTCGCTGGCGCGCAAGCAGGAGGTGTGGCCCGGGCACTACGACTTCGGCGACATCCTGCGCCTCAAGAACCTGCGCGCCATGACCAACGAGATGGTGCTGGCGCACACCGAGTATCCGACGATGAACGACTACCTCGCCGGCTACGCCGTGACCGGCGATCGTCTGACAACCCTCGCGGCGCCGGCCACTGTGCTCACGGCGCTGGACGATCCCATCATCGACTGCGCGGATCTCGCGCGGCTCGCGCGCGTCCGCGAGCTCGAGATCGTCACCACGGCGCACGGCGGCCATTGCGGCTTCATCGAGAACCTGGGCGCCAGCACATGGATCGACGCCCGTGTCGCCCGAATGCTGTCGCCTAACCCGGACAGCTAGGCATCCGGGGACGGCTGTGTTGAGCTAACAACAGTCCCGGCCCGGCCGCGCCGACTTGTTTGGAGGGTTCCATGCGACCAATCGCGCCGCGCTTCGCGGTCTATCTCACAGCCCAGGCGTTGCTGCTGGCAGTGGCCGGCTGCGGCGGTGGTGGCGACGGCAATGGCGGCGGCGTGGTGACGCCCCCGCCCGTGCCGGTGGATTCCACTCCACCCAGCGTTCCCATGAACGTGACCGCCGTGACGCAGTCGGCGACGACGGTGCTGGTTTCGTGGGGCGCTTCGACCGACGCGGGCGCGGGCCTCGCGGGCTACCGCGTGTTCCGCAATGGCGGCGCCACGCCCGTCGCAACCGTGATGCCGCCGACGGTCACTTTCACGGACACCGGACTCACGCCGAGCACGCAATACAGCTACACCGTGAGCGCGTTCGACCTGGCCAGCCCCGCGAATACCTCCGCGCTGTCGGCGGCCGCGACCGCGACCACGAACGCGAATCCGCCTTCGGATACCACGCCGCCCACGGTGCCGCAGAACGTGACGGCCATGGCACAGTCGAACACGTCGATCCGCGTCTCGTGGACCGCGTCGACGGATGCCGGCGCGGGCCTCGCGGGCTATCAGATTTTCCGCGACGGCAGCGGCACTCCCCTCGTGTCCGTGCCGGCGCCCGCCACTAGCTACACGGACAGTGGCCTGTCGCCCGCCACCACCTACAGCTACACCGTGCGCGCCTACGATGCCGCGAACCCCGGAAATATCTCGGCGGCGTCCACGGCCGCCGCCGCCACCACGGACATGAATCCGCCACCGGTCACCGTCGCGTTCACGCGCGTGTTCCAGGGCCTGGGGAATTTCAACCAGCCCGTGGCGATGCTGCAGGCACCCAACGACGATACCCGCTGGTACGTGGTGGAGAAGACCGGCACGGTGCAATCGTTCGCAAACACCGCGAATGTGTCGGCCAAGACCACGTTCATCGACATATCCTCGCGGCTCAACTCCGCTCCCGGCAACGTCGGCGACGAGCGCGGCCTGCTCGGCATGGCCTTCCACCCGAACTACCCCACCGATCCGCGCGTGTTCCTGTACTACACCGGCAACCCCGGCGGCGGGATCATGGATCGCGTGTCGCAGTTCCGGCTGAACGCCGGCGGCACGGCGCTCGACCCGGCGACCGAGCTCGAGCTGTTGAACGTCGCCGACCCGGAAACCAACCACAACGGCGGCAACATCGCGTTCGGCCCCGACGGGTTCCTCTACATCGGCATCGGTGACGGTGGCGGCGGCGGCGACGGGCACGGCACCATCGGCAACGGCCAGCTACTGACTACGTTGTTAGGCAAGATGCTGCGCATCGACATCGCCAACGCGAGCATGGCGACGCCTTATTCCATCCCGTCCGGCGCCACGGGCAATCCCTACGCGGGCAATGCGCGCTGCACGGGCGGCACGGGTGCCGCGAACTGTCCCGAGATCTACGCCTACGGCTTCCGCAATCCCTGGCGCTGGAGCTTCGACCGTGGCGGCACCAATGAGCTGTGGCTCAACGACGTCGGCCAATCTGCTCTCGAGGAAGTCGACCTAGTGATGCGCGGCGGCAACTACGGCTGGCGCTGCTTCGAAGGCACCAACGACTACAGCAACGACCCGTGCGGGTCGAACCCCAATCCCAGACCTCCGGTGGCGCAGTACGGGCGCAGTCTCGGCTTCTCGACGACGGGCGGATTCGTATACCGCGGCACCGCGATCCCGGGGCTGGTCGGCCGCTACGTGTTCGCCGACTACGGTGGCCGACTCTGGCACATCGCGCGCGATACCCAGCCCACCCTCACATTGGCCGCGAATTCGGGCCAGGACACCGGCCTGTCGATCGTCTCGTTCGGCCAGGACACGGCCGGGGAGCTGTATATCGTGCACATCGGCAACGCGGTGAACACCGGCACGCTGCACAAGATAGTCCCGTGACAGCGCGGACGGCCGAGGCGCGCCGCGGAGGCTAGCCGGCGGCGCGCTTCTCTTCGAACTTGAGAATGGGCTTGCCGCTGGTCACGGTGACCTCGCCCTCGATGCGCGCGCCGTTCGCGATCGCCAGCACCTTCGCGACGATCTCACCCTGGATCACCGCGCTCGCGGAGATCTCGAGCTTCTCCTCGATCACGACCTTTCCAGTGACCTTGCCGGCCAGCACCGCCGAGCGTGCGCTGATGTCGCCCACCCAGTGCGCCGCCTTGCTCACCGAGAGGGTGCCACCGACGCGGCCATTGCCCTGCACGTGCCCCGACACCATGAGCGGACCCTGTGTCTCGATGTCGCCGACGATGGTCGTGCTCTCGGCGATGACGGTGGGCGACATGCCCAGCCGATCGACGAGTCTGCGTTTGGGTTCATCGGACATGAGGCACTCCCCGCAACTACAATAAACCGTTCGTTCTCGGGGATCATAACCATGTCCGTCCGCGCACTCGTGATCGTGTTCGCAGTCTCGTCGCTGTCGCTCGTTGGCTGCAGTCGCGAGAAGATCGACTGGCGCTCGGCGCAGGCCGCGGATTCCTCCGAGTCGTACGAGCAGTTCATCGACGCGCACCCCGACAGCGCGCTCGTCGCCACCGCGCGCGAACGGCTCGCGCAGCTCGCGGAAGAAAAGGATTGGCGCAGCGCCGCAGGGGTGGATTCGATCGAAGCGTACCGTCAATTCCTCGCGCAGCATCCCGCGGGCAAGTGGGCCCGCGAGGCGCAGATCCGCATCGATGCCTTTTCTTCGTCGGCCTCCGGCGCGTCCGCGGCGGCGTCCGCCGACTCGGCCGCATCTGCCTCCGCCGCGGGTGCGGGCGCCACGGTTCCGGAGCCCGCCGCGGTTGCCGCCGGCGGTGGGTTCGGCGTGCAGCTGGGCGCGTTTTCGTCTGCGGAGCGCGCCAACGAGGAGTGGAAGAAATTGCAGGGCCAGGCGAGCGGCATGCTCGATGGCCTCGCCCCGCGTGTCGTCGTCGGCGACGCGGGCGGCAAGACGATCTATCGCCTGCAGGCGGAAGTGCACGACGAGGCGCAGGCGCGCGCGGTGTGCGGCGGTCTCAAGTCGTCGAACAAGCCCTGTGTCGTGGTGTTGCCGCCGCCTTAACAGAAGGCCGGCAGATTCGAACCTACCGCGCTTGAAGCGCGTCACTTACTGACGCGCAGCGTCACCTGGCCCGGCCTCGGCCGTGTGGCGGGGTTCCCAAGTGTTTGATTTTGCTCACCACGACCACCTGGCACGGCGGTTGCTTTATCTATCTCGTGACAGCGAGATCGACAGTTACGCTGATTCTTCCCCACGCGCAGGGCATCGCGAGTTTGCGGGCGGCGGGCGCGGGAATGATGGTCAAGCGGCGTCGCGGCGGAGTGATGTTTGCCCCGCTCGATGCACGACTGGCGCGAGCGCAGCTCGCGGCGATCCACGCCGTCAAGGTTTCGAGATAGCCCCGGAGGCGTCTCAACAGGACTGCGAACAACTTTTCCCCGGTGTTCGCTTCTTCGCGCCGCACACAACTTCCCCTGTGTGCGGCGCTTTCTTTTCTGCGTGTAAAGTGCGCACTTCCTTTCGAGGTGCCGCATGCCGAGAACCGCCTTTGAGCGCGCGCTGAGCGCGTTGCTGCCGATCGTCGCCGCAATTGCCACCTGCGCCGCCGCGGCACCCAAGCCCGCAAAGCCGGTGCCGCCGACGCGGGTACCGGGCATCGAACAGGTGCGCGAGACCACGCTCGCGAACGGCATGAAAGTCATCGTCTGGACGGACCGCGACATCCCGAGCGTCGCGCTCTACAACTGGGTGCGGGTCGGAAGCCGCAACGAGGTTCCGGGCATCACCGGGCTCGCGCACTTCTTCGAGCACATGATGTTCAACGGCACCAGCAAGCGCGCGCCGGGTGAATTCGACCGCCTGATGGAAGCCCAGGGCGGATCCAACAACGCCTTCACGAACGACAACGTCACCGTCTACCAGGACTGGGTTCCGCGCAGCGCGCTCGACCTGGTGTTCGACCTCGAGGGCGACCGGCTCGCGAACCTGTCGTTCGATCCGAAGGTCATCGAGAGCGAGCGCGGTGTCGTGTACTCGGAGCGCCGGCTGCGCGCCGAGGACAGCAACGAGGGTTTCCTCGCCGAGCAGATGCAGGCCACCGCGTTCGTCGCGCACCCGTATTCCATTCCCACCGTCGGCTGGCCCGCGGACATCCAGAGCTGGAAGCTCGAGGACCTGCAGAAGTTCTTCAAGACGAACTACGCGCCGAACAACTGCACGCTGATCCTGGTCGGAGACGTCGGCGCCGATGAAGTGTTCGCGCTCGCGAAGCGCTATCTAGAACCGATACCGCGGCAGGACGCGCCGCCCCCGGTGCGCACCACCGAGCCCGAGCAGTTGGGCGAGAAGCGGGTGACGGTGGAGCGCGATGCGCAGACCCCGCTGCTGTACTACGCGTACAAGTCGCCGGCCGCGAACGACCCGCAGGGGCCGGCCATCAATCTGCTCATGACCATCCTCACCGAGGGCAACGCGGCGCGCTTGCACCGCCTGCTGGTCGAGGAGAAGAAGATCGCCATCGACGTCGGCGGGGTCTTCTCGGAGGGTTTCGATCCGGGCCTCACGTGGCTGACCCTCACGCTGCCCGAGGGCGCGGACGTGGGCGCGGTGGAGAAAGTGCTCGACGCCGCGCTCGGCGAATTGGTCGCCAACGGTGTCACCGATGCCGAACTCGCGCGTGCCAAGAACCTGTATGCATCCTCGTTCTGGAAGCAGATCGCGACCATCGACGGCAAGGCAAGCCTGTTAGGCCAGTTCGACGTGTACGAGGGTGATTACAAGAAGCTGTTCGACGCACCCGCGACGTACGAGAAGGTGACGCGCGAGGACGTGCAGAAAGCCGCCGCGCTCGTCTTCAAGAAGACCCGGCGCACGGTGGGCGTGCTCGAATCGCCGCCGGCACCGGCACCGGCACCAGACGCGGCTCCCGCGGCTGCGAAACCGGAGGCGAAGCCATGAGCCGCCTCCGTCACCACCTGCGCGCGTGCGCGCTGCTGCTCGCCGCCGGCGCATTCCTCCAGGTGGCCGCCGCCGCCGAAACGGGAACCATGCCGGCCGCGCCTGCCGGCGTGAAAGTGCCTTCCAACCAGCGCTTCGTGCTGCCCAACGGCCTGGTCATAGTGCTGGTGCCGAAGAAAGACGTGCCCCTGATCGCCTTCAGCGGCTTCGTGCGCGGGGGCGCGTCGGCCGACCCGGCCGGAAAACCCGGCGTCGCCTCGCTGGTGGCCGGGCTGCTCGACCGCGGCGCGGGCAAGCGCAACGCCTACGAATTCGCCGACGCGGTCGAAGGCGTGGGCGGCAGCTTCGGCGCGGGCGCGGGAGCCGAGTCGATAACCTTCAGCGGGCAATTCCTGGCGCGCGACCGCGCGCTCATGATCGAGCTGCTGGCCGACGCGCTGATGCGCCCGCATCTCGAAGCGCAGGAGTTCGCCTCGTATCGCGATCGCGAAATCGAATTCATCAAGTCGGCGAAGGATTCGGACCCCTCACAGCTGCTCGGCATCTATGGGCGCGCGGCGCTGTTCGGTGCGCACCCCTACGGCCGGCCGCGCGGCGGCAGCGAGCGCTCGCTGGCGTCGATCGTGCATGCCGACGTGGTGAGCTACCACGCCGCGAATTTCGGCGCCGACCGCGCCACGCTCGTCTTCGCCGGCGACCTCGACCCCAAGTGGATGAAGCAGACGCTGACGCAGGCGTTCGGCACCTGGGCCAAGGCCCGGAACGCGGCGCCGGTGTTGCGGCCCGCGCCGCGCGTCACCGGACGGCGCGTGCTGCTGGTCGACTCCCCTGGCTCCGTGCAGACCTATTTCTGGCTGGGCAACGTCGGGGTAGATAGACGCTACAGCGGCCGCCCGGCGCTCGACCTCATGAACACCCTGTACGGCGGGCGCTTCACGTCCATCCTCAACACCGAGCTGCGCATCAAGTCGGGCCTGTCGTACGGCGCCTCATCGCGTTTCGCACGCGGCAGCGTGGCCGGCGAGTTCCAGATCGCCTCGTTCACGCAGACCGAGAACACCGGCAAGGCGATCGATCTCACGCTGGCGACGCTCGAACAGCTCGAGCGCGGCGCGCTCGAGCCCGCGATGCTCGAATCCGCGCGTGCCTACGTGCTGGGGCAGTTTCCGCTGCAGCTCGAGACCGCGGCGCATTGGGCCTCGGCCATCTCGGACCTCGAGTTCTTCGGGCTCGGCAAGGATTACATCGAAGGCTACGGGCCGGCCCTCGCCCGGGTGGACCTGCCGGAAAGCGCGGCGGTGACCGCGGATGCATTCCCGCGGCCCGGCGACCTGGTGATGGTGCTCATCGGCGATGCGCAGAAGATCCGCGAAGCGGCCGCGAAATATGGTGCGGTGACGGAGATGAAACTCTCCGACCCCGACTTCGCGCCGCAGAAGTAGCGCGCGTGTCGGATCACGGCTCTTCGGCGAAGGCGATCCTCTACGCCTTCGTCGCGAATCTCGGCATCGCCCTCGCGAAGCTCGGCGCGTCGTTCTACACCCACTCGGGCAGCATGCTGGCGGAGGCCATCCACTCGTTCGCGGACTGTGGCAACCAGGTGCTGCTGTTCATCGGCCTGCGGCAGTCGCAGAAGCCGCCCGATGCGAAGCATCCGCTCGGCTACGGCAAGGTGTCGTACTTCTGGAGCTTCGTCGTCGCGCTGCTGCTGTTCTCGATGGGCGGGCTGTTCTCCATCTACGAGGGCTGGCACAAGCTGCACGAGCCCGAGCTGCTCAACAAACCGTGGGTGGCACTGGTGGTGCTGGCCGTTTCGGTGGCGCTCGAGTTCGGTAGTTTGTTGGGCTGCCTGCGCGAGATCGCGAAGCTGCGCAAGGACCGGCCGCTCGGGTACTGGCTGCGCCACACGCGCAATGCGGAGCTCGTCGTGGTGCTGGGCGAGGACGTCGCCGCGCTGGTCGGCCTGGTGCTCGCGTTCGTGTTCGTGGCCCTGGCCATGGCCACCGGTAACGGGTTGTTCGATGCGCTCGGATCGATCTGCATCGGCGTCGTGCTGGTGTGCGTGTCGGTGTTCGTGGCCGTGCGCATCAAGGGCCTCATCGTGGGCCGCTCGGCGGAAGACGACCTGCAGGAGGCGCTGCGCGCCGAGGTGGCCGCAGACCCGGACATCGACGAGCTGCTGAACGCGATCACCATGCAGATGGGGCCCGATGTGATGCTGGCGCTGAAGGTGCGCATGCGCGCCGGCATGTCGCTCGAGGCCGCGGTCGCCTGCCTCAATGCGCTCGAGCGGCGCATCAAGTCGAAGTTTCCCGAAGTGGCGTGGTGCTTCGTCGAGCCCGACGTCGCCGACTGAGGGAAATGGGGACATTCCTCATTTTCTTGTAACAAAGGGAAATGGGGACATTCCTCATTATCCTTGTAACAAAGCGGCGCCGCGGAGGACTCTCGAGCGCTTCGCAGGCTTTGTTACAAGGATAATGAGGAATGTCCCCATTTCCCTTTGTTACAAGAATAATGAGGAATGTCCCCATTTCCACCCACCCGTCTACTGCCCGAACTTCTCCCCGCTCTTCAACCATTCGATCTCCTCCGGCGTGCTCGCGCGCGCCAGCACCGCGTTCCGATGCGGAAACCGCCCGAATTTGCGGATGATCTCGCGGTGCCCGCGCGCGTACTCCAGACACGACGCGCAGAACTCGCGCAGGTCGGCCGGCGCATCCGCGGCCAGCTGCTCGTACGCCGCCACGGAGGCGTTCTGCGCCTCGATCGATTCCGCGTGCTCCAGCGGTAGATAGAAGAACACGCGCTCGAGCGGCGCCAGAGCCGCGTCGGCCGCGAGCTGCATGCCCTCGAACGCCAGCCCCAGCGCCTCGCGGTCGAACGCGAACGCGGCGGCGGTGCCGCGATACGCATTGCGCGGCACCTGGTCGAACAGCAGGATCAGCGCGAGCCGGCGCCTCGGGCCGCTGCTCCACGCCGTGAGCTCGCCGCGCGCGGCACGTTCGAGCAGCGGCTCGAGCGTGGTGCGGATCAGCGCATCGCGCTCGGCCTGCGCCGCGGCGCCGTCACCGCCGAACCAGAACGTCGAGCGCTCGGCGAGCCGCGCGCCGGTGGCGGGAGCTTCGCCGTCGAACCAGAAATCCAGGACGTCGTGGGCGCTGTTCATCGAGCCGGCGATGTTAGACCAATCCCGGCGCGGTGGGCGTTGTTACACTGGAATAAGGCGCCGATCTATCTTTCCGGGAGCGAGTCCATCGTGCGAAACACCGCCAGCTTGCGAAGAACAGATCCGCCGGCTCTGCTGCGCGCGACGCTCATCGCGCTGGCCCTGCTCGCATCCGGTGCCACGCGCGCGCAGCAGTCGCTTCCGCCCGCCCTGCGCGACTGGCAGGGCTGGGTGCTGCGCGGCGAGGAATTCCGCCGCTGCCCGTTTCTCGCCAGCGCGCCGCTCACCAGCGGCGAGCCGGTGGCCGAGCACTACTACCGCTGCACCTGGCCCGAGCGTCTGGCGCTCGCCGTCGACGCCCGCGGCGGCACGTTCACGCAGCGCTGGCAGACCTACGCCGAGACCTGGGTGGAGCTGCCGGGCGATCGCGAGCACTGGCCGCGCGATGTGCGGCTGAACGGCGCCGCCGCGCCCGTGGTGGCGGTGGGCGAATCACCGCGCCTGCTGCTGCCGGCCGGCACCCATGCCGTGTCCGGCCGCTTCGAGTGGAGCGTGCGGCCCGAGTCGCTGCCGCTGCCGGACAACACCGCCATCGTCGATCTCACCGTCGACGGCCAGCGCGTCGCGCAGCCCGAGCGGCCCGGCAACGCGCTGTGGCTGGGCAAGCGCCGCAGCGCCGAGCAGCCCGCCGCCCTGGAAGTGCAGGTGTACCGTCTGCTGCGCGACGACATCCCAGCCTATCTACTGACGCGCATCCGCCTCAACGTCGCCGGCGACGCGCGCGAGGAGCTGCTGGCGCGCGCGCTGCCGGACGGGTTCGTCCCGCTCAGCCTCACGGGCGCGCTGCCCGCGCGGCTGGAGCGCGACGGCAGCCTACGCGTGCAGGTACGCGCCGGCAGCCACGAGATCCTCCTCGAGGCGCGCGCCGCCGGCGTCGCGGACGAGCTCGCGCGGCCGAAGGCCGGCGACAAATGGGCCCGCGACGAGATCTGGAGCTTCCAGTCCAACGACCTGCTGCGCGTGGCCGCGGCCGAAGGCGCCGACGGCATCGACCCCGCGCAGGCCAGCGTGCCGCCGGAATGGCGCCAGTTGCCCGCATTCCGCATGACCGACGACAGCAAGCTGCGCATCGTCGAGCGCAGCCGCGGCCTGGCGAACGCCGACGACAACCAGCTCGCGTTGACCCGCAACCTGTGGCTCGACTTCGACCACGGCGGCTTCACCGCCGTCGACACCATCGTCGGCACACTGCGCCGCGACTGGCGCCTCGACATGCACGCGCCGTTCACGCTCGCGAGCGGCACGCTGAACGGCGAGCAGCTGCTGGTCACCGACGGCAAGGACGGCCGCGCCGGCCTCGAGCTGCGCAGCCCGCGGCTCAATCTAACTACCGTGGCGCGCAAGAGCGGCGGCGGCGGCGCGATGCCCGCCACGGGCTGGGACAGCCGCTTCGACCACGTGTCGGGCCGGCTGCACCTGCCGCCGGGCCATCGCCTGCTGGCCGCGCCCGGCACGGACAGCGCCGGCGGCGCGTGGCTCGAGAACTGGGGCCTGTGGAACGTGTTCGGCCTCGTCGTGGTCGTGGTGTTCGTGTACTGGACCGCGGGCATCGCGCCCGCCGTGGTGGCGGCGCTGGCGCTGCTGCTGACTTACCAGGAGGCGCCCGGGTACATCTGGCTGTGGGGCAACCTGCTCGCGGCGCTGGCGATCGCGCGCTCGGCGCCGGCCGGCCGGTTCCAGAGATTCGCGCGTGGCTACCGCACGGTGAGCTTCGTGGTGCTGGGCCTGGCGCTGCTGCCGTTCCTGTGGATGCAGGTGCGCGTGGCGTTGTACCCGCAGCTCGAGAACGAGCTCGGTTTCGGCCCGGGGTCGCGCGGCATGCTGGAGGCGAGATGGGCCGCATCGCCGCAGTTCAGGTTGGCCGAGCCGTCGGCCGATGCCGCCGCCGAGATCGCGGCACCGATGATCGAAGCCGACGTGGTCGAGGAGCTCGCGGCATCGACCGATGCGGCGGCGTCTGCGGCGCCCGCGCCCGAACCCGCCCGCGAACCGGCCATCGTCGCCGGCCGTCTCTTCAGCAAAGCGAGCGGGCTCAACTCAGCGCAGGTGGTGCAGCGCTACGCCGCGGGCACGGTGCTGCAGGCGGGCCCGGGCATTCCCGCGTGGCGATACAACTTCTATCCATTCTCCTGGTCCGGTCCGGTCGAGGCCGCCGACGAGGTGCGCTTCATCTACATCGGGCCGGTCACGTTGTTCTTCTGGCGCATCGCCGGTGTCATCGGATTGGCGACGCTGCTCATCTGGCTCGCCTGGCTGAGCTTCGGCAATCGCTGGCGCCGGCCGGATGGCGGCCGCGTCGATGCGACCCCGTCCGCCGATGCTCCGACCATGCCTGCGGAATCGAGCGGTGGCGCCGGGTTCGCGGGCGCGCTGGCGCCGCTGGCGTGCGCCGCGGCACTGGCCATCGGCGTGGCCGCACCGCCGGCGCGCGCGCAGGAGCCGTCGCCGCCTTCGGGCGCGCTGCTCGAAGAGCTCAAGACGCGGCTCACCGAAGCGCCGCGCTGCGCGCCCACCTGCGTGGAGATCACGAACGCCCGCGTCGCGGTCGATGGCGAGCGGCTCGACGTGACCCTCGAGGTGAGCACGCTGGCGCAGATCGCCGTCGCGATGCCGCACGCCAGCGACCGCTGGCAGCTCGACTCGGTCACCGTCGACGCGCGCGGCACGCTCGCGATCGCGCGCGAGGCAGATCAATCGCTGTGGGTGCCGCTGACGCCGGGCGCGCACACCGTGCGGCTCACGGGCCGGCTCGCGGCCGCGGAGTCGATTCCGCTGGCATTCCCGCAGCCGCCGCGCACGATCTCGGTGAGCGCGCGCGGCTGGACGGTGAGCGGCGTCAACGAAGGCCGCCTGGTCGCCGGTTCGCTCGAGCTGGCGCGCGTCACGGAGTCGCGCTCGGGCGCCACGCTGGCCGCCGGCAGCGAATTTCCGGCGTACGTGCGCGTGAACCGGGTGTTCAACCTCGACCTCGACTGGACGCTCGACACTTATGTCGCCCGCGTCGCGCCACAGCGCGCGGCGATCTCGGTCGAGGTGCCGCTGGTCAAAGGCGAATCCGTGCAGACCGCCGGCGTCGAGACCCGCGACGGCCATGCTCTCGTCGGGCTCGCCGCCGGCCAGGCGTGGATGCAGTGGCACTCGGGCCTCGCGCGCTCCGAGGCGATCGAGCTATCGCTGCCCGCCGACGCGACCCGTGGCGAGGTGTGGAGCTTCATCGTGAATCCGCAATGGAGCGTCGCATTCGATGGCTTTCCGCCGGTGCTGCCGCAGGACGTGAACGCGCCGGTGTGGGAATTCCGCTTCATGCCGCGTCCGGGCGAGAAGCTCACGGTGCGCGTCACACGGCCGGCCGCGGCGCGCGGCACCACGCTCGCCATCGACAACGCCACCCTGGACACCGAGGTCGGCAAGCGCACGTCCACGGTGACACTGGTCTTCAACTACCGCAGCACGCAGGGCGGGCGGCACGTCATCACGCTGCCGCCGGAGGCGCGCGTATCGTCGGTGACCTTCGACGGTCAGTCCCAGCAGCTGCGTCCCGAGAACGGCGAGCTGCCGCTGTCGCTTCGACCCGGCGGGCACGCCGTGGAGGTGCGGTGGCAGCTGCCGGGCGACGTCGGCCTGCGTACGCGTCCGGGCGGTGTCGACCTGCGTTCACCCGCGAGCAACATCACGCAGGCCGTGTCGATGCCGGAATCGCGCTGGCCGCTGTTCGCCACCGGCGCGGGCGTCGGACCGGCGTTCCTCTACTGGGGCGAGCTCGTGGTGTTCATCGCCGTGGCGTGGCTGCTCGGCGGATGGACGCGCTCGCCGCTGAAGTTCTCCGAGTGGCTGCTGCTCGGGCTGGGCCTGTCGACGCAGTCGTGGTGGGTGTTCGCGCTCACCGCCGCGTGGCTGTTCGTCATGCGCTGGCGCGCGGGCTGGCAGCCGCCGGAAAGCACGCGCAAGTGGGTCTTCAACGGCGTGCAGTTGCTGCTCGCCGCCTTCACCATGACCGTGATCGCGACGCTGGTGTTCTCGGGGATTCGCAACGGCCTGCTGGTCGCACCCGACATGGGAGTGACCGGGTCCAACTCTGGCGGTCTCAACTTCAGGTGGTTCCAGGATCAATCCACCGGCGCGCTCGAGCCGCCGACGATCTGGTCCGTGCCGATGTGGGTGTACCGCGCGCTGTTCTTCGCGTGGGCGAGCTGGATGGCGTTCGCGCTGGTGCGCTGGCTGCGCACCGCCTTCGAGGCGTGGAAGGCCGGCGGGTTGTGGAGATGAGTGGTGGTGGTACCGGGAAAGGTAATGGGGACATTCCTCGTTTCCAGGAAACGGGGACACGCCTCGCCCATCCAGCGAGGCGTTCGATCTGACGCGATGAGGCATGTCCCCGTTTCCTGGAAACGAGGAATGTCCCCATTAATTCGCTATTCGCAGAGACCTTCGAGGTAGCCCTGCGCGACCGGCGACAGGCGCTTCAGCGCCATCGCGCGCGCCTTCGGCTCATCGACGAGCTCTTCGAGCGGCCCGCTGACCAGGATGTGGCGCACGTGTGGATCACGCTCGGCCTTGCGCGCGAGCTTGTTCAGCACGGTGAAGCCACGGTAGATCTTGTCGCGGGAGACGCGCCGATGCTCGATGGAGCTGGCGAGGTACTTGCCGAAGCGGGCGTAGAGGAAGTAATCGTCGTTTCCGACTTGGAAACGGGCTTCGGCAAAGAAGTCGGGGAAATTCTTCTCGAGATACTGATTGACGGTATGAAGTCGGGGTCCAGGTTCGGTGTCGTTAGACCGCACAGATTTCTTCATTTCAGTTGTCCACCTCCAACTGGGTCCGGAGCACCATTTCTGGACGTCACGACCGGTTCCCAACCCCGCAACGCGCGCGAACAATAGTGCTTGACGAACTCAACTGCAATAGGACGCCGCATGAAATTCCTCGCCGTACTTTTTTCCGTGACGCTCGTCTGCTCGTGCGGAACGCGCTCGAGCGACGCAGAGAGAATTCACGAGCTGATCGAGCAGGCCGAGGAAGCGGCGGAAGCGCGCGACGCCTCCGACGTGCTCGAGTTCGTCGCCGACGAGTACACGGACTCGCGCGGATTCGACAAAAACCAGCTGCGCGATTTCCTGCGCGCCTACTTCCTCATGAACCCGAAGATCGAGCTGCTGGTCGACGTCGACGACCTGGAGTTCCCGGCCGATGGATTGGCGCAGGCCGACGTGACCGTCACCTCGCTGGCCTCCGGCGGCGCGGAACGCGAGCGCCTGCGCGTGGAGTTCCGGCGCTACGACGGCGTCTGGCGAGTCGCGCGCGCCGACCGCGCGCGCAAATAGGGGAGTTTGCGCGCCGACCGCGCGCGCAAATAGGGGAGCTTGCGCGCCGACCGCGCGCGCAAATAGACGAGCCTGCGCGCGTCCTCCAACGTCGCGATGTGCAGACATTGTGAAATCCATCACTGTTTGGGATTCAATAGGAAGCGTTTTGCGCCGAAAACAGTCTGTGAGAGAGCACGGAGTTCATTCGAGCCACTGACATGCCCGACCAACGCAAGCCACCGCTAGAAGAAGTCAGCCGCCGCGACGGCGCCCCCATGCCATCGCCATCCGATTCGGGTGGCTTCAGCATCGAGAGCACCACCGTCCGTTTGAAATCCATGCGCCTGCAGCGCGCGGAGAAAGAAAAGCGCGAGTACGAGCAGCTCTCCGGCTCGGCCCCGAGGCCGAAGCCGAAGTCCGAGCCCGAATCGAAATCGATGTGGGCATCGAACCGCCCCGCGGGCCGCGTGAAACACGACGAGCGCGGAGTGGCGGTGTGGGATTTCGCCATCGCCACCGGCGAGTTCGCGGCGCTCAGCCAGACGGCCGCGATCAAGAAGCTCTCCATCGCCGACCTCAAGGTCGAAGATTCCAAACCTTCCGAGCTCAAGCTCGAGGTGTCCGGCCGCGACAAGGGTGGCGGGTTCGACCCGTACAACCAGCGCGGCAGCGGCAAGCGCGTCGGTGAAGCGGCACAGCGCGCCGGCGTCACCGGTGCCCCCGACCGCGACCGCAGCAACGTGCTCGACCAGCTGCTCGGCAAGAAGAAGTAGCCCGGCCTTCCCGCGGCGCGGCTTCGCGCGCTACTTTTTCTTCCTCTTCCCGTATTTCTTCTCGTAGTCGGCGAGCTGCTTCTCGTACGCCTTGCGCTGCGCCTCGTTCTGCGCGTCGATCGCATCGCGTTCGGCCAGGAATTTGCGCAGCTCGAGCAGCGTTTCCGCGGCCCAACGACGCATCGACAGATCGGTCGCGTAGCGGATGGTGTCTTCGAGATACGGCACCATCGCATCCGGCTCGTTGCGCCTGGCATTGAGATTGGCGAGTGACATCGCGATCTGCGCGCTCGCCGGCGCGAGCTTGTATGCGGCCACCAGGGCGTTCTCGGCCTGGTCCAGATCCTTGCCGAGACGCGTCGCGGCCGTGCCGAAACCCCAGAGCGCGACGATGTCCCGGTCGTTGTGCGCGACGGCTTCGGAGAACCACTTGAGGGCGCGCTCCAGATCGCGCGTCTCGTCTTCGGAGGTGCGCTTGGACAGCGGGCGGAACTCGGTCGCAACGCGCATGAGCACGCCGGCCAGATCGCGCCGCGCCTGCCAGTCGCCCGGCGACAGTGTCGACTCCGCCGCGGTCACCGCGGCCTCGAAGGCGGCCTCGTCCTCGTCGATCGCGGCGAGTCGCGCCGTGAGGATGGCGGCCCGCGCCGATTTCGGCTCGCGTTTCGAAAGCGCGGCGACGAGCGGGCGGATGCGATCCGGGTGCCCGCGGGTCTCGAGCATGAGATCGATGAGCAGCGCGTAGGCGTCGTTCGCGGCGACGGGCTGGCCGGCAGGCAGTTCCACGGCTGGGATGTCGTCCATCTTCAGGGCGCCGGACCGCAGGTCATTCTTGCGGGAGTATTCGCGCAGCTGCCTGTCGATGGCCTCGAGGTCGGTGCCGAACGAATTGCGTACGGCGTCCTCGTGCGGGTGCAGGGTGTTGAGCTGCTGCAGGTACGCGAACATCTGGCGACCGAAGGCGGGATTGCCGATGAGCCCGTAGTGCACGGTGAGCCAGGCCTGCGCATAGAACGAATCCGCGAGCTTGTGCGACTGGTACTCGGGCGAGAAGTGATCCACCTTGATGAGCCGCTCGAATGGAATCCAATCGCGGTCGCGCGCCTCGCGCACGCGGAACATCGGAATCTGCAGCACCGCGGTCCCCTTCATGACCTTGAACGACGTGAAGGCCATCACCTCGGCAATGCCTTCGTTGAACCACGGCGGGTGCACGCCCGAGAACTGCGAGGCCAGGAAATAGTGCGTGTACTCGTGGAACATGACCGGCGTCGCTTCCTCGATCTGTGCGTCGCCGTTCATCGCCATGTAGTTCGCGAACGGGATCGACTGGAAGAAGCCGGCAACTCCCTCGCGCGGCATCAGGTAGCTGATCCAATCGTGCTGGCTGACGATGACGATGGTCGTCGGAATCGGGACGTTGGCGACGCGCCGGTCGAGCATCTTCTCGAGCGTGGCCTTGAACTTGCGCAGGTCTTCCACGAACGAGCGTGCCTGGCTGGCACTGCGCGAAGTGACGATGGTGAAGTCGCCCGCGTCGTAGCGCACGAATTTCCCGATACGCGGTTCGGCGGCGCCGAGCACGGTGGACAGGAGCGCGAGCAGCAGCGCGGCCGGCACCGTTTTTCTCATGGGACGCTCCTGCGGACGATGGTCATCGCGTTTCGAGTTTGCCGTTCTATTGGGGAGCAGTGGCGCGCAGCTCACTGCGCAGTTCCCGCGCCCGCCGGACAATGGCCGCGCGCTCGTCGATCGAGCCGGAGAAGCGCGCGGCGTCCACCAGCGCCGCGAGCTCGGCGGCGGGGTCCTCGCGCGCCTGGTGCACCAGCGCAGTCGCGAGCGCGAGGTCGGCGTTGTCCCGCACGCGCTGCTTCGCGAGCTCCAGCCGCTGCAGCGCCACGTCGAGCCGCTCGCGCCGGTGCACGGCGAGCAGCGCGAAGGCCCACGCGGGCTCGGCGTCGCCGGCATCGGCCGCGAGCGCACGTTCGAGCAGCGCGAACGCGCGGGCTTCGATGTCCAGGCGCTTCGCCTCCGGCATCCGCTCATCCCCGGCCGGCCCGCGCAGGCGCTCGAACAGCGCGAGCCCCAGTCCGCGCGCGGTGCGCGCATCCGCGCCCGGCCCCCATGCATCGTGGAGTGAGTCGAGCGCCGCGTCATCGCGATCACGGCTCGCGAGCCGCGCGCGCAGCACGCCGACGGAGGGTGAGCCCGGGGCGGCGGCCGCGGCGGCGTCGATGACCTCGCGCAGGCGCTGCGGATTGAACCCGGTGTCGAGCATCGCGCGCGCCACCGCCTCGTACGCCTCGGCGGCGCCGAGCAGACGGCCGGCGCCGGCCGGCGCCGGCGTCACCGGCTCGAAGTCGATCCTGCTCTGGTAGAACCGCCCGCGGTCCAGGTAGGTGCGCATGCTCTCATCGAGGCTCGCGACGCTCATGCCGAAGCTGCTCTGCACCGCGTCTTCGATGGGCACGAGGTCGTTGATGGCGCGCAGGTACGACAGGATGGACGCGCCGAACTTCTTGTCGTCGACGAAGCCCCGATGGACCAGCGCCCACGACATGCCGTGCACGTTGCCCGTCAGGGGATTCTGCAGGTACTCGCGCGAGCTCTTGTCGATGGTGAGCAGGCGCGGCATCGCGATCCACGGCCGCTGCGCGACGAACGACGGCACGTCGACCCGCGCGTAGGTCTCCCGCAGCACGGTGCTCTCCATGAGCCCGGCGAGGCCTTCGTCGAACCACAGCGGGTAGAAACCCCTGAACTGCGAGTGCAGGAAGTAATGCGTGTACTCGTGCAGGAGGCTTTGCCGCACGCGCTGCGTGCCCGTGGCCATGAGGATGTAGCTCGCGAACCGCGCCGGCACGAACTCGCCGATCACCGAGTGGCTGGGCTGCAGGTAACGCGACCAGACGGTGCCGCGCACGAGATAGATGTAAGTCGGGGTGCCGGTCGGCCTGGGCTCGCAGTCGAGGAACTTCGCGAGCAGCCGTTCGAAGCTCGGCACGCGCCGCAGGAGGCGTCGCGCCTCGTACTCGTCGTCGGAGACGAGCGTGAAACCGGGTGTGACGTACTCGCGCAGCGCGCCGGGCTTCAATGGCGCCGCGAACGTCGCCGCCGCGCAGGCAAGCGCCACGCACGCCAGCGCCAATCTCTTTCGCATGGCTCCTCCCTATGCCCCGCGACGAACTAGACTACACGCTCCGATGCATCCCCACACCCGCGCGCTGTTCCAGCTACACGTCTGCGTGGTGCTGTGGGGTTTCACCGCCATCCTCGGCAAGCTGATAACTCTGCCCGCCTTCGAGCTGGTGTGGTGGCGCATGTTGTTAGTCAGCGTCGCCATCGCGTGCATGCCGCGGGTGTGGCGCGCCCTCGCGACCATACCGCCGCGCCTGGCGCTGGTGTACGCGGGCATCGGCGTCGTCGTGGCCATCCACTGGGTGGCCTTCTACGCCTCGGTGAAGCTCGCGAACGCCTCCGTCGCCGCCACCTGCATGGCGCTGGCTCCGGTGGTCACGGCGTTGATCGAGCCCGCGGTCACGGGCGCGCGCTTCGAGCGACATAATCTGATGCTCGGCATCGTGGTGATCCCCGGGGTGGCTCTGGTGGTGGGCGGCATCCCCGGGTCGATGCACACCGGCTTCTGGGTGGGCGTCGTGTCCGCGGCGCTGGCGGCGGTGTTCACGGCGCTGAACAAGCGCTTCGTGGGCCAGCACGATGCACTGGCGATCACCGGGCTCGAGCTTGGTGCGGGCTTCCTCGTGGTCGCGGCAATTCTTCCATTCACCGGCCCGCACGAGATCTTTCCGCCTTGGCCCTCCGTCCAGGACGGAGCATGGCTGCTGGTGCTGGCCATTCTCTGCACCCTCATCCCGTACGCGCTGTCGCTGGCCGCGCTGCGGCACCTGTCGGCGTTCACGGCGCAGCTCGCCATCAACCTCGAGCCGCTGTACGCCGTGACGATAGCCGTGCTGTTCCTCGGCGAGGCGCGCGAGCTCGATACGCAGTTCTACCTCGGGCTTGCCCTGGTTCTCGCCGCGGTTTTCGGCGACGGATGGCTGCAAACGCTGCGTCTGCGGCGCACGCGGTGATTGACCGAGCAGCGTCCGTCTGTATGATCGGACTCCATATATATCTGATTGAATTCGCGCCCTCGCGGCCGCGCCTCCAGATGTAACCAATTGACAGCGAAGAAGTTGTGGGCCGTGTGGCCCATAGCGCGGGGAAGTTGCGCCCCGCGCGTTCGTGTTTGGAGGAAGGAAAATGACCGCGATTCGACTGGGCCCACCGCCAAAGCAGGGACTCTACGACCCTCAGTTCGAGCATGACGCCTGCGGCGTCGGCTTCGTCGTGGACATCAAGGGCCGCAAGTCGAACAACGTCCTCAAGCAAGCCATTCAAGTGCTCAAGAACCTCGACCACCGCGGCGCGTGTGGCAGCGAGGTCAACACCGGCGACGGGGCCGGCATCCTCATGCAGCTGCCGCACGCCTTCCTCAAGAAGGTGGCGAAGAAGGACGCGCGCATCAACCTGCCCGAGCCCGGCCTGTACGCCGCGGGCAACATCTTCATGCCGCGCAACGCCACGCAGCGCCGCAAGATCGAGGAAGTTTTCGCGCGCGTCGTGCAGGCCGAAGGGCAGATCTACCTCGGCGCGCGCACCGTGCCCACCGACAACTCCATGCTCGGCGAGACGGCCAAGGCCTCCGAGCCCTTCGTGCGCCAGGTGTTCATCGGCCGCGGGCCGGAGACGCTCGACGAGAACGAGTTCGAGCGCAAGCTCTACGTCATCCGCAAGCGCGCGTACAACGAGATCCGCGTGTCGACCATCGGTGGCGCGGAGTTCTGGTACGTGGTGTCCCTGAGCCACAAGACGCTGGTCTACAAGGGCATGCTCACCACCATGCAGCTCGACCAGTACTTCCTCGACCTGCAGAACCCGCTCATGGAGACCGCGATCGGTCTCGTACACTCGCGCTTCTCCACCAACACTTTTCCGAGCTGGGATCGCGCGCACCCGTACCGCTGCATCGCGCACAACGGCGAGATAAATACGCTCCGCGGCAACATCAACTGGATGCGCGCGCGCGAGGCGCTGTTCCAGTCGCCGGTGTTCGGCGAAGACATCAAGAAGATCCCGCCCATCGTCAACCCGAACGGCTCGGACTCCTCGATGTTCGACAACGTGCTCGAGCTGCTGGTGCTCTCGGGCCGTTCGATGCCGCACGCGGTCATGATGATGATCCCGGAGCCGTGGTCGAAGCACGCCTCGATGGATCCCGCGCGCCGCGCGTTCTACCAGTACCACAGTAGTTTGATGGAGCCGTGGGACGGCCCCGCGGACATCTCCTTCACGGACGGCAAGCGCATCGGCGCCGTGCTCGACCGCAACGGCCTGCGTCCCGGCCGCTACTACGTCACGAAGGACGATCTGGTCGTCATGGCGTCGGAAGCCGGCGTGCTCGAATTCCCTCCCGAGCACATCGTGCGCAAGGGCCGGCTGCAGCCGGGCCGCATGTTCCTCGTGGACACCGAGCTCGGCCGCATCGTCGGGGACGAGGAGATCAAGGCGCAGATCATCAACGAGCGGCCGTACGCCGAGTGGCTGAAGCAGCACCTCGTGCACCTCAAAGACCTGCCCGCCGCCCCCGAGCAGCCCGCGCCCGAGCCGGTGGCGCTGGCCAAGCGCCAGGTGTCGTTCGGCTACACGTTCGAAGACCAGCGCCTCCTCATGGCACCGATGGCGCGTGACGGAAACGAAGGCATCGGCTCCATGGGCAACGACACGCCGCTCGCCGCGCTGTCGCAGAAGTCGCGCATGCTGTACGACTACTTCAAGCAGCTGTTCGCCCAGGTCACCAACCCGCCCATCGACTGCATCCGCGAGGAGATCATCACCTCCTCGGACGTGTGGCTGGGCTCGGAAGGCAACCTGCTCGACCCGCGTCCCGGCGACTGCCGCCGTCTCGAGCTGCCGGGCCCGGTGCTCACCAACGAGGAGTTCGCGAAGGTGCGGCGCATCTCGCTGCCGGGGCTCAAGGTGGGCACGCTGCGCATCCTGTTCCGCGCCGACCGCGGCGAAGATGGGCTGGTCGAAGCCATCGAGCAGGTGCGCGCCGAGGCGAAGCGCATGATCGAGGAGGACGAGGTCAACATCCTCATCCTCTCCGACCGCGGCGTGAACAAGGATCTCGCGCCCATTCCATCGCTGCTGGCGGTGTCGGGGCTGCATCACTTCCTGATTCGCCAGGGCCTGCGCATGAAGGTGTCGCTGGCGATCGAGACCGGCGACGCGCGCGAAGTGCATCACTTCGCGCTGCTCATCGGCTATGGCTGCTCGGTCATCAATCCGTACGTGGCCTTCGAGACCATCGACGGCATGATCCGCGACGAGCTGCTGCCGAACATCGAGCACAAGCTGGCCTGCAAGAATTTCGCGAAGGCCGCCGTCAAGGGCGTGGTCAAGGTCATGTCCAAGATGGGCATCTCCGCCGTGCAGAGCTACCACGGCGCGCAGGTGTTCGAAGCCGTGGGCCTGCGCCAGGACGTTATCGACGAGTACTTCACCGGCACGGCCTCGCGGGTCGGCGGCGTCGGCCTCGACGTCATCGCGCGCGAGGTGCTCATGCGCCAGACGGCCGCGTTCGCCGAGCGCAAGCCGCAGCTGCAGACCGAGCTGCCCTCGGGCGGGCAGTACCAGTGGCGCGCGGATGGCGAGTTCCACCTGTTCAACCCGGAGTCGATCCACCGCCTGCAGAAGTCGGTGCGCACCGGCAGCTACGCCACGTACAAGAGCTATGCCGAGCTGGTCGACGACCGCGCGAAGAATCTATCCACCCTGCGCGGGCTGCTCGACTTCAAGCAGGGCGAGTCCGTGCCCATCGACGAGGTCGAGTCGGTCGAGAGTCTCATGAAGCGCTTCAAGACCGGCGCCATGAGCTACGGCTCCATCTCGAAGGAAGCGCACGAGACACTGGCCATCGCCATGAACCGCGTCGGTGGCAAGAGCAACACCGGCGAGGGAGGCGAGGACCCGGACCGCTACCTGCCGATGGAAAACGGCGACTCGAAGAGCTCGGCCATCAAGCAGGTGGCCTCGGGCCGCTTCGGCGTGACCAGCCACTACCTGGTCAACGCGAAGGAGCTGCAGATCAAGATGGCGCAGGGCGCCAAGCCCGGCGAGGGCGGCCAGCTGCCCGGCACCAAGGTGTATCCGTGGATCGCGAAGACACGGCACACCACCGCCGGCGTGGGCCTCATCTCGCCGCCGCCGCATCACGACATCTATTCCATCGAAGACCTGGCCGAGCTCATCCACGATCTCAAGAACGCCAATCGCGACGCGCGCATCAGCGTGAAGCTGGTGGCGGAAGTGGGCGTGGGCACCATCGCCGCGGGGGTCGCCAAGGCGCACGCCGACGTGGTGCTGATCTCCGGCCATGACGGCGGCACCGGCGCGTCACCGCTCACCTCGCTGACGCACGCGGGCCTGCCCTGGGAGCTCGGCCTCGCGGAGACGCACCAGACGCTGGTCATCAACAATCTTCGCTCGAGGATCGTGGTCGAGACCGACGGCCAGTTGAAGACCGGCCGGGACGTGGCCATCGCCGCCCTGCTGGGCGCCGAGGAATTCGGCTTCGCCACCGCGCCGCTGGTGGCGGTGGGCTGCATCATGATGCGCGTGTGCCACCTCAACACCTGCCCGGCAGGCGTCGCCACGCAGGATCCGCGGCTGCGCGAGAAGTTCGCCGGCAAGCCGGAGCATGCCGTGAACTTCATGCGCTTCGTCGCGCAGCACCTGCGCGAGATCATGGCGCAGCTCGGCTTCCGCAAGCTCGAGGACATGGTCGGCCGCGTCGACATGCTCGAGCCGCGCGCCGCCATCGACCACTGGAAAGCCAAGGGCTTCGACTTCAGCAATATCCTGTACACGCCGGACGCGGGGCCCGAGATCGGACGCTTCCGCCAGATCGGCCAGGATCACGGCATCGACAAGTCGCTCGACGTCACCACGTTGTTAGGCCTATGCGAGCCGGCGATCGCGCGTGGCGAGAAGGTGTCGGCGGAGGTTGCCGTGCGCAACGTCAACCGCGTGGTCGGCACCATCACGGGCAGCGAGGTCACGAAGAAGTGGGGTGCCGCGGGCCTGCCCGAGGACACCATCCGCATCAAGTTCAAGGGGTCCGCGGGCCAGAGCTTCGGCGCCTTCATGCCGAACGGCATGAGCTTCTCGCTCGAAGGCGACGCCAACGACTACTTCGGCAAGGGCCTCTCGGGCGGCAAGCTCGCGGTGTTCCCGTCGGCCAAGGCCACCTTTCCCTCCGAGCAGAACATGATCGTCGGCAACGTCGCGCTGTACGGCGCGACCAAGGGCGAGGTGTTCGTGCGCGGCATGGCGGGCGAGCGCTTCGCGGTGCGCAATTCCGGCGTCGACACCGTCGTCGAGGCCGTGGGCGACCATGGCTGCGAATACATGACCGGCGGACGCGTGGTGGTGCTCGGCCCGACGGGCCGCAATTTCGCCGCGGGCATGTCCGGTGGCATCGCCTACGTGCTCGACGAGGACAACGAGTTCGCCAACCGGGTCAATGCCCAGATGGTCGACGTCGAGCGCGTCGAGGATCCGCAGGAAGCGGCGGACCTGCGCGCGCTCATCGAAAAGCACGTCGAGTACACCGGCAGCGAGCATGCGAAAGGCATCCTGGCGGCCTGGCAGACCAAGCTGCCGAAGTTCGCGCGCGTGATCCCCAAGGACTACAAGCGCGTGCTGGCGTGCCTGAAGCGCGCGCACGACCAGGGTTTGTCGGGCGACGAAGCCATCATGGCGGCGTTCGAGGAGAACGCGCGCGACCTCGCGCGCGTCGGCGGTAATTGAGAGTAGATAGATGGGAAAGCCAACAGGATTCATAGAGTATCTGCGCGAGCTGCCGGTGGACCGCAGCCCGGTCGAGCGCGTGCGCGACTGGAACGAGTTCCATCACCACATGGACGAGAAACGGCTGCGCCAGCAGGGCGCGCGCTGCATGGACTGCGGCGTGCCGTTCTGCCACACGGGCAAGCTCATCAGCGGCATGGCCTCGGGCTGCCCGGTGAACAATCTCATCCCGGAGTGGAACGACCTCGTGTTCCGCGGCCTGTGGCGCGAGGCGCTCGATCGCCTGCATCGCACCAACAATTTCCCGGAGTTCACGGGCCGCGTCTGCCCGGCGCCCTGCGAAGGCTCGTGCGTGCTCGGCATCAACGCACCGCCCGTCACCATCAAGAACATCGAGAACTCGATCATCGACAAGGCCTTCGACGAAGGCTGGGTCGTGCCCGAGCCGCCCGTGACGCGCACCGGCAAGAAGGTGGCCGTGATCGGTTCGGGGCCCGCGGGTCTCGCGGCCGCGGCGCAATTGAACAAGGCCGGCCACAGCGTCACCGTGCTCGAGCGCGCGGACCGGCCGGGCGGGCTGCTGACGTACGGCATCCCCAACATGAAGCTCGACAAGCGCGAAGTGGTCGCGCGCCGCATCGGGCTCATGGAGAAGGAAGGCATCAAGTTCCTGTGCAATGCGACGGTGGGCGAGAACGTCGAGCCGCAGCTGCTCATCCGGGATTTCGACGCCACGGTGATCTGCACGGGCGCGACGCAGCCGCGCGACCTGAAAGTGGAAGGGCGCGACCTGCCGGGCGTGCACTTCGCGATGGATTTCCTCACCGCGAGCACGCAGGCCGTGCTGCGCGACGACCCCGCCTCGAGCCCGCTGAACGCCTCCGGCAAGAACGTCATCGTGCTGGGCGGCGGCGACACCGGCACCGACTGCGTCGGTACGTCGATGCGCCAGGGCTGCAAGTCCCTCACGCAGCTCGAGATCATGGCGATTCCGCCCATGGACCGCGCCGCGGACAATCCTTGGCCGGAGTGGCCTAAGGTTTACAAGATGGACTACGGCCAGGAAGAGGCGGCGGCCAAGTTCGGCGCCGACCCGCGCGCCTATCTGACTACCGTGAAGCGGTTCACGGGCGATGCGGCGGGAAACCTCGCCGGCGTCGTCACCGTGACCATCAAGTGGGAGAAGAACGCCCAGGGCGCGTTCGTGCCCGTCGAGCAGCCCGGCAGCGAGAAGGAGCATCCCGCCGAGCTGGTGCTGCTGGCCATGGGCTTCCTCGGGCCGGAGCAGGCGTTGCTCAAGGACCTGAAAGTGGAAGTCGACGCGCGCTCGAACGTGAAGGCCGACTACGACCGGTACGCCACCAGCGTTCCGGGCGTGTTCGCGGCCGGTGATGCGCGCCGCGGGCAGTCGCTGGTAGTTTGGGCCATCAACGAGGGCCGCGGGGCCGCGCGCGAGTGCGACCGCTGGCTCATGGGAGCGACCGAACTGCCCTGACCAGAAAAAAATCCGCAGGCCGGCAAGGATCACGCCGGCCGTTTTCAACGACGTCAAGGAGGACGCATGACATCCAGCAATTCGATCCGGCCCGCGTGGGCTTGCGCCGCGGCACTGTGTCTCATGGCAATGATGCCGGCGCATGGGCAGCACCTGGTTTTCCGGCCGGACATGACCCTCGACACGGCCGAGGCCACCACCGGCTGGACCAGCGGCAACACGCTGACCACCGACGCGCAGATCAAGGTGCACGGCGCGAAGAGCCTCAAGGCGGCGGGCGGCAGCCAGGTGCGCTTCCGCAAGCTGTTCGCCAACCCGGTGGACGTCTCGCAATTCCACTACCTCACGTTCTGGTACTACGTCGATTGCCCGGACCTGCTGGCAACCACCGGCGACCGGGGCCA
>JBIOZI010000314.1:0-13490 GCA_044871085.1 Steroidobacteraceae bacterium | reverse complement strand
GCCGCACCGTCGGCGCCGGAGTGGTGGCGAAGATCCTCAAGTAAAGGTAACCGGGGACTGGCTCCAATTTCGGCTTTGCGAAATTGGTGCCTGTCCCCTTTCGAAGCCGAGAAACATCGATCCCTGCCCGTTAACTAACTACCGGGTCGCTCTTTAGAAGGAAATCAGCATCATGGCCAATCAAAACATCCGCATCCGCCTCAAGGCGTTCGACCACCGCCTCATCGACACCTCCGCCCGTGAGATCGTCGAGACCGCCAAGCGCACCGGCGCCACGGTCAAGGGCCCGATCCCGCTGCCGACCAAGATGGAGCGCTTCACGCTGCTGGTTTCGCCGCACTCCGACAAGGACGCGCGCGACCAGTTCGAGCTGCGCACGCACAAGCGCATCATGGACATCATGAACCCCACCGATAAGACCGTCGACGCGCTCATGAAGCTCGAGCTGCCGGCCGGTGTGGACGTCCAGCTCAAGCTCAACTAAGAAGTCCAAAAACTCGGCTGCGGAGACCCGATGAAGCTGCAGCAACTCCGATACTTGGCGGCCGTGGTCCAGAACGGCCTCAACGTGACCACCGCCGCGCAGGCGCTGCACACCTCGCAGCCCGGCGTGAGCAAGCAGATCCGGCTCCTCGAAGAGGAGCTGGGTCTCACGCTGTTCGTGCGCGATGGCCGCGCGCTGAAGCGCCTCACGCCCGCGGGCGAGGAGGTGGCGGCGCGCGCGTTGCGCATGCTGCGCGAGGCGCAGGCGCTCAAGTCGCTCGCCAAGGACTTGAAGCAGTCCGACCGCGGCTCGCTGTCCATCGGCACCACGCACACGCAGGCGCGCTACGTGCTGCCGCGCGTGATCCGCGATTTCCGCGGCAAGTACCCCGACGTGCAGCTCCACCTGCACCAGGGCACGTCCGACCAGATCGCGGAGATGGCGACGCTGGACCGCATCGACTTCGCCATCAACACCGGCAGCCAGGACAAATTCCCCGACTTCGTGCTGCTGCCCATCTACTCGTGGCACCGGCAGATCATCGTGCCGAAGGACCACGCGCTGGCGCAGGTGGCGAAGCCGACGCTGCAGCAGCTCGCGGAATATCCGCTGGTCACCTACGTGTTCAGCTTCACCGGCCCGTCGTCGCTGCAGCAGCAGTTCTCGCGCGCCGGGCTCGAGCCCAACGTGTCGCTGACCGCGCGCGACGCGGACGTCATCAAGACCTACGTGCGCCTGGGGCTGGGCGTCGGCGTGGTGGCCAGCATGGCCATCGAGCCCGAGGACGAGAAGGATCTCGCCGTCGTCGAGGCCGGGCACCTGTTCCCGCAGCACGTCACCTGGATCGGTTTCCGTTCGGGCGCGCTGCTGCGCGGCTTCACCTACGACTTCATCCAACTGCTCGCGCCGCACCTGACGCGCGAGCGCATCGAGCGCATCCTGTCGGCGCCCACGCCGGCGGCGCGCGAGAAGCTGGTGTCGGCCATCGAAGTGCCGCGCTACGACTGAACGCGAGGAACTCGAGGAATCACCGCCCGGTGCGGCGAGCGCAGACTGCCGCGCTGCAATACGTGATCAGGCTCGAGCGTGGAGGAAAGTCTACAATCGCCGCCGGCTTCGCGGCACACTCATCGGGTTGGCGGACTGGCGGGCTGCCGTCGAACTACATCAGAGCCTATCTTCCACACCCACGATCATTTTCCAGTCTCTCAAAGGAGCAGTTCCATGGAATGGACAAAACGTATCGTTTCCTCGGTCCTCATTGCGCTCAGCGTGGGGCTGTCTGGCGCGCGAAATGTCCAGGCAGGCGACAAGCCGTCCGTACATCCCATCGCCGCACCGCAAGCGATCAGTCACATCAATACCGACTTCGAGCCGTTCAACAACTGGGGAACGCTCTCTTGCTGGCAGCCCGAAGGCGGGTCTTGCGCCATCACCGCGAGCCCCGACTTCTATGCGCGCAATTGGTCGTTTCCCGGCAACGTTTCCTACGCCACGATCACCGCGGGTACCGGAGGTGGCTGGTCCGACATCGGTCGCTACTTCCGGACGTTCAAGGAGCTGACCAACGGCAGACCGCTGACCTGCACCGCTTGGATGTACCTGAGGAGCCAGCAGTCTCCATCAGACTTCCTGGTACACGGACAGCTCGAGGTCATCGAGCCTGCCAGTTGGACCTATCTTGCGATTGCGCCCTTCGCCTGGTCGGGTCGCACGGGCTGGGCGCAATTCAAGACGAGCACCTGGAGCCCTCCCGGGAACAATGTATTTGTGCGTGTCGGCGTGACGAACGCTACTGGTGCGAACGACAAGGCGGCGATCGACGACGTGACAGTCGAATGCCGATGGACCAGCTGAAGGGTACGCAAGGTTGGCGGCGATCGTCATTTACGAGCCCGGTGACTGGGATTACCTGGCCGCGCCGCTGAGCGGCGACTGGTTCATCGAACACTGGCACGCCATTGGCATGATGGCCGTACCCGTGGTGCAGCTCGGTGCGCGTGAGATCGTCAGTCGCTACCTCGGTGGCCGGAGCGGTTTCATGGGCATCGATGTCGGCGACTCACGTCGCGCGCACGCGCGCCGAACTTGCGGCGATGGCGGCGCAGTTTCCCGAATCGCGACTCGAGATGCTGCTGGCGTCGTCCGCGGACGAGAACCCAAAGCTGTACTGGCTGCTCGAGACGATTGCGCTCGAGGCCGTGAACCTGGGTGACGCGACGCCGGTGCGGGGTCCGCGACTCTCGGTCGGATTGAACGCGCATTCGTCGATGCGTTCGAGCAGACGCTGGAAGCGCATCCCGCCATCGACCTGGAGGCGGAATTCCTCGCCGCGAGCACGGTATGGGACCTCCAGCTCCGCGGCCTGTGGGGCGATCAGCCCACGTGGCTCACGGACTGGCTGGCCTCCGTGTCGCACGTGCGCGCGCGATTCCAGTCGTTCTGGTCGGCCCTGGAATCGCGCCTGGACACCGGCAGCATGCGGCTGCTGCGCGCCTGGTACGAGGCGCGGTTCAAACTACTCGGCTCCGCCGACCCTGCGCTGCGGCTGCCGACGTTCATGAATACGCGCTGAGGCTACGGCCGGATGGCGCGGTAGTCGTCGTAGTCCGCGGAGGTCCGGTATGACACGAGTCCCGTGCGTCCCCCCGACGGCTGCGGATCCGTGGCCTCCAGCACCAGGTTCCCATTCACGTACGCGCGCAACTGGTCGCCGATCGCATCGAGCCGCAGGCGATACCACGTGCCCGGCGTCACGGTCTGCGCCACGCTGCCGAGCTGCGTCACCTGCCCGTTGACCAGCCGCCGCACCGACAGCGTGTTCGACTTGCGCAGCGATAGATAGACGTAGTTGCGCTCGTCGACGTAGCGCGCCATGACGCCGAACCACGGGTCGGCGCCCGCGCCGAAGGTGCCGAGCCGCACGCTCGCTTCGACCACCTGGTCGCGCTCGTCGATGAGCGGGCCCACGGCGGCGCGCGCATCGCCGGCCACGGAGAACTGCGAGAACACCAGGTTGTCGTTCTGGCCGTCCGCGGCCCAGGTCCAGCTTCCGCCGGCGTACACCCACGGCCTCGGGTTCAGCGGCTGGGTCGTGAATTGTTCGCCCGCCGCGTAGATGGTCGCCGTGTCGCTCGGCGTCAACACGACGTTGTCGAAGTCCGCGGCGGCGCGGTACATGAGCAGCGCCGCGCGGCCGTGCGTGAGCTGGGTGTCGTTCGCTTCGAGCACGCGCACCCCGTCGACGTAGACGCGATGCTGTGAGCCGATGGACTCGAGCCGCAGACGGTACGCGCGATTCAGCGACACGGGATACGGCGCGCTCGCGAGGGTGGTGAACTGTCCGGCGCGCATGCGCCGCAACGCGACGGTGCCGGAGGCGCGCAGCGTCACATAGTAGTAGTTGGCGGAGTCCGCGCGCCGTGTGGCGAGGCCCACCCAGCGGTCATTCCCATTGAACGCGGTCGCCGTCACGTCCGCCTGGATCGACTGGTCGGTCCAGTCCGCCGCGTCGAGCACCGCGCCCGCATCCCCGGCGGTGTTCGACTGGCGGTACACGCGCGAGGCGCCCGACTGCAGGACGGCCCACTGGCTGCCGGGCACGGCGGTCCAGCCGGCGCCGTTGCCGGTGGCGAACGTATCCTGAATCACCGCGGGCGTTGCGAAGGAGGCCGGCAGGTCGAAGACCAGCATCACGTTGCCATTGCCGCCCGCAACCGCGCGATTGCCGTTGCCCAGCACTTCGCCGATGCCGTTGCCGTCGCTCGACACCAACGTCGCGACGTGGACGTACCGCCCATTCGCGTCCGGCTGGTACACCTCGCCCACGTACTCGTCCCGATCGTGATCCCACACCCGGCGGAATAGGTAGCCATCGCTCTTCGTCACCTCGCCGGTGTCCCGGCTGCCGAAGAATGGCCCGGCCATGAGCTCGCCCGACGAATGCAGGCGCTGGTCCTCGTTCCAGGTGGTGCCGGAGCGGCGGTAGACAGGCGTGCCGAACTCGAGGAAGTCCGGCAGGTACATCTCGTCCACGCCCGACGGGCCGTGTCCCATCGCGATGTCCCCATACGTGTGGCCTTCGGCGGCGACGCGCCGCTCCGATTGCACCCAGCTCGTGGGTGACGCGCCCGTCTGCCGCCACAGCGTGATCGCGGGCGTCGGCAGGTTGTCTTCGCCGTCGTTGAACTCGTTGAAGATGGAGGCCCAGTTACCGACGAACCCCACCGACCCACCGCGCTCGGCGTCTCCGAGGCCCGCGTTGTCACCGCGCAGCGACTGCGTGCCCTGCCATTGGCCCGCCGCGTCCCGCTCGATGACCACGCCGCCCCACGACAGGCTGCCGAAGAACATGCGGCCGTTGTCGATGATGACGTCGTCGCTGTCGCCTCCAAATGTCTTCACCTGCACCCAGTCGCCGTTGCGCTTCTCGAAGATGTACAGCGGCTGGATGCCCGTTGCGAGGACGCCATTCTTCATCCCGATGGAATAGTGGGGGTGCGCGTCATCGACGCCGCTGTCGAAGCCCGAGGCGAGATTCCTCACGAAATTCCACGTGGTGCCCGTGCGGTGGAACAGGAAGGCCGCGGACTCGGTTTCCGAGTAGATCTCATCGGTGATGAAGTTGTAGAGACCGATGGCGACCATGTCGTCGCCTTCGATGGCGGCCTTCCACAGGAAGAACCTGGAATCGGGGCTCGGGACGCGCGCGCTTTCCTGGATGACGACCGGGCGCGCCTGGGCGAGGCTCGCGGCGCAGCACAGCGCCGCGACGGCAGCGAAGATTTTCATGTGAGACCTGCTGGCGGAAGGAGACACAGTAGCTAGTGCAATTCGCGGACCAGCGCGCGAATCGGGTTCCGGGCGTCGCAGGATGGCGACGATGCGCGAATGGGCGGTGGGGGTGGAAGGATTTACTACTGCGCGTGGGAAATTCTGCGCCGCGACCTCGGCCGGGCGGGGAGCGTGCGTCACGTCCTACAATGCGGCCGGCCGAAAGGCGCGTGCGCCGGAGTGTGCAACGACGCGTGAGGCGCGCGGTCGGATTCACGAGCTCAATCGGGAGAACAGCATGCGAAGCGCAATCTTTGCGATGGCCATGGCGATGTCGATCGCGGCAGGGTCCCCGTACGCGCACGCGGCGGACGCCGTCCCCAAGACCGTGCAGCCACTGAAGATCGGCATCATCGGCACGGGCGACATTGGCGGCGCGCTCGCGCGCCATTGGGCGCGTGCCGGCCACACGCTCATGGTCTCCTCGCGCCATCCCGAGCAATTGCGATCGCTCGCCCAAGAGCTCGGGCCCCATGTCACGGTGGGAACTCCGCGTGAAGCGGCCGCCTTCGGCGACGTCATCATGCTCGCCGTCCCGTACAACGCCGAGCCGCAGATCGGCCGCGACCTCGCATCTGAGCTCAAAGGGAAAATCCTGCTGGACGCGGGCAATCCCTATCCATCACGCGACGGCGAGATGGCCACTCGCGACCGCGCGCGCGGTACCGGCGTGGCGGTGAAGGAATACCTGCCCGGCGTGCGGCTCGTGCGCGCCTTCAATGCCATCAACGCCGGTCCGCTCGCGAACGACGCTTTCCATGAGCCGGAGCGGCTCGGTATCCCACTGGCATCCGACGACGCGCGAGCGATGGCGACCGCATCGAAGCTCGTCTCGGATGCGGGCTTCGACCCCGTTCCCGTTGGCAACCTGTCACGCGCGCGCGAGTTCGACGTCGGCACGCCGGTGTACGTCCGCGGCATGACTGCCGCGGAGCTGCGCACGGCGTTAAAGCTGAAGTAGTTGGCGCTGCAACATCCCTCTGGCGGCGCGGGCCGTTACGCACCGCGTGCGTGCGAAAAATCCAAAACAGTCTGGAGTTCCGCAGAATTTTTTTCTTTAGATTTCCGCGCGAGATCCATGAAAGATTTCTCTGACTCGACACAGAGAGGCCCGACGTGTCTCTCGAGACGGGTATCGGTTCCGTCACAACGAGGATGGATTGCTGGCATGACCGGGAGACTTTGGTTTGGTAACCCTCCCAGCGAAAACTTGAATTGGTGTAACTGCAATCGTTAGGCATTTGCAGGTGACGATTCACGCATCTCTATTCGACGCTCGCGGATCAATTTTGCCAGTAAGCGAGCGTAAAGGTTCTCAGGGTTGTATTTCGATTCAGCTATGAAAATACCTCGACTCGTCGTGTCTATCATCGCAACGATAAGCCTCTTGGTTTGCGGAGGTTTGTTGTATGACTACTTGGTGACTTCTTTCGCTGAACGCACCGCGAAGCGTTTCTGCGACGACATCCAGCCAAACACGAATATTGCCGTGGCGCTCAGGCGTGCGCGTGACGAAAACATCTCCTACCTCTTCGAGAGGTGGTACAGCTTCTATTTTCCAGCGGCATTTTTCGACACGGTAGTTTGCGAAGTTAAGACGGATTCGCAGGGGATTGTGGAATCAAGGAGTGTTTGGACGAGCCGCGATTAAATACTGCAGTTCAAGTCGAGCTGGAGTTGACCCGCTTTAGTGGACACCTCGCTGTTAGATTCAGGGTCAAATACGCGACACGACCCACAGTTGTTCACAGACATCGAAAATGAAATTCGCAACGCCGAATTGCGAGTCACGCGTCTGTGCAAACCGGAGTGCAAATGAATGCTGATTCGACAGCAGTGCTGTGCGAGGAGATTCGCAGAGTCTTTCCATCGGTTGAAATGCCTCCGCAATCGAAACTCCTGTTTCGCCGCGGTGCCGCTGACCGGCATGCCGACATCCTGAATGTTCTCGAGGAAAAGAGGCGCGGCAGCATAGATGGCGGATTCATTCGCGCAATTCACCAGGAATTGTCTCAGCTGTCGGCTGAGGCGTGGCGGTGGGTAATCCCTCACTATCTGTGTTACTGCCTGACGGAAGAGGCGCAGTACAACCGCTTTGAGACTGAATACCTCATCTACAATCTAGGACCCGAATTGCAATTCCAGCGTGACACTGAAAAGTGTCTCTCTCTTTTTGACGCACAGCAGATTCATTGTTTGATTCACTTCCTCGAATGGTGTCGAAGCGACGAATGGTGGCAGGGCCCATTTGAAAAACACATAGAGAAAGGCATTTCGTTCCTGCGCACCATAGAGTCCCGGCTGCAGAGTGCTTTTTCCTGACGATCTAACGCCCGCTCATATGTCGACGATGCACCTCGTGTTGCGCAAGGGGAACTGTACGGGTTGAGTGCCGCGACACAGTCGAGCCGAACACAAATATCCCGATCGTGCCAAAGCGCGCGAGTGGCGAAAAGATTCCCTAGCGAGCCGGCCGTTGAGTGGGACGGGCTTCTTCGCGGTCAGAGTCTGGCTGGCGGAGAATATGTCGACACTGCTCGCGAGCCAGCAGGTAGTGGATGCGCTGAAGCAACATCCACGGGAGGGCGGCTGGGGGAACCTGCACCTTCGAGGCCGAAGGCGGCCAGCGGCGGCGATCGCTCGCTGCGTCTGCCGCAAGACCGCAGCAGAGCTCAGCGAGTCGTCGACGCCGAAATGGTAGCGAAATAGACGCAGTCCGCCTCTGCCGCGCGGAACGATCCGCGACGCCCCCGGACTTTTTCCGCAGAACGCACCGCCGCCGCCATCGGTCTGTCATGAGCCCGTGTTCGCATTGGCGTATCCTCCAACGCCATTGACCGCAAGCTTCCAATCTTGCGGCTACGAACAAATACAGGGATGGACAACATGCGCTCGATGAATGCCTTCCGGTGGCTGGCCGCCGCCGGTGCCTTGATGCTGAGCTCTCTCGCCCCCGCGCAGGTGCGCATCAGCGAGATCCACTACGACAATGTCGGCGTCGACGTCGGCGAGGCCATCGAGGTGTCCGCGCCCGCGGGCACGAACCTCAGCGGCTGGACCATCGTTCTGTACAACGGCTCGAACGGCCAGACCTACGACACCGATGCGCTACCCACGCCCGTGGTCGGGTCCTGCGGCACGCGCGGCGTGGTGGTCATCGACTATCCGGCCAACGGCATTCAGAACGGCTCGCCCGACGCCATCGCGCTGGTCGACGCGTCTAACAACGTAGTCGAATACATCTCGTACGAGGGCGTCTTCGCCGCGACCAACGGTCCGGCGGCGGGCCTCACGTCCACGGACATCGGCGCGCTCCAGAACGGCAACGGCCCGGTGGGGCAATCCCTGCAGAGAAACGCGGCAGGAGTCTGGGCACTGGCGTCCAGCACCTTCGGCGCCTGCAACGATGCCGGCGAGGAGCCGCCGCCGGCGGAAGTCGCCACGGTGTCGGTCGCGCCGTCCAGCGCCGCGATTTCGGTCGGCGGCACGCAGGCCCTCACTGCCACCGCGTTCGACATCGCGAGCGCGCCCATCGCCAATGTCCCGTTCACCTGGGCGAGCTCCAACGTCCTCGTGGCCACGGTCTCAGGCTCGGGCGTCGTCACGGGCGTCGCGGCGGGCGACGCGATCATCAGCGCGACCGCGCCCAACGGCGTGGGCGGCTCCTCCGCGGTCCACGTCAACGCGATCACGCAGCCCCCGGGCTCTGAATTCCACATCAACGAGATCCACTACGACAATCTCGGCACGGATGTGGACGAGCGGGTCGAGATCGAAGGCCCCGCGGGCGCCAGCATCCAGAACTTCAGCATCGTGCTCTACAACGGCAACGGTGGCGTCACGTACGGCACGCCGCAGGTGTTGACGGGCACGCTGCCCGCGAGCTGCGGCACGCGCGGCGTCACGTTCGTCGCCTATCCGCAGGACGGGTTGCAGAACGGCTCGCCCGACGGCATTGCGCTGCTCGACGCCGCCGGCAACGTGATCGACTTCATTTCCTACGAGGGCCCGTTGACCGCGTTCAACGGCCCGGCGGTGGGACTGACGGCGCCCGATATCGGGGCCTCGCAGACCAACGCGCCGCTCGGCACGTCGTTGCAGCGCAATTCCTCCGGCGTGTGGGCCTCGGCCGCGCAGACGTTTGGCGCCTGCAATGCGGATGGCCCGGGGCCGCAGCCGCGCACCATCCTCATCACCGGCCGCACGCCCGGCGACGCGCCGCTGCCGGTCGGTTACGAGGATCAGCTCTTCGGCCAGCTGCGCGAGAACGGCGCCACGATTCCGGCCACCTTCACCTTCGTCGCCGAGACGCCGGCCGTCGCCACCATCGACGCGCATGGGGTGTTCCGCGCGCTCGCGCCCGGCAACGCCACGTTCCGCGTCACCGCGGACGACGGCACCACGTCGACCATCACGCTGCCGACGCACGTGGCGGTAGCCAGTGCCACGGCGGTCTACGCCAACAACGCGGAATTCGGCGAGCCCACCGACGCGGATCCGAGCGATGACTTCATCGTGCGCCGCGCGCAGTACACGAGCTCGTACAGCCCGATCCGCAATTCGCCCAACTGGCTGGCGTACGAGATGGAGGCCACGCATTTCGGCCCCGAGGACCGCTGCGACTGCTTCACCATGGATCCGGAGCTGCCGTCCTCGTTCCTGCACATCGACACGAACGACTTCACGGGCGCAGGCGCGGCAGCCGGGTACGGCATCGACCGCGGCCATCTGGCGCGCTCGTTCTACCGCACCTCGGCCAGCCTCGACAACGCCACCACGTTCCTGCTCTCGAACATCATTCCGCAGGCCTCCGACCAGAACCAGGGCCCGTGGGCGCTGCTCGAGAACTATCTCGGCGACAACGCGCGGCTGCAGAACCGCGAGGTGTATGTCATCGCCGGTGTCTACGGCAACAAGGGCACGCTCAAGGGTGAGGGCAAGGTCGTCATTCCGACGCACACCTGGAAGGTGGCGCTGGTCCTGCCGCGCGATCGTGGGCTCGCGGACATCCACGACTACCGCGACATCCTGGAAACCGTGGCCGTGATCATGCCCAACGAGCCCGGCATCCGGAACGAGCAGTGGCAGACCTATCGGACCACCGTCGACGAGATCGAGGCCCGCAGCGGCTACGACCTGCTCGCGCTGCTGCCCGACGCGGTCGAGGCGGCCGTGGAATCGAACACGCAGCCGCCCATCGGCGCCATCTCGGGCCCGGCCGGCGCCATCGCGGAGGGCGACTCCGCCACGTTCAGCGCGTCTGGCTCGCTCGATCCGAACGGCTCGATCGTGAGCTATGCCTGGGACTTCGGCGACGGCACCAGCGGCAGCGGCGTCTCCGTGACGCACACCTTTGCGCAGGACGGCGTGTTCACCGTGCGGCTGACGCTCACCGACAACGACGGCTTCAGCAGCACCACGACGTTCGCGCTGACCGTGACCAACGTGTTGCCGGCCGTCGGCGCGGTGCCGAACGGCGCGGTCAATGTCGGCGTCGTCTACACGGCCTCGGGCAGCTTCACGGACCCGGGTGCGGATAGTTGGTCGGCGACGGTGGACTGGGGCGACGGCGTCTCGGAGACACTGCCGCTGGCCGGCAAGAGCTTCGCGCTCTCGCACACCTACGCCGCGGCCGGCACGTATACCGTGTCGATCGCGATCGCGGACGACGACGGCAGCTCGGCGGTATCGCACACCGTGACGGTAGCCCAGCCGGCACCGGGGCTGGGCGCCGCGCTGCCGCTCATCGATCAGCTCGTGGCCGCCGGCAAGCTGCCGCGCGCGGTGGGCCTGGTATTGAAGGCCGAGATCGTGATTGCGCAGCAGCTCATCGCGCGCGGGAACGGCGCCGCGGCGGCGGTGGTGCTGCGGGCCACAGTGGCCGAGATCGACTTGCTGGTGCGCGTGCGCGCCGTGAAGGCGGCGGATGTGGCGCCGCTGCGGGCGCTGCTCGTGCAGGCCATCGCAGGACTGTGACGATCGCCGTACTCTGAAGACGGCCGCGCTCTGAGACTCGAAGTCCGCCCGCTCCAAGGGGGGCGGGCGGACTTCGGATCACTTCGGCTTCGCGACGCGCCCGGGCTTCTTTCCTTTCGGCGCTTTCCCGGCACTCGCCCCGTGCGCTTCGAGCTCGCGCTCGAGCCGCGCGACCGCTTCGCGATGGTCGGCCAGCTCGGCCGCGGCGCGTTTCACGAGCGTCGCGTGCCGGCGCTCGGCGGCGGCGGCTTCATTCCGCGCGCTCTCGAGCTTGGCGCGTTTGGCCGCGAGCAGCGATTCAGCGGACTGCGGCCTCTTGCCCAGCGCATCGAGCTGCTTCGTGAACAGACTCTCGAAGTGCGCGTGCAGCTTCTGCAGATCGGCGTAGCTTTTGATTTCCATCCTCTCGTACTCCATTACTCCGTCAAACGATGACATTGAAATTGGTGAGAACGGCGGGCACCGTGGTGGCCACGTTGACGTAGTCACCGGTGGTGTAGTTGCTGGTGGTCGCGACCCGCGGACGGGCGCCGAAACCGAATGAGTGTCCCTTCACCGGCGTCTTCACCTGGTTGCTCGTGACTATCATGTGGCTGCCGTAGAGGTCGGCCGTGATGTTCTGGGATCCCGGCTGCCCGAAGTGGTCGCAGCGGTTCACGGAGAACGTCAGCTTCTCGAACCGCAAATCGTTGGTGTGCGAGAGCACGATGCGCCGCACGTCGACGAGCCGGTCTCGCGATGGTCCCTGGAACACGTTGCCGCTGATCAGCGCCGCGCCGAACGCGCGCTCGAGGGGTGCGCCGCCGGGGGCGGGCACGATCTGCGCCTGCACGCCGACCAGATTGAGCGCGCGATGCTCCGCCGTGGCCGGCAGCGGAGTCGCGACCGGGTATCGCACGCGGTTCTCCGAGATCTTGAGATGGCTCACGTATTGGGTCGCGATGCCCCATGCCTTGCCCGGGGTAAAAGTGCCGTCCGCTGCGACTCCCGTGTTCAGGATGTCGCAGCTCTCGATGGTCGCGTCCAGCACCGACAGTGGATCCGATTGCGAGATCGCCAGCGACAGCGCGACCGTCGGTGCCGCGTAGCCGCAGTTCTGCAGGCGCAGGTTGCTGAAATGCGCGGTTCCGCGCAGATCTTCGCAGCCGATGCCCAGCCGTGCGGCCGAGTCCAGCCGGTTGTCGCTGAGCTCCAATCCGCCTTCACGGCTCACCATTGCCCCGACGAGGGCCGTGGAGAGGGAATTTCCCGTGACGACATTGCGGCTGCCATTGGCGATCCACAGCGGCAGCGCGACGTCGCGGATCACGTTGTCGGTGACCGAGCACTCGAAGCAGTTCTCGAGCCGGATTCCCACCGGGGCGACACCGCCGCCTGCGATCTCGTTGTCGCTCACGTGCACGAAATGCGGGTCCCACACGAGTACCGCGGTCTGGTTGCCGAGGAAACGGTTGTGCGCAATGAGCGAGGAGTCCCCGGCGGAGGGGTTCAACGGCATGTGCCCCACGTAGACGCCCACTGGACCGACGAGCGACGGTGTGCCATGTGTGCTCGTGAAAGTGTTTCCGGTGACGTCATAGCTCTCGCTGCCGACGCGCACGCCGCCGTACGACATCGAGGGCAGCAGGAACTCGTTGCCGTGCACGATGCCTGGCGCGCGGGTGGCGATGTAGAGCGCATAGTTCAACGAGTCGACGTCGGTCGCGGCGTCGAGGCCAGGCGGAAGTGGATAGGGGCGCACCTGGTTGCCGACCACCTCGGCGCGGATGCACGGCAGCGAGGCGAGTGACTGGAACCACTCGAAGACGTTGTTGCGGATGGAGACCTCGCCGTGCGGGCCGAGACGCAGGCCGAGCCAGGAGTAGTTGGTCATGCCGAATTCGGTCTTCGTGAGCTGGCCGCGCAGGATGTTGTCTTCGAAGAGCGTCGCAGTCGCGAAATCGAATGCATATACGCCCACGTACATGCGGTCGAAGAAATTGTCCGAGATGGCCACGTCGTTCGTATCGATGAGCGTGATGCCCCGGATCAGCATCTTCTCGGCCGGGTTGGTGTACAGCAACTCGCAATGGATCACGCGGATGCGCCGGCAGTCCAGGAAAGCGAAGACGGTCGGACCATCCGGCGGATCGAAGTACTCGGCGTAGTCCCAGGTGAGGTGCGTGATCTCGATGTTCTCGAGCACCTCGTCGGCCGC
>JBIOZI010000313.1:0-4272 GCA_044871085.1 Steroidobacteraceae bacterium | reverse complement strand
TGGTGACGGCGCTGCTGGCGTGAAGACCTGTCGGGCCAGCCGGGCGCGCGGTTGACGGAAGTCGCAGGCAAACCGCAAATCCCGTCAAAACCGCCTGATTTTCCAGTAGACTTTCATCCCCCTGCAGCTTGCTGTTCCCGAGAGACTCATGGCCCGAATCACCGTCGAAGACTGCCTGCCGAACGTCGAAAACATCTTCCAGCTCGTGCTGCTGGCCGCCGCGCGCGCGCGCCGCCTCGCGAATGGTGCCGAACCCACGGTGCCTTGGGAGAACGACAAGCCGACCGTGGTCGCGCTGCGCGAAATCGCCGAGGGCAACATCACGCCCGAGATGCTGCGTGAGCCGGAGCCGCCGCCGCCGGAGGCCACGCTGCCCGATGCCGACAACCAATCCCTGTTCCGTGCGCCGCAATTCGGCCTGCAAGGCGATCGTGACGTACAGGAATAAACCCACCGCCTAACCTCTTCACAGGAGCGCTCGCGCGCCATGGACTACGCGTCGACGCTCCTTCAGCTCCTGCCCAGTTCCCGGCGCCTGCCGGGACTGCGCGAGCTGATCAACAGCATCGAGACGTACCTGCCCGCCGATCAGGTGGCGCGCGTGCGCGAGGCCGCCGAATTCGGCGCCGAGGCGCACGAAGGGCAGAAGCGCCTGTCGGGCGAGCCGTACATCGCGCACCCGCTGGCGGCCGCGCAGATCCTCGCGGACCTGCATCTCGATCCCGACACCATCATCGCGGCCATCCTGCACGACGTCATCGAGGACACGCCGATCTCGAAGGAAGAGCTCGCCGGCAAGTTCGGCGCGCCCGTGGCCGAGATCGTCGACGGCGTCACCAAGCTCGACCAGATCCAGTTCAAGTCGCGCGCCGAAGCGCAGGCGGAATCCTTCCGCAAGATGGTGCTCGCGATGGTCCGCGACCTGCGCGTGATCCTCGTGAAGCTCGCGGACCGCACGCACAACATGCGCACGCTCGACGCCATGGCACCGGCGCGGCGCCGCGCGGTGGCGCGCGAGACGCTCGACATCTACGCGCCCATCGCCGGCAGGCTCGGCCTCTACAACATGAAGCTCGAGCTCGAAGACCTGGGCTTCGAGGCCGCCTATCCACATCGCTACCGCGTGCTCGACCGCGCGCTCAAGAAGGCCCGCGGCAACCAGAAGCAATTCCTCACGAAGATCGCCGACACCATGCGCGTGGCGTTGGTGAAAGCCGACGTGAAGGCGGAAGTGTCCACGCGCGAGAAGCATCTCTACAGCATCTACAGCAAGATGCTGCGCAAGGGCGCGCCGCTGTCGGAGATCGTCGACGTGTTCGGCCTGCGCGTGGTGGTGGACCGGGCCGACACCTGCTATCGCGCGCTCGGCGTGGTGCACGCGGCGTACAAGCCCATGCCCGGCCGGTTCAAGGATTACATCGCGATCCCGCGCGTCAACGGCTATCAATCGCTGCACACCACGCTGTTCGGCCCGAACGGCATCCCGATCGAGGTGCAGATCCGCACCGAGGACATGCACCGCGTGGCCGAGGCGGGCATCGCCGCGCATTGGAAATACAAGGCCAGCGAATCCGAGGGCGACCAGGACGCGCGCGCGCGCGAGTGGCTCGCGAACCTGGTGGACATGCAGGAAGGCGGCAGCTCCGAGGATTTCCTCGAGAGCGTCAAGGTCGACCTGTTCCCCGACAAGGTGTACGTGTTCACGCCCAAGGGCGAGATCCTGCGCCTGCCGCGCGGCGCCACCGTGGTCGATTTCGCCTACGCCGTGCACACCGACGTGGGCAACCGCTGCGTCGCCGCGAAGGTGGACAGGCGCCTGACTCCGCTGCGCACGCCGCTGCGCAACGGGCAGACGGTGGAGATCATCACCGCCAAGGGCGCCATGCCGAACCCGTCGTGGGTGAACTTTGTGGTCACCGCGAAGGTGTGCGTCGCCGTGCGCCATTATCTGAAGGGCCTGCGCCGCCAGGAGGCCATCGAGCTCGGCGCGCGGCTCATCAACCAGGCGCTGGGCGAGTTCAAGCTCTCGCTCGATGAAGTATCCGCCGACACGCTGAATTCCGCGGTCGTCGAGCTCGGCATGCACGACAAGGACGAGCTGTTCGAGAAAGTGGGCCTGGGCGAGCGTCTCGCACCGCTGCTGGCGCGCCGCTTGCTTCCGAGCAAGGCCAGCGAGGAATCGTTCTCGGGCGCGCCGGCGCCGCTGGCCATCGCCGGCACGGAGGGCCTGCTCGTGGCCTACGCGCGCTGCTGCTTCCCGATTCCGGACGATCCGATCTTCGCGTTCCTGTCCACCGGCCGCGGCGTCGTCGTGCACCGCGAGAACTGCGTGAACGTGGACGACTACCGCAAGCATCCCGAGAACTGGCTGCCGGTCGCCTGGCAGGCGACCACCGACAAGGTATTCAGCTCGGAAATCCGCGTCGACGTCGCGAACAAGATGGGCGTGCTGGCCGCCGTGGCCGCCGCCATCTCCGCCGGCGACACCAACATCGAGCGCGTGGCCGTCGAGGAGAAGGACGCGGACAGCTCCTCGCTGGTGTTCGAGCTGCGCGTGCGCAACCGCGAGCACCTGGCGCGCGTCGTCAAGGTGATCCGCCGCATGCCCGAAGTGCTCAAGGTCACACGTACAATCGCCAGCCACGGTCGCGGGCGCGCGGCACAATCCGACAATTGAGCAAACAGGAGCACACGATGGGGATCGTCCGCCAGGTCATTCATTCGGATCAGGCACCCAAGGCCATTGGTCCGTATTCGCAGGCCATGCGCGTCGGCGACATGGTGTTCATGGCGGGGCAGATTCCGCTCGACCCGGTGACCATGCAGATGGTCGAAGGCGACTTCGAGAAGGAGTCGCGCCGTGTGTTCGAGAACATCCAGGCGGTCATCACCGCCGCCGGCGGCAGCTTCGCGCAGGTCGTCATGGTGCGCATATTCCTGACCGACTTCGCGAATTTCGCGAAGGTCAACGAGGTCATGATGCAGTACTTCAAGGAGCCGTATCCGCCGCGCACCACCGTCGCGGTGGCCGCGCTCCCGCGCAACGCGCGCGTCGAAGTCGAGTGCACGCTGCACCTGGGCTGAGGAGTCTCCAGCTACCGTGGCCATGCCCGCGCCGCAGCCTCACGAACGGCCGGTGGCGGCGCTGCGCGGCGTCGGACCGTCGGTCGCGGAGAAACTCGAGAAGATCGGCGTCACGCAGGTGCAGGACCTGCTGTTCGTGCTGCCGGCGCGCTACGAGGATCGCACGCAGGTCGTGAGCATCGGCGAGGCGCGCGCCGGGCACCGCGTCGTCGTGGAGGGGGAGATACAGCTCACGGAGGTGGCGTACCGCGGACGCCGGCAGCTGCTGTGCCGCATCAGCGACGGCACCGGGTCGCTGACGCTGCGGTTCTTCCATTTCTCCGCCGCGCAGCAGGCGAACCTGGCCCGCGGCGCGCGCATCCGCTGCTTCGGCGAGGCGCGGCGCGGTCCGCTGGGCCTCGAGATCGTCCACCCCGAGTATCGACGCGTCGCCGCGCCCGGCACGGATGCCGCGCCCCTCGAGGAGAGCCTGACTCCTATCTACCCCACCACGGAAGGGCTGTCGCAGGCGAGGTTGCGCTCGCTCATCGAGCTGGCGCTGCGCGATCTCGACATCGGCGCGCCGGCGCGCGGCGAACGCGCCGGCCTGCGCGACTGGATTCCCGCCCAGGCGCTCGCGGAGCTGCGGCTGCCCTCGCTCGCCGAGGCGCTGAACATGATGCACCGGCCGCCGCGCGACGCGAACGTCGCGCAACTGCTGTCCGGACGCCATCCCGCCCAGCGCCGGCTCGCATTCGAAGAGCTGCTCGCGCACCAGTTGTCGCTGCGGCTGTTGCGGCAGTCCATCCGGTCGGATCCCGCGCCGCGGCTCTCCGATCCGGACGGGCTCGAGCCGCGCCTGCTGCAATCGCTGCCGTTCGCGCTGACCCGCGCGCAGGCGCGCGCGCTGGCCGACGTCGACGCGGACCTCGCGGCCGATCAACCAATGGTGCGGCTCGTGCAGGGCGACGTGGGCTGCGGCAAGACCGTGGTCGCGGCCGCGGCCGCGGCGCGTGCCGTGGGGTCCGGGCTGCAGGCCGCGCTGATGGCGCCCACCGGGACGCCGAGCGGGCGGAACCAGCGCTCGAAATTCTTCGCGTGCTGCTCGGCCAGCAGCTCGGTGGGCGCCATCAGCGCGGCCTGCAGCCCGGACCCCACGGCACGCGCCGCGGCCGCGGCCGCGACCACGGTCTTGCCGCAGCCCACGTC
>JBIOZI010000312.1:0-28798 GCA_044871085.1 Steroidobacteraceae bacterium | reverse complement strand
CGCCTCGAAGAAGAGTGCCGAGACCGCGATGTCGATGGCGGGGAAGACTATGAAGAGCGCTGACGCCAACGCAAAGCACAGCAGGATCGACTGAGTGCGCCTCAGTTTCAGGTAACGCATATCGCCGATCCGCCTCCCACGCAGACAAACGAGTGGTCCACAACGCGGCAGGCCCCATCGGCCCATCGATGGTTCGGCGTGCAGTTGGCTGTTAGACGGCTAAAGTCGGGAAAATCAATCGCGACACGCCCGGGAGAGGCTTGGAATCAGTCCGGCCCGATCCTGGTGATGTGGCGGCCATGGGTCCTGTGTCTGAGATATGCAGTTATAGTCGTGCGTCCATGGCGACCTTTCCGAGATTTCGCTTCCAGATCTCGCATACCCGCTTCGTGCTGGGGTTCTCGCTTTCGCTGTTTGCGATCTGCAACGCAATCAACTTCGGGAAACTGGCGCGCTGGTTTCGCCACGGCGAGGGCGTGGACTACGCCGCCTTAGGTGCCTACCTGCTCGCAGGTCTGTGCCTGTTCATCTTCATGTTCACGCTGCTGGCGCACCGCCTGACCGTCAAACCCGCGGCGATCCTGCTCACCATCCTCAGCGCGGCGGTCACGTATTTCATCGCAAAATACGGTGTCGCCATCGACAGCTCGATGGTGCTCAACGCCGTGCACACCGACGCCACCGAGGTCGGGCAGCTGCTGTCGCTGCAGATGATTCCCTACGTAGTGCTCTTGATGCTGGTGCCCGTGGCGATCATCGCCGCGGCGGACATCACGTTCGCCGCCGCGGGCAGGTACCTCGTGGGTTCGCTCAAGCTGATCGTGGTGTCGCTCGGCATCGCCGGCGCGTGTCTGACCCTGGAGTACAACGCCATTCTCCGGGCAGGCAACGTCTCCAACAAATACATCATCTATTCACTCGTGCCGCTCAACATCATCTCCGCGTCGATCAACGCGGCGACGAAATCCCTGAAGCCGTATTTCAAGAAGCGCGAACAGGACATCGAGATCTCCGCTCGCGTCACGTCGCCCGGCAACCTGGTGGTGGTGCTCGCGGTCGGAGAATCCTCCCGGCGAAAGAACTTCAGTGTCTATGGATACGACCGGCGCAACACTACTCCGGTGCTGCAGAGAACCGCCGGGCTGCATCTGTTGAATGCGGTGGCGACGCGGGCCTCGACTCTGTACGCGCTGCCGAAGATCCTCGAGAAGAACGGCATCAAGCTCGCGACGGTGGTCTCGAGGGCCGGCGTCGCGACTTCCTGCCTCGTGAACTACACGCTGTACGACAATTGCGCGGCGGTCGGCGAGACCAAGGTCGCCCACTGCGGCCACGGCGGAAAGTGCTACGACGAGGACGTGATCCCGCTGCTCGAGCAGAGCCTCCGCGACTATGTTTCCGGGTACCGGTTCGTCGTGCTGCATCTGGGCGGCGGCAGCCACGGGCCCATGTACGGCGCGCGGCATCCGCCCGAATTCCTGCAATTCCAGCCCACCTGTGAAGATGCGGACGTCGCTAACAAGTGCACGCGCGAGCAGCTGTACAACTCGTACGACAACACCATCCTCTACGCCGACCACGTGCTCGGGCTGGCGCTCCAGGCGCTCGACCGTGCCGGCATCCCGTATGTGTTCATCTATCTATCGGATCACGGCGAGTCGCTGATGGAGGGCGGCGTGATGTTTCATGGAGTGCCGCCCGGCATGTCTCTGCCGCAGGAGCAGGCGCAGATTCCATTGATCGTGAAAGCGTCGGTGCCGATCACCGTCGTCGGGCGCGCGGAATATCAGCAGCCCGACGTGTACGACACCGTGCTCGATCTGTTCTCCATCGATGCGCCGGCAGTCGGCCGGGCGGGGAGCTTCATCAGGAGATCCGCCGCGGCACAACCCGAGCCGTAACCGAGGCCTGGGCCCGCGAACCGGGCCCGTCCTCGCGCCGGCCCGTGCCGGCGCCTGTGGTCAGTGCCAGTTGCTGATGCGCACGTCGTTGGGGCTGGGCTGGCCCTTGCCCGTTTCACCGAGCGACTTGAGGCTCATCAGGTACGTGGCCCACTTGGTGCCGCAGTGGTACATGAATTCCACCGGCTCCTTCCAGCCCTCGTGCTTGAACAGGATGACGGTGTAGCCGTCCTCTTGCTTGAGCTCGAAGCAGATCCTGGTGCCGATCCACTCCGCCGGGCCGTCGACCACCTGCCACACCACCCTGCGATCGGGGTGCAGCTCGAGGATCTTCAGGTCGAAGCCGCCGAGCAGCCGGCCGTCGGCGGTGAACAGGGTGGAGAGGATGCCGCCCGCCTTGCGGTCACCCTTGGTGTCGGTGGTCCACCAGCTCGCGACGCCCTCGGGCGTGGCCAGCGCCTGGTAGACCTGCTCCGGCACCGCTTTGATTCCCACTCGATGCAGAATGTCGAACACGATGTCTCTCCTCGTAGTTGGCTGAATCGGACGAGTACAGTCTCGGCGGGAAACACGGTGGGGTGAGAGTGACAAGTGTGACGCGATTCGGCAGGGCTCCTTGGACTCGCTGATCAACGCTGCCGCGCGGGCGCTGGCGGTGGGCGACCCCATCGGCGCTCTGAAGCTGGTGGCGCTGCGCAACGATGCGCCGGGACTCGCGCTGCGCGGCATTGCGCTGGCCCAACTCGGCGAGTACCCGCGCGCACGCGAGCTGCTGCGCGGTGCGGCGCGCGCATTCGGTGCGCGCGAGGCGATGGCGCGGGCGCGCTGCATGGTCGCGGAAGCGGAGATCGCACTGGTGTCGCGCGACCTGGGCTGGACGGCGAAGGCGCTCGAGGCCGCGCGTGCCACGCTCGAAGAGCATGGCGATGCGGTGAATGCCGCGCATGCGCGCTACCTCGAGATCCGCCGCCTGCTGCTCATCGGCAAGCTCGATGACGCAGAACGCGCATTGGGCCGGGTGCCGGCCGTCGTGCCGCTGCCCCTGAAGATCACTCACGACCTCATCGTGGCCGGCATCGCGATGCGGCGCCTGCAGGTGAAGACCGCGCGCGTGGCCCTGGAACGGGCCGGGCGCGCCGCCCGCCAGGCCGGCATTCCCGCGCTCGCGGCCGAAGTGGCGGGCGCGCTCGAAGTGCTCGACACCCCCGCGGCGCGGCTCATCACCAGGGGCGGGCAACGCCTGCTGCTGCTCGACGAAGTCGCGGCGCTGCTGGAATCGAGCACGTTCATAGTAGATAGCTGCCGCCACGTCGTGCGCCACGGCCGGCATGCGGTCGCGCTCGCGAAGCGGCCGATGCTGCTGGCGCTCGCGCTGGCACTGGCCGAGGCCTGGCCCGCGGACGTGTCGCGCAACGCGCTCATCGCGCGCGCCTTCCGACTGAAGCTCGCCGATGAATCCCACCGCGCGCGGCTGCGCGTCGAGATGGGCCGCCTGCGCAAGCTGCTCGCGCCGATCGCGACGGTGGAAGCCACTGAACGCGGCTTCGTGCTCACGCCGCGCCGCGCGCGCGAGGTGGCGGTGCTGGCGCGGCCCGTCGACGAAAAACACGCGGGCGTGCTCGCGCTGCTCGCCGATGGTGAATCATGGTCGACATCCGCGCTGGCGCTCGCGCTCGGCGCGAGCCAGCGCACCGTGCAGCGGTCGCTGGATTCGCTCGCGCGGGACTGCAAGGTGCAGGCCTTCGGGCGCGGCCGCGCGCGCCGCTGGATGACGCCGCCCGTGCCCGGATTCACGACAATGTTGTTACTCCCCGCGGCTCTGCCGGCTGGCTAGGATGCGGCCATGAAACAGGCAGACATCATTCGCGAATACGGACCCTTCCCGGGCGTCGAGCAGGTACACGGCGTCACCTATGACGGCGAGAACGTCTGGTTCGCCTCGGGAGGGAAGTTGAACGCCATCGATCCCGCGAGCGGCCACATCCGGCGCTCGATCGACGTTGCCGCGCATGCGGGCACCGCGTTCGACGGCCGGCACTTGTTCCAGATCGCGGAGTCGCGCATCCAGAAGATAGACCCGAAGACCGGCGCGGTGGTCGGGTCCATTCCCGCGCCCGGCAACGGCGGCGACTCCGGGCTCGCCTGGGCCGAAGGCACGCTGTGGTGCGGGCATTACCGCGAGCGCAAGATCTACCAGGTCGATCCTGAGACCGGAAAGATCCTGCGCACCATCCAGTCCGACCGGTTCGTCACCGGTGTCACGTGGCTCGATGGCGAGCTGTGGCACGGCACCTGGGAAGGTGATGCGAGCGAGCTGCGCCGCGTCGACGCACGGACGGGCGAGGTCCGCGAGAAGATGGAAATGCCCGCCGGTACGAACGTCTCGGGGCTGGAGTCCGATGGCCGCGACCAGTTCTTCTGCGGCGGCGGCAAGACCGGCAAGGTGCGGGTGGTACGACGCGGGAAGCCCAAATGAAAGGCCCAACGGCAGTCGCCCAGTCGAACATGACGCGAGTCAGCTCGAGTCGCGTATGAAGCAGCAGGCGCGAAATCCAGAGGCAGTTCTGAATTCCACTCGATGAAGTGCAGTCCTCGTTCGAAGAGGTTTCATATGGCCGCGTAGCGGCGACCATCCTTGCTGCCACGCCGTGAGCCCTGGCCTGACTATTGGACCGACACCCCAAATTCGGCGCGGCGGACAAAATTCTCGCTGACGCTGTTCCGAAAGGGTCATTGGCCGTCTGGCGGCGCCAAAGAGCTGTAAGAATCCTCATGCTTGGACAGCGGGTGCAAGGCGGCTCAGATTCAGAAGCATTTCATCGACGTGCGGGAACACGTTTATCATCCGGTTCATTAGGCCCGGCAGACGACGACGCAAGGAGTGACACGATGGGACAGGCCCCGAAGCTCAGCGGACCCGACCTCGCGGCCGGAATCGAGTTTTCCGAGCTGCCGGAAAACATCCCGCTGCTCGGGCATGCGCGCGGCGAGGCCGTCATCCTGGTGCGCAAGGGACCGGCGGTTCATGCGCTCGGAGCCACGTGCTCTCACTACTCGGGGCCGCTCGGCGAAGGCATCGTCGTCGGCACGACGGTGCGCTGTCCCTGGCATCACGCCTGCTTCGACCTGCGCACCGGCGTCGCGCTCGGCGCGCCGGCACTCGAGCCCATCCCCTGTTATGAAGTGCTTCGCAATGGCGATCGCGTGTCGGTGGGACCGAAGCAATCGCCCGCGGCGCCATCCGCGCCGCCGGCATCTCCCGCGAGCATCGTCATCATCGGTGCCGGCGCGGCCGGCGCGGCCGCGGCCGAGAAGCTGCGGCGCCTGGGCTACGCGGGGTCGGTCATCCTCATCGGCAACGAAGCGCCGGGGCCCATCGACCGCCCCAACCTCAGCAAGGATTTTCTCGCCGGCACCGCGCCCATGGAATGGGTGACGCTGCGCGACGACGCGTTCTACGACCAGCTCGAGATAGAGCTCGTCAAGGGCGACACCGCCGTCGCGCTCGACACCGGCGCCAAGGCCGTAACGCTGGCGAGCGGACGCAAGGTGTCGTACGACAAGCTGCTGCTGGCCACCGGCTCGGAGCCGCTGCGGCTGCCGATCGACGGCGCGTCGCTGCCGCACGTGAAGACGCTGCGCACGCTGGCCGACGCGCAGGCCATCATCGCGGCCGCCTCCGGCGCCCGCCGCGCCGTGGTCGTGGGTTCGAGCTTCATCGGGCTCGAGGTCGCCGCCTCGCTGCGCGCGCGCAATCTCGAGGTGGACGTGGTGAGCCGCGACCAAGTTCCGCTGGAGCGCGTCATGGGCGCGCAGGTGGGCAAGTTCGTGCAGCAGCTGCACGAGGCAAAGGGCGTGCGCTTTCATCTCGACGCCAATCTGCGCGCCATCCATGCCGACGCGGTCGAGCTCGAGGACGGCCGCAGGCTCGCGGCGGACGTGGTCGTGCTCGGGGTCGGCGTGAAGCCGCGCACGGATCTCGCGGCGCAGGCGGGGCTCACGGTCGACAACGGCGTCGTGGTCGATGCGCGGCTGCGCGCGAGCGCGCCGGATGTCTGGGCGGCCGGCGACATCGCGCGCTACCCGGAGGCCCGGCTCGGTACGACGATCCGCGTCGAGCACTGGGCCGCGGCGCAGCGGCAGGGGCAGAGCGCCGCGGCGGACATGTTGGGCCTCGGCGGGCCGTTCAACGACGTGCCTTTCTTCTGGAGCGCGCACTACGACGTCACGCTGAACTACATCGGCCACGCCGGCGGCGATGCGGAAATCGAAGTGCTGGGCAGCCTCGAGAAGCGTGACGCCACGGTCACGTACCGGGTCGGCGGCGAAGTGGCCGCGGTGCTCACGGTGGGACGCGATCAGCAGAGCCTCGAGCTCGAAGCCGCGCTCGAGAGCTAGGATTGGGGCGGCATCGACGCGCTGTTGCACGAGCACCAGGGCTGACGGAGGGTCGACCGCGCGCGGAATCAGTCCGCGAGCGCGCCGCGCGTCGCCGGCAGCCACCACCGGCGCATGGCGCGGGCAAACGCGCCGAGCGCCTGGAGCAGGGCGTGCGGCGCCGCGCGCAGCCGCTCCACCTGCCGGCTGTCGCATTCATCGCGCAGCGCCCACGTGCAGAAGTGCTCGCAGTTGTTGGTCAGGATGCGGTAGCGGCACTCACCCAGGCGCGAGCGCGCCCGCGCCACCACCTCGCGACGATCGAAGCGTCTCGCGTCGGGCCGGATCCGCACCGGCCGGCCGTTCGCGAAGCGCTCGAGAGAAACGCGCTCCACCGGTCCGCGGCGCAGTCCGTACGCAAGACCGGCGTAGTGAATGACGCATCCGCCACCGACGTAGATGCCGTGATGAGTGTAGAGGATGCGCGCCGTGACGAGGTGCGCAGCGAGAGGGGGCTCGTCGGGTCCGAAGGGAAGATCCTGCGAGGTGCAGGGCTCGCCGGCGTCCATGAGTTCATCGTGAGTCCTCCCGATCATGCGGAGGACGCTACGCGGTCTGCCGCGCGCGGAAAATTGCACGAAGGTGTCGGGCGAACGCCTCGGACAAACTACCGGGCGCGCAGGCGCCGGATCAGAATCGCGCGTCCAATCGCAGCATGAAATTGCGCGGCTCGCCGTACCAGTTGCCGCCGTTCGTGGTGCCGAGGGTGTCGTAGTAGCGCCGGTCGAACACGTTGTTGACGTTCAATGCCACCTGCCAGTGTTCGTTGAATTGATAGCCGACCCGCGGATTGACGAGCACGTACGATCCCTGCGCCGCGCGGAAATTCTGGAAGCCGGAGAGGCAGAAGCCCGATGCGGTCAACACCGGGCAGCCGCGGGAGTCGTTGTGCGTGGCGCTCTGCGCCTGCACGGAGCCACCGACGCTCCAGCCCGCGGGCAGGGCGTAGTTGGTCCACATCTTGAACAGGTGCCGCGGAGTCTGCGTGCTCACCGGGTTGACGATCTGGTCTCCGGAATGTGCCCTCTTGCTCTCGTTGAACGTATAGCCCGCGCCGATGACCCACTCCGGGACCGGATAGCCCGTGAGCTCGAGGTCGATGCCTTTGCTGATGCTGCGGCCGTGCGCCGTGTAGCAGCACTCCGCAGTGGTGGGTTCCACCCCGGGGTCGAGCGCCGCGATGCCCTGATCGTCGATCTTGAATACCGCGAGCGAGGCGTTGATCGCACCGTCCCGCCACGCGCTCTTGATGCCCACTTCCATGTTGACGCCGTCGCTGGGCGACAGCAGCGACCCGTCGGGGCGCTCGAGGCCGAGGTTGGAGAAATAGATGTCGGCGTAGCTCGCATACAGCGAAAGATTGGCGTCGATGGTGAACATCGTGCCGAAGAACGGCGTCACCTTGCGCTCGTATTCGTAGTCGAAATCGAGCGGGAACTCGAAATCGCCGAAGTAGTAGATGCCGTGGTCCGCGACCTCGTTGTCGCTGGCGCGCAGGCCCGCGGTGAGCGACCAGCGCTCGGTGGCCTGCACCTTCATCGATGCGAACAGACCGACCAATTTTTCGTCGAGCTTCTGGCCGACGTCCCGTCCATCGAGGGGGTCGGTGACCGGGTTCGGGTAGACAGACGGATCGAACTGCCAGGCATTCGCCAGCGGCGTACCGAAGAGGATCTGCCCCGAGAGGCTGTGGGAGTCGGCGTGCAGGAAATCCACGCCGAAGGCCATTTCCACGGCGTGGTCTGCCCAGTGCCCGCGGCCGGTGAGCGTGGCTTCGAGGTTGAATTGCCGCTGCTCGCTGGGCTCGATGCTGTATCGGGCCACCGGCCGCAATGGAATCCCCCCGGTGGTCGCAGTGATGGGTCTGAAGAAGGTTCCGAGCAGATAGTCGATGCGCTGGTCAAGGGAAGTGGCATGCACCCTGAGGTTCCAGTTCGCGCCGAACTCCTGCGCGAGTTGCAGATATCCCTCACGGGTCCTGGACTCGTAGCGCGACCAGTCGAAGATGTATGCCGTGCTGAGCGGCAGATGAGGATCTGCGCCGGTGTTGAACCGCGGCAGGCCGGAGATCTTGGGCTGTGCGCTGCGGTTCGAATGGCTTCCGCCCAGCGTCAGCAACGTGCCCGGTGCGAGGTCGTAGTCGACCACGCCGAAAATGCTCTTGCTGCGCTCGTGGGCGTGGTCGTAGAAGTAGTCGTGTTCGCCGTAGCTGACGTCCAGGCGTCCGCGCAGCGCGCCGTCGAGCGCGAGCGGGCCGGTCACGTCGAGCTCCTGGCGAAAGTTGTTCCAGCTGCCTCCTGAAGATATGACCACGAGTCGGCCGTCGGGCTGCGGCCGCTTGCGCACGAGGTTGATGGCGCCGCCCGGCGGTGAGTCCGCGCCGAACAGCGCGTTGGCACCGCGCAGCACCTCCACGTGATCGAACTCCGACAGGTCGGGTGCCTGGATCATCGGTCCGACCAGCGACTGCGAGAACGAATGCAGCGCGCCGCCGCCGTCCAGCGTATAGCTGCTCACCTGGAAGCCGCGTGAATAGGTGAACTGGAACAGTGAATCCACGCGTGCGGAGGTGAGTCCGACGACGTCATCGAGCGCATCGTCGAGATCGAAGTTGCTCTGCAGGCGCATCTGCTCCTTCGAAACCACCGAGATGCTCTGCGGCAGATCGCGCAGCGGCGTTTCGATCCGGGTTGCCACCAGCCCCAGGGCCGTGCCGCGGATGACGAGCTCTTCGAGCTCTGCCTCGCTTTCGGTGTGCGCGGGCTGGGCCGGGCGGTGCACGGCGCTTGCCGGTTCGTCCGCGGGCGGGCGGTGGATCTCGATGGTCTTCGCGTTGATGTGACGGAAGCCGAGCCCGGTGTCCGCCAGCAGGACACGCAGCGCTTCGTCGACCGCGTAGCGGCCGCTGAGCCTCTCGGCATTCATTCCCGCGGTCACGTTGGAAAAGTACAGGATCTGCACGCCGCACTGCCGCGCGACTTCCTGCAAGGCGCCATCGAGCGATTGTCCGCGGACCGCGAGCTCGCAGTGCGGCCCGGTGTCGGCGGTGTTCTCGGCACCCAGGATCTGCAGCGAACAGGTGATGGCGACCGCGACCGCGGCCATTCTCGATCTTGGTTTCACTGGAGGCTCCCCGATGCGGCCGCATCGCTGGCGGCCTGCATGGCGGGAGTGTACGCCGGGCTTTGTCAGGGGCAAACAAGGTGTGCCGTCGTACGCTCCTGGCTCACCGCCGCATGCGTCCAGCCGCCGCCCATTGCGGCTCGCGCCCCACGACCGGGATCAAACTAGTGCAGGCGCATGATGCGGCGCGGAACTGCACCAGGACGGCACGGCGCGCCGTGCGGCTTCCTGGTGCGCCTCACCCGCCGCTTCCGGCGCGCGGATCTCGATGGTCGTCCGGTTGATCACGCGGTACGTCAGCCCGGTCTCCTCGAGTAGTTTGTCGAGGGCTTCGGTGATGGTGTACCGCCCATGGACCGCGGGCGAGGTCTTCCCCTCGACGACGTGCGAGAAGAAGATGATCTGCATGTCGCTCTGGCCCGCGAAATCCACCAGCGCATCTCCGAGCGGCTGGCTCTCGATGTCGTAGCGCCGGGTCGCTCCGGCGGCGCTCGTCCCGGTGGACCACGGCGCCAGCGCGACGATGATCACCATCGACCACAGCAGCGATGTCGGCCTAGAGCCGGCCATGCGCGGGCAGGGTGAGCTCGAAAGTGCAGCCGTGGGGAGCTCGCGGCCGAACGCTCAGGCTGCCGCCGTGTGCCTGCACGATGGAGCGGCTGATCGACAGCCCTAGGCCCATGCCGTCGCTCTTGGTGGTGAAGAAGGGCTCGAATATCCGCTTGGCGGTCGCAGCGTCGAGGCCCGGCCCGGTGTCCGAGATCGCGACCGACACATTGCCCGCGACGTCGGTCGAGGTGACCACCCGCAGCGTGCGCGGAAACCGGTTCGTGCTGCTCATGGCCTCGACCGCATTGCGGAACAGGTTGAGCAGCACCTGCAGAATCTGCGTGCGGTCGCCGCGCACGCAGCGGGCGTCTCGGCACAGCCGCGTCTCCAGCGTCACGGACCGGCTGGCGAGCTCGAGCGCCATCGACTCCAGGGCTTCGCAGACCGTGGTGTTCACGTTCACGCGCGACATCGCGCGATGCGCGTTGCCGAGCATCGCGCGCACGCTGCGAATCACTTCGCTGGCGTGCCGGCCATTGTGGATGATGCGCTGCGCCGCCTTGCGCGCCATGTCGAGATCCGGCCGCTTCTTGGCCAGCCACGAGAGGCAGGACTGGGCGTTGACGACGATGGCCGCGAGCGGCTGGTTCATTTCGTGTGCGATGGACGCCGCCAGGTCCTCGACGGACGACAGTGGCGCGAGGCGCGGCCGCGCGCGCACGCCGGTGCTCATGGCGTTTTCTCCGCCACGATGTGGCCGCCCGCGCCGTCGTCGCGGACGACGACGTCCGGCATGTTCGACAGGAACGCTACGAACGAGTCCGGGTCGTTGGACTGGAATACGCCCGTGACCTGCTCCGCGCGCAGCGACGCGCTTTCGATGCTGATGCGCCCGCGGTTGTAGCGGTTGAATTCCTCGGCCACTTCCCCGAGCGAGCGGCGCTCGAACACGAGCTGGTGCCGCGTCCACGAAAGCGCCGCATCCACGTTGGTGTCGTGGCTCAGCCTGGCTGCCCCACCGGCGCCGACGACGAGGCGATCGCCCGCGACGAGGATCGGCGCCTTGCCCGACAGGAACGCGACGCGCCCCTCGACCACCGTCACGGTAGTTTGCCCTGGGCGCGCATCGACGTTGAACTGCGTGCCGACGGCGCGCACCGTCGCGTTGCCGGCGCTCACGTCGAAGGGCCGCGCCGCATCGTGCGCCACTTCGAACAGGGCCTCGCCCTGCACGAGCCGGACCATTCGATGACCCTCGCGCAGCTCGACCTCGATCTGCGAGGCGGTGTTCAGCGTGACCCGGGTGCCATCGCCGAGCAGCACCGAGCGCTGCTCGCCGAATGCCGTCAGGTACCGTTCGGGCTGAGAGCGCATCGTCCACGTGACGGCGAGCACGGCGATGACGCCGGCCGCGAGCGCGAACGCCAGGCGCGGCGCAAACCGCGGCGTTGCCCGCGCTTGCGGCGCGGGTGCGCGCCGGTGCAATTGCACCGGCTCGGCCGTGGCGCGCGCGGCGTCGATCAACTCCGCGGCGGAGGTTTCGGGCCAGCGCACCTCCGCGCTCTTCAATGCCTGGTGCAGCCGCGCGGTTTCCAGGTAGGCCGCGATGCGCTCGGGCGAACGTGCCACCCACTCGGCGAACTCGCGGTGTTCCGCGGCAGATGCTTCGCCGTCGTGGAACACGTCCCACCACCAGGCGGCCTGCTCGGTCAGCGAAGTCGTCGGATCCGGTTCGTGCGCCATGTCAGCTCTCCAGCGCCTCGCGCAGCTTCTCGTAGCCACGCGCCAGGTAGCGTCTAACCTGTCTCACCGTGATGCCGAGGTCCTCGGCGATCTCCTTGCACGAGCGTTCGTCGCGCAGGCGTAACAACAGCACGGCGCGCATGGTGGCGGACACCGCGGCCAGCACCTGTTCGAGGCGCTGCTGCGAGACGGCCGCCTCCAGCTCGAACTCCGGCGAGGCCTCGTCGGCGACCAGGTCGTCGTCGAGCATCACGATGGACTCGGGACGCGGCTGGTGCTGGCGCCACTCGATGAGCACGTTGCCCGCCACGCGCAATAGATAGGCCTGGGGGTTGCGTATCTCGCCCAGGTCCCTGGCGCGCAGCAGCCGCAGGTAGGTTTCCTGCGCCAGGTCTTCGATGTCCACCGCGGTGCGAACGCGCCGTCCCAGGAACCGGGACAGGCTCCGGTGCCAGCGGCTGCGCCATCCTGCGATGAGTGATTCGTTGGACATGCCTGACTATAGAGGGGGCAAAGCGGGGGTCGGACCCCTGTCCGGCGCACTTTATTTTCTTCGGCGGGGGCGGGGGTCGGCGCCGCCCATTTTCCGTCTATGGAGGCACGGGACGAAATGCGCCGCGGGCGAAACCAGGAGAGTGCCATGCACAATTTGCCGCCAACCGTGTTCGTGGTCGACGACGATGCCGCCGTGCGTGAATCGCTGGAGGCGCTGATCCGCTGCGCCGGCTGGCAGCCGCGGGTGTTCGCAACCGCGCAGGAATTCCTGGCGCAGCCGCGTCGGCCCGCGGCGAGCTGCCTGGTGCTCGACGTGGGTTTGCCGGGCCTCACCGGCCTCGAGGTGCAGCGGCTGATGGCCGACCGCGCCGACATGCCCATCATCTTCATCACCGGGGGTGGCGATGTGCGCACCAGCGTGCGCGCCATGAAGGCGGGCGCAATCGAATTCCTCACCAAGCCCTTCGAGCCCGACAACCTGCTCGACGCCATCCGCGCCGGCCTCCATCGCAGCCACGTCGCCCTCGGCGTCGAAGACCGGTCGCGGGCCCTTCGTGCCGCGTTCGCGACCTTGACGCCGCGCGAGCGGGAAGTCATGGAGCTGGTGGTCGCGGGGCTGCTGAACAAACAAGTGGGCGGCGAGCTCGGCATCTCCGAGATCACGGTGAAAGCACATCGCGGCAGCGTCATGCGCAAGATGAAAGCGAGATCGTTCGCGGACCTCGTACGGATGGCAGGGGAGCTGCGCAAGGAGGAGGCGCGCGGTTTCGAGCCGAACCATGGGTCGCGTGGTGGGGGCGTGCCCGGTCGCGCGATGGTTTCGGGCAACACCTTCGTCTGATGGGCGCGGCGCAACGCATCTGGTCATCTGCGCCCGTGTCCCACCGATGTGAACCTCGATCCTCAAGGAGTCAGTCATGCATACCGTATTGAAATTCGCAGGTGCGCTCGGCATCTGCGCCGCACTGGCCGTCACGCTTTCATCCGCCGCGGAACCGGCGGCGAAGGCCGCCCAGGACAAGTACCAGCTTCAGGTGCCGGGTGGACTCGCGTTCTCGGAATTCAGGGGATACGAAAGCTGGGAGACCATTTCGATCAGCCAGAGCGGCCCGCTGCTCGCCGTGATCCTCGGCAACCCCGCGATGATCAATGCGTACAAGGCCGGCATTCCCGGCAACGGCAAGCCATTCCCCGACGGCGCGAAGATGGCGAAGATCCACTGGGACGTGAAAAAGAACGACGCGATCCCCGGTCAACCGCTGCAGCCCACCACCCAGCACGACGTCGATTTCATGGTGAAGGACAGCAAGCGGTTCGCCGACAGCGGCGGTTGGGGATACGCCGTGTTCCGGCACGATCCCGTGTCCAACACCTACGCGCCTGGCGGATTGGACAACAAACCACCGCAGGGAAACGATGCCAGATGCGGCGCGGGCTGCCACACCGTCGCCAAGTCGAGCGACTACGTCTTCACGAAGTACGCGAAGCGCTGAGAGCGCCTCGAGCACGGCGGAGCGGAAAATCCACCTATATGAGCGGTACCGTACAGATCAGCGGGGGCGAGACGCGCACCGTTCGTCGATGACTGCAGCCGTGACAGCGCCGTCCGCCGGCTCGGCGGGGCCCTTGCCCAAGACGCTCACGGGCATTCGGGGCTTCGACGAGATCAGCCTCGGCGGGCTGCCACGCAACCGCACCACGCTCGTCATGGGTGGCCCGGGCACCGGCAAGAGTGTATTCGCACTGCAAGCGCTGGTCGGCGCCGCCACCAAGCGCAGGCAGGCCGGCATCTTCGTCGCGTTCGAAGAGAACATCGACGCGATCTTCGTCAATGCCGCCGCTTTCGACTGGGGCCTGCCGTCGCTGACGCGCAAGCGGCTGTTCTTCATGAACGCGCAGCTCTCGCCGTCGTTCGTTGCGACCGGTGATTTCGACCTGGGCGGAATGCTGGCCATGCTCGAGGCCAAGCAGCGCGAGATGGACGCACGCTGGGTGGTCTTCGACGGCATCGACGTGCTCCTGTCGCTGCTGCGCACGCCGCGCTCCCGCATGCGCGAAATCTACCGCCTGCGCGACTGGCTGACGCGCCGGGAGCTGACCGCCATCATCACCACCAAGATCGACGACCATGGCGCCACGGAGTCGGCTAACTACGGCTTCATGCAGTTCATGGTCGATTGCGTGGTGCGCTTCGACCGGCGCATGGAGCAGGGAATCCCGGTGCGCCGGGTCGAGATCTCGAAATACCGCGGCTCGGCTTTCGCGCCCGGAGAATATCCGTTGAGCTTCGGCCCGCACGGCATGGAGGTCGCGTCACCCGGGCCCACCGATGCCCCGCAGGCGGCCTCGAACGAACGCGTGTCCACCGGCTTCGCCGGCCTCGATGACATGCTCGGCGGCGGCTTGTTCCGCGGTAACAGCACGCTGATCACCGGCGCACCCGGCACGTCCAAGACCACGCTCGCGGGACAGTTCGCGATGGCCGCCTGCCGCCGCGGCGAGCGCACCCTGTTCGTGAGCTTCGACGAGGGCGCCGAGCGCGTGCGGACCAATCTCAAGTCCGTCGGCATCCAGCTCGATGCGCCGTACAAGTCCGGGCTGTTGCGCATGTACTCGGGCCGCACCGACGCGGTGAATCCCGAGGAACACCTCATCCGGATTGCCGCGCTGATCGCCGAGCACCAGCCTCGCTGCATGGTCATCGACCCCCTGTCGGCCATCGCCAGGACCGGCGCGCTGAGCTCGGCGCGGGCCATCGGCAACCGCCTCATATACATGCTGCGCGATCATCACATCACCGCGATCGTCACCGCGCTCGTCGACGGGGCAGCCGCGGGAGCGGAGGCCACGGAGCTGCAGATCTCGACCATCGCGGACTCCTGGATCCAGCTTTCGTACCAGGTGTGCGGCGGCGAACGCAATCGCGCGCTCACTATCGTCAAGTCGCGCGGCACACGGCATTCCAACCAGGTGCGCGAGCTCATTCTCGGCGATGCCGGCCCGACGCTGGCGGACGTCTACTACTCGGGCGGCGAAGTGCTCATGGGTACGTTGCGATGGGAGAAAGAAGCCGAAGAGAAGTCCCGCGCGCTGCATCGCCAGTCCGAATCGGGGCGCAAGCGTCGCGAGCTCGAGTTCGCCGAGGCGGATATTTCCGCGCGCATCGCGGCGCTGCAGCTCGACCTGGAGCGGCAGCGTGGCGCTCTCGCCCTGTACACCAGCGACGATGCCGCGCGCGATCTGTCATCGGACGACCGGATCACCGAGGTGCGCAGGTTGCGCGGGGCTGCCGTCGCGCGCGAACCGGTGGCGAAGCGACGTCGTGGCCGGGGCTCGGCGCGCTCCGGCGCCAGGGGCAACGGACACGAGAGGAGGGATCGTGAAACGTAAGGCGGCAAACAAGGGCGCGCAGGACGTCACGACGGTGGTGGAACTGCGCCTCTACGTCGCAGGCCGCGCGCCCAATTCCGTGAAGGCCATTCTCAATCTCGAGGCGATCTGCAAACAGTATCTGCAGGACGGATACCGGCTCGAGATCGTCGACGTCTGCGAGCATCCGCGGCGCGCGCTCGATGCCGGAGTGCTCGTCACGCCCAGTCTCGAGAAGCTGGCGCCGTCACCGGGCGCCAACGTCATCGGCAACCTCAGCGACACCGGCAGCGTATTGGCCGCGCTCGGCCTCGGCGCGGCGCGCCCGGCATGAGCGCCCTCACGCGAGCCGCCGACGCGCGGCTCGCGCCCGACCGTACGGAAGCGGCGTTCAAGGAATGGCTGCGTCGGCTCGTGACGGGAAGCGCCGAGCTGATGGCATTCGATGCCGGACAGGTCGATGCCGTGATGGACCACGCCAGCGCCAGCGCCATCCTGCTTCCCGAGGCACAGACTGCGCTGCAAGGCGTGAACCGCATCGTTCTCAGCGCGCTCGACGGGCTGCCGGCCGAGGTGTGCGTGCTGGATTCGAGCGGCTCCGTCGTCATGACCAACAAGGCCTGGCGCACGGGAGCCGTCGCGCACGCGCGCGCCGGCCTGGACGTGCGCGAGGGCGAGAGCTTCTTCATGGCCTGCCGCGATGCTCCCTCGCGCGAACGCGCGCGCGCGGCGCTGGTGGCGGCGGGCTTGCGCCAGGTGCTCGCCGGAGCGCGGGCTTCCGTGCGCCGCACCTATGTCTGCCACGTCGCCGGCAGGCGATACGTGTGCACGCTGAGCATCACCGCCATCGCGGGCTCGGCGCCGTGCAATGCGCTGCTGACCCGGGTGTGGGAAGTCGAGCCTGGGGCTCGCGTATCAAACGTGCAGCCGGCGCGCGCGGGAAAATCGCAAGCGGCCGCGCCCCCCGATCCGCGGCGCGCCTCCGAAACGGCCTTCGGCGCCGACAACCGGCTGCTCGCCGCGCTGACGCCGCGCGAATACGCACGCCTCGCGCCGGGGCTGGAAGCCGTCGAGCTGACGTACGGCGACGTGTTGTACGAACCCGGTGAGCCGTTGCGCCAGGTCTATTTTCCGCGCACCTGCCTGGTGTCGCTGCTGACGCTGGTGGAAGGGCACCGCGCGCTCGAGGTCGGGCTGGTGGGTCGCGAGGGAATGATCGGCGGCAGTCTCGCGCTCGGCGCCCAGCGCTCGTCGGTGCGCGCGCTGGTGCAGGGAACCGGCGGTGCCTTGCGCATGACGGCGTCGCGCTTCCTGCAGGAATTCAAGCGCTGCCCGGCGCTGCGGCGCGTCCTGTTTCAGTTCACCGATTCACTGATGATCCAGATCAGCCAGACCGCGGCCTGCAATCGCTTCCACATGGTCGAGGCGCGGCTGGCGCGCTGGCTGCTGATGACCGCGGAGCGCATGGACAGCGCGCAGTTCCATCTCACGCACGAATTCCTCGCCGACATGCTCGGCGTGCGTCGCGAAGGGGTGACCGTGGCCGCGAGCGCGCTGCAACGGCGCGAGCTCATCCGCTATCGTCGCGGCAACATCTCGATCCTCGATCGGCCCGGGCTCGAAAAAGTGTCGTGCCCGTGTTTCCGACACCTGCAGGCATCGACCCGCTGAGCGCGGACGGCCGTGCCGCGGCCGGGCTATCTAACTACCGCACCCCACGCCCATTGGCAGAACAACAGGAATAGCAACGCGGCCAGGTAGTAGTAGGCCCGATGGAACCCCTTCCCCGCGAGCCGTGGCGGTGACGGATGCCCGGATGCGGTGGTGGAGGCACGCGCCGTCTTGCGCGCCGGGCGATGCAGCAGCGCGATCAGGCGCTCGGCGATGGTCGTCGGCTCTGCACCCGGTGGCACCGCGCGGGGCAGGGTCGCGAGCAGGGTCGCGAGTTGCTGTGTGGCCTTCTCGACCGGCAGCGCGGCGAGTCTGGCGGCTTCGTCCCAGGCATCGACGTCGAGCCGCGCCAGCGCGGACAGCAGTGTCAGCGTCGATCCGTTGGCGTCCTCGCCGATGGAAGAGAACAGGAATTCGTCGAAGTCGGTGCGCAGCAGGTCGATCATGCGCCCAGGCTGTCACGCGCGTACCGGGGCGTCGGTGCGGCCCCGCACGGATGAACGACGATGTGCTCATGCGAATGGCCGCCATTCGGCCCCGATTCGTGCGTCACGCAGCCGCTCGTTCGGTGCCGCGCCCGGCGAAGTCGACCACCGCGTGTACGAACTCGTCCGGCAGCTCGACGTTGGCCAGGTGCACCACCGGCCAGGTGAGGAGCCGCGCGCCGGGCACGGTTCTCGCGATGAGCTCGCCATGCCCGGGCAGCGTCACGGTGTCGTGCTCGCCCGCGATCACCAGCGTGGGACACGGAATCGTCGCAATGGTCCGGCGCAGGTCCGCATCGCGGAGCGCGGCGAAACAGCCGGCGAGACCGCGCGGATCCGTCGCCCGCACCATCGCGCGGAAGGTCTGCACGACGGGATCGCGCTGCTCGATCATGCGTGCCGGGAACCAGTTGCCGATGAACCTGCGGGCGGACTCTTCCATGTCCTGCGCTTCCAGGGTGGCCGCGATCAGCCGGTTCCACGGCTCCGCCGGGCCGAGGTACGACGACGTGTTCGCGAGGATCAGGCGATCGATGCGTTCGGGGACGTGCACGCCCAGCCACTGGCCGATGAATCCGCCGAGCGACAGCCCGCAGAAATGCACGCGTGCGAGTCGCAGCGCGTCGAGCAGCTCGACCACGTCGCGCCCGAGACGGTCGAGCGAGTACGGCGTGGCCGGCACCCCGGATGCGCCATGACCGCGCGTGTCGAAGCGCAGCACGCGGAAGTGGCGCGTCAACGCGGCGATTTCGCCGTCCCACATTTCGAGGCTGGTGGCGATCGAATTCGAGAGCACCAGCACCGGCGCGTCGGCAGGGACCTCGAGTCCGGGCTCGTCGAAACGGTACGCGATGCGCACGCCGTCGCCGGTGGTGATGAAGCTGCGATTTTTCATGTCGGAACCTCTGAGATGTCGATGATCGGAGAGGCCACGCTAATTGCCGCCGCTTCGAAATGACATTACAAAGATCCGAAACTCTTTGTAGAGGACGCTGACATGAGCGCGTTCACGCTGCAGGAATTGCAATGCTTCGACGCGGTGGTGCGTGCCGGCGGATTCGAGGCCGCGGCCCGCATCCTGCATCGCTCGCATCCGGCCGTGTTCGCGGCGGTCGCGAAGCTCGAGCGGCAGATAGGTCTGCCGCTGCTCGACCGGCGCGGCTACCGCGTGCGGCCCACCGGGGCCGGGCAGGCGCTGCAGAGTCGCGCGCAGGCGCTGTTGCAAGAGTCGCGAAACCTGCAGGCGTACGCCGCGCAACTGGCGATGGGCGAGGAGAGCGACCTGCGTGTCGTCGTCGGGGATCTGTGTCCGCGGCGCGAGACGCTCGGCTTGCTGAGCCGGTTCTTCGCGGGCGCGCCGCACACGCGGCTCAGTCTGTACTACGAGGCGGTCGCCGGCCCGGTGGAGCGGCTGCTCGACGACGAAGCGGACTTGATCGTGCACTGGGTGGAGAGGAGCGATGCGCGCATCGAGTGGCAGGACTTGTGCGAGGTCAGCTTTGTGCCGGTGGTCGCGCCGGGATTTCTCCCCCAGAGGCTGGCAGGTCCGCTGACGCCGGCGCGCATGCGCGAATTCACCCAATGCGTGCTGAGAGATACGGCCCGGCATTCCGTGCCCAGCAACTACTTCACGCTCGAGGGCGCGCACCGCTGCACGGTGGCCGATCAGCTCATGAAGAAGGAAGTGATCATGCAGGGCATGGCGTGGGGGCACCTGCCGCGATTCCTGATCGAAGCGGAGCTTAAGAGCGGTGCGCTGCAGTCGATCGCCGGCCGACACCTGCCGGGCCGTGTCGACCAGTTGGTCGCGGCGCGGCGCAGCGATCGTCCGCATGGGCCGGTCGCGACCCGGCTATGGGAATACATCCGGATGCATGCGCGATCCCTGCGCGTCGCACCGCGCACGACGCGCGGCCCCGGCAGGCGGAGGCTGGGCTGAATGACGTGCGACAGCCCGGACTGTCATAGGTACTGTCTATCGACCTGATCGTAACAATCGACTGTGTAAATGACCCGCGCGCGCGTAGATTGGCCGCCATTCCAACAAAGAGGAGGGCGACGATGGCTACCGAGGCACGATGTCCATTCAACCGTTCTGGCCGGGGCACGTCGAACCGCGACTGGTGGCCCAACCAGTTGCCGCTAGAGCTGCTCCACCAGCACTCCTCCAAGTCCGACCCGATGGGGCGGGACTTCGACTACGCGAAGGAATTCAAGAGCCTCGACTACCAGGCGCTCAAGAAAGACCTGCACAAGCTCATGACGGACTCCAAGCCCTGGTGGCCCGCGGACTTCGGGCACTACGGCCCGCTGTTCGTCCGCATGGCCTGGCACAGCGCGGGTACGTATCGCACCGGCGACGGCCGCGGCGGCGGCGGACGCGGACAGCAACGCTATGCGCCGCTCAACAGCTGGCCGGACAACGCCAGCCTCGACAAGGCGCGCCGCCTGCTCTGGCCGATCAAGCAGAAATACGGCAGCAGGATCTCCTGGGCCGATCTCATGATCCTCACCGGCAACGTCGCGCTCGAGTCGATGGGCTTCGAGACCTTCGGCTTCGGCGGCGGGCGCCGCGACGTCTGGGAAGCCGACCAGGACGTGTACTGGGGCGCCGAGAGCAAGTGGTTAGGCGCCGACAAGCGCTACTCGGGCGAGCGCGATCTCGCCAACCCGCTCGCGGCCGTGCAGATGGGCCTCATCTACGTCAACCCGGAAGGTCCGAACGGCAACCCGGACCCGGTGGCCGCGGCGCGCGACATCCGCGAAACCTTCGCGCGCATGGCGATGAACGACGAGGAGACCGTGGCGCTGATCGCCGGCGGCCACAGCTTCGGCAAGACACACGGCGCGGGCGATGCCGCGCACATCGGAGCCGACCCCGAGGCGGCGGAGCTCGAGGCGCAGGGGCTGGGCTGGAGCAGCAAGTACGGCACGGGCATCGCCGGCGATGCGATCACGAGCGGCCTCGAGGTGACGTGGACGCGCACGCCGACGAAGTTCAGCAACGATTTCTTCAAGCATTTGTTCGAGTTCGAATGGGAGCTCACGAAGAGCCCGGCCGGCGCGCACCAGTGGCGTCCGAAGAACGGCGCGGGCGCCGGAACCGTGCCCGGCGCGCACGACGCCTCGAAGCGCATCGCGCCCAACATGCTGACCACCGATCTGTCGCTGCGCTTCGATCCGGCCTACGAGAAGATCTCGCGGCGCTTTCTCGAGCATCCCGAGCAGTTCGCCGACGCGTTCGCGCGCGCCTGGTTCAAGCTCACGCACCGCGACATGGGCCCGCGCGTGCGCTATCTCGGCCCCGAAGTGCCGAAGGAAGAGCTGCTCTGGCAGGACCCGATTCCGAAGCTCAACCACAAGCTCATCGGCGACAAGGAGGTCGCCTACCTGAAGGCGAAGATCCTCGCCGCCAAGCTCACCATTGCAGAGCTGGTGTCGACCGCCTGGGCTTCGGCGTCCACCTACCGCGGCTCGGACATGCGGGGCGGCGCCAATGGCGCGCGCATCCGGCTCGCGCCGATGAAAGACTGGGAGGTCAACCAGCCGGCGCAGCTCGCGAAAGTGCTGAAGACGCTCGAGGGAATCCAGGCCGCGTTCAACCAGAAGGCCAGGGGCGGCCGGAAAGTGTCGCTGGCAGATTTGATCGTGCTCGGTGGCGACGCCGCCATCGAGGCGGCCGCGAAGAAGGCGGGCCTGAAGGTGAAAATCGCGTTCGCTCCGGGCCGCATGGACGCCTCGCAGGAGCAGACCGACGTCGAGTCGTTCAAGGTGCTCGAGCCGGTGGCCGACGGATTCCGCAACTACCTCAAGGGCCGGTACTCGATTCCCTCCGAGGCGCTGCTGCTCGACCGCGCGCAGCTTCTCACCCTGACGGCACCCGAGATGACCGTGCTCGTGGGCGGGCTGCGCGTGCTCGGCGCGAACGTCAACGGTTCCCGGCACGGCGTGCTCACGAAAAAGCCCGGCACGCTGACCAATGACTTCTTCGTGAACCTGCTCGACATGCGCACGTCGTGGCAGGCCACCTCCGATGCCAAGGACGTGTTCGAAGCGAAGGATGCCGCGACGGGCAAGGTGGAATGGACCGGCACGCGCGCGGACCTGGTGTTCGGCTCGAATGCGCAACTGCGCGCGCTGGCGGAGGTGTACGGCGCCTCGGACGCGAAGACGAAATTCGTCCGGGATTTCGTCGCCGCGTGGACGAAGGTGATGAACCTCGATCGCTTCGACCTGAGGTGATGCGGCGCGGGCGCGACGCGGGCGCCGGCCCCGCGTCGCGCGCCGGTACGGCCAGTGGGCGCGCCCGCCGCTGTCACAATTGACAGCTCGCGCGCGCACTCTTTGCGCGCACACTCCCGCCGTTACCCTGCGCGCCATCCCGATGCGGTGGCGGTGTTCGACGGGGCGGAGCCGTGCCCGTCACGGCCGCAGCGCTGCGCCCGGCATCCGGCCGGGTCCTGTGGTCCATCTACCCGTTCGAGCCCGAGATGCGGTCCCGGTATCTGCCGCGCCGCCTGCTCGCCAGGCATCCATCGTCTACAACCACAGCAAGGAACGTGTTTATGCGCAAGAGTCTTTACGCCGGCGCCGTCGTCGCCGCATTCATGGCCGTCGCGCCGCTCGCCCAGGCGGAGAGCAAATTCTACGTGGGCGGCAACATCGTGCGGATGACCGACAAGGGAGACGATGCTCCCGCCATCCATCCGCTCGCGCTGTCGCTGCGCGGCGGCGTCGAATTCAACAAGTACCTGTCGCTCGAGGCGCGTTACTCGAGGGGCATCGAGAGCGACGAAGGCACGGTCACCGGCATCACCTTCGATCTCGAGCTGGAATATCTCTACGGCGTCTACGCGAAGGGTGTCCTGCCGATCGGCCGGGTGTCGCCGTACGCCATGATCGGGTATTCGAAGGGCAAGGAAACCGCCACCGTCGAGATGTTCGACCTGGTCGTCTCGGACTCCGACAAGGGTTTCTCCTTCGGTGTCGGCCTCGATGTTCCGCTCAGTGACAATGTGTCGCTCAACGCGGAATGGACGCGCTTCGTCGAAGGCGAGGACGATCTCGGCGTCGGTTTCAAGATCGAAGGCCTCACGGTCGGTGTCGCGATGCGTTTCTGAACCCCTGAGCGCGTGCATGCCGCCCGGGATTTCCCGGGCGGCCGTACCGCGACCCGCGCGCACCGATATGCAATCTGGCATTCGAAGCGCCGGCATTGTCATTGGACCGCGCGCGGTGCGCCTACTTAGGCTCCCGGACTCTTACCAGTCCCAAGGAGCGGGAAATGAGCAAGCACACGGCAATCACCGTGACCGCGCTGTCGGCGTCCTGGTTCGTCATCAGCGGAGCGGCGTTCGCGCAGCAGGCGGCCGGCGATGACCCGGTCGACGAGGTCGTCGTCACCGGCATCCGCGGTAGTTTGAAACAGGCGATCGAGATCAAGCGCCGCTCCGAGCAGATCCTCGATTCGATCGCCTCGGAGAGCCTGGGCAAGTTCCCGGACACGAACATCGCCGAGTCGCTGCAGCGCATCCCGGGCGTTTCCATCGATCGCAGCGGCGGCGAGGGCCAATCGGTCACGGTGCGCGGCTTCGGCCCGGAGTTCAACACGGTGCTGCTCAATGGGCGGCGCATCGTGTCGGATACGGGTGCGCGCTCCTTCAGCTTCGACGTGCTGCCCGCCGAGCTCATCTCGCGCGTCGACGTCTACAAGAGCCCGCCGATGACCCTCGAGGAGGGCGGCATCGGCTCGACCATCGTGCTGCACACGCCGCGGCCGCTCGATCTCGGCAAGTTCGAGTCCATCCTGTCCGTGCGCGGCCTGTACGAAGGGCTGTCGCACAACCTGACGCCCGAGGCCTTCGGCATGGTGAGCGACACCTTCGCCGACGAGCGCGCCGGCTGGCTGTTCTCCGCTTCCTATCAGAAGCGCGAGAACCGCACCGAGCGCATCCTCATGGACGGTGTCATCACCGCGCCGCGCGATAGTTTGACGATGATCGCGGCCGACCTGGCGGCGCAGGGCTACGCGGCGGACGACCAGTTCTTCATCCCGCAGAACTTGAACGTCAGCCCGGTCGACGAAGACCGCGAGCGCGTGAACCTCAACGCGACGTTCCAGTTCGATTTCACCAAAGACCTGCGTCTCACGCTCGACGCGATGCATGCGCGCTTCAACGTGTTCACCGAGGCGAACACGCTGACGTTCTTCGTGACGCCGTCCATCATCACCGACGCGGTGTTCGACGAAAACCGCGTCGCGACGCAGCTCACCCAGACCGTCGACGCCGCGGTGGATTTCACGCGCTCGGAGCGCGACCGTCCCACCCGCAGCAATGCCGCGGGTCTGAATCTCGCCTGGCAGACGGGCGACGCGCTCGACCTGTCGCTCGACACGTCGTGGTCGCACACCAAGTCCGGCGGTGCCGAAGGCACCAATGTCGCCGTCACCGGCTACCGGCGCGACATCTGGACGCTGAGCTATGCGCCGAACGGAATTCCCTCCGTCTCCGGCGTCCCACCCCAGGCGTTCACCGACCCCACGCTGCCCGTGGCGCATTTCAACCTGCGCGGCACCGGCGGCGGGCCGCTGGGCGGCGGCGCGGACTTCGACGACGAGCTGTTCGAGCACCGGCTCGAGGCCGTCTGGAAACCCGGTGGCGAGATCTTTCAGCGCGCCACGTTCGGCGCCTTCGCCTCGCGCGAGCGGCAGGTCACCACCACGCGGCTCTCGGACAACGAGACCCTGTGCCTGTATTGCGGCTACTTCGTCGGCATTCCCGACACCCTGCTGCGACGGTTCGATCCGGGTTCCAGCTATCTCGGCGGCCTGGTCGACGTGCCGGATGCCTGGCAGACCTACGACATCGACGAGCTGCTCGCGTATCTCGAATCGCCGGCCGCCGCGGCCGAGCGCGACACGCGGCTCGGCCTCGCGCCCGGCACCAGCGCGGCGATCCTCGCCGCGCACAACGGCTTCGAGATCCACTCGCGCGGCAACGGCTCGGACATCGAGGAGAAGATCGCCTCGGTGTACGCCGATGCCAGCTTGGGCGGCGACCTGGGCGGCCGGGAGTGGAACCTGACGGTCGGCGCGCGCTACGTGCGCACGGAGACCACGGCGTTCGGCAGCTTTCAGCCGCTGCTCGACCTGCGCAACAGCGGCGATCCCACTTTGTATCTCACCGTGCTCGGCGATGCCATCGACGTGGCGGCGACGCACACGTACAAGAATCTGCTGCCCAGCCTGAGCTTCCGGTTCAATCTCACCAAGGACATCACGGCGCGTCTCGCCGCCTCGAAGACGCTGACGCGTCCGCCGCTCAACGCACTGACGCCGCGACTCGGCATCGGTACGACGCGGCCCGGCAACTTGCAGGCTTCGAGCGGCAATCCCGATCTCGCGCCGTTCAAATCGGAGAACATCGACCTGTCGTTCGAGTGGTACTACCAGGACAACGGCTACGTGACGGTGGGCCTGTTCCACAAGGACGTCGACAATTTCCTCGTGAGCACCGTCGAGCAGCGGACCTTTCCCATCGCGGACGCGGACAATCTGTTCGCGGGCGACCCGGTGTTCGAAGTGAGCCTGGTCGACAACCTCGAAAAGGCGAGCGTGAAGGGCGTCGAGATCGGCGTGCAGCACAACTTCGACTGGCTGCCGGGATTCTGGAGCGGATTCGGCGTGACGGCCAATGCGACGCTGGTCGACAGCGACGCCGAGCTCGACGTCAACGATGTCACGCAGACCTTCGCGCTCGTCGGCCTCGGCGATTCGTTCAACGTGGTCGGCTTCTACGAGCGCGGGCCCTTCGAGGCGCGTGCCGCGTGGAACCGCCGCGAGCGTTTCCTGCAGACCGCGGTCGGCTTCGGCGGCGAGCCCACGTTCGTGCAGGATTACGAGCAGCTCGATGCGCGCGTGAGCTACGCGTTCAACGAGCATTTCGCGCTCTTCGCGGAGGGCGTGAATCTCGGTAACGAGCGCCAGCAGCGCGTCGGCCGCTACCAGAGCCAGATCCTGCTGCTCGAGGAAACCGGGCCGCGCTATACGGTCGGGGTGCGCGCGGACTTCTGATCCACGCCGACGCCGGCCTGCTTGTAGGAGGCGTCTGGCAGCGCTCCCGAGCGCGCAATTGGGCCTGTTAGGGGCCCAGTCGCGTTAGAGTACGGGCGCTGAAAGCGTCGCGTGGTCAATAAGAATGAAGAAATCCAGATCCATCGTCGGCATTGCCGTCGGTGTCTCGAGCCTCGTGCTCGTCGTGGCCGGCGTCATGTCCTACCACGCCGTGGACGAGCTGGCTCAAACCAGCGATGAAGTGCTGCGTGCCAAGGAGCTCGAGCTCAGCCTCGAGCGGCTGCTGTCCACGATGCGCGACGCGGAGACCGGCCAGCGCGGATTCCTGCTGAGCGGCAGCGAGGAATATCTCACCCCTTACTCCGAAGCTTTGCGCGAGCTCGACGGCCGGCTGGTAACGGTCGAGGCGCGCCTGCAGGCGCGCGACGGCCTGGCGGACCAGATGCGCACGCTGCGGCCGTTCGTGGACCGCAAGCTCGACGAGCTGGCGCGCACGATCACGCTGTTCCGCGCGGGACAGCGCGAGGCCGCGCTCGCGCTGGTGCGCTCCGACCAAGGCAAGATGACGATGGACGCGATCCGCGCGTTCGTCGGGCAGCGCGTGCTGGTCGAGCAGCAGAACGTCCAGCGCCTCATCAAGGTGGAGCGCGCGGCGCTCGATGCCACGACCCGCGCGAGCCTCGCGGTGAGCGCGCTCGCGATCGCGCTGATGATCCTGCTGGCCTACATCGTCAAGCGCGACGCCACGCGCGTGCGCGCCAGCGAGGAGCGGCTCGCGACCACGTTGCGCAGCATCGGCGACGCGGTGATCGCCACCGACGAGACCGGCCTCGTCACGATGGTGAACCCGGTGGCGGAGTCGCTCACGGGCTGGACCCTGGGCGAGGCGAGTGGCCGCCCGCTCGATGAGGTGTTCCGCATCGTCAACGAGAACACCCGCGAGACCGTCGAGAGCCCGGTGACGAAGGTGCTGCGCGAGGGCGGCATCGTCGGCCTGGCGAATCACACCGTGCTCATTCACAAGACCGGCAGCGAGACCGCGATCGAAGACAGCGGTGCGCCCATCTGCGACGCCGCCGGCGCCACCACCGGCGTGGTGCTGGTATTCCGCGACGCGACGCAGGAGCGCGCCGCGCAGAACGCGCTGCGCGCGGCGGACCGCCGCAAGGACGAGTTCCTGGCGACGCTGTCGCACGAGCTGCGCAATCCACTGGCGCCGATCCGCCAGGCGGCCGGCCTCGCCGCGCACTCCGACGCCACGCCCGAGCAGATCCGCTGGAGTCTCGCGGTCATCGAGCGCCAGGCGGCGCACATGGCCCGGCTGCTCGACGATCTGCTCGATGTCTCGCGCATCACGCGCGGCCGGCTCGAGGTGCGGCGCGCGCGTGTCGCGCTGCGCGGCATCGTCGAATCCGCGGTCGAAACCGCGCAGCCCGCCATCGGCGCCGGCAAACACCGATTGAGCGTCGAGCTGCCGCAGGAGCCGCTGTTCCTCGATGCCGACGCGCTGCGCATCGCGCAGGTGCTCGGCAACGTGCTCACGAACGCCGCCAAGTACACCCCGGAGGGCGGCGACATCCGCCTGAGCGCCGCGCGCGAGGCGGACCAGGTGGTGGTGCGCGTCACGGACGACGGCATCGGGCTCGCGCCCGAGGACCTGCCGCAGATCTTCGAGATGTTCGCGCAGGTACGGCCGACACTCGATCGCAAGGAGGCCGGCCTCGGCATCGGGCTGGCGCTGTCGAAGGCGTTGATCGAGCTGCACGGCGGCACGCTCGAGGCGCGCAGCGCCGGGCCGGGGAAGGGCAGTGAGTTCATCGTGCGGCTGGCGCTGGCCCCGTCCGAGGGCAGCGCGCCGGCACCCGCGACTGCGGCGCCGCTGCCCGCCGCCGCGGCGGTGCTACCCGGCGCTGGGGCCGCGCTGCCCGCCACCGCGCCGCGCGGCATCCGCGTGCTGCTGGCCGACGACAATCGCGACGCCTGCGACAGTCTCGAGATGCTGCTCACGCTCGAAGGTTACGAGGTGCGCACCGCGTACGACGGTGAGGCCGCGCTGGCGCTGCTGGCGCAGTTCCGGCCCGACGTCGCGCTGCTCGACATCGGCATGCCGAACATGAACGGCTACGAGCTGGCGGCCGCGGTACGCAAACATCCCTGGGGCGGGGACATACATCTGGTAGCGGTGACGGGCTGGGGCCAGCCGGACGACCGGCGCCGCTCGCTCGAGGCCGGTTTCAACGCGCACCTGGTCAAGCCCGTGGACTTCGCCGAGGTGCGCGCGATCTGTGACGAGTTGAGCGGCGCGCGCGGCCGGCAGCCGGCCTGAGCGTTCAGGCCGCGACGCGCACCACGAGCTTCCCGAAGTTTTTTCCTTCGAGCAGGCCGATGAACGCCTGCGGCGCGTTCTCGAGGCCCTCGACCAGGTCCTCGCGCAATTTCACCTTGCCGGCCGCCGCCCACTCGCCCATGTCGCGGCGGAACGCGGCATACCGCGTGGCGTAGTGGTCGAGGATGATGAAACCCTGCATGCGGATGCGCTTCTGCAGCAGGGCCGACTGCAGCAGCGGCACCCGGTTCGGTCCCTCCGGTAGTTTGTCGGCGTTGTAGCTGGCGATGATGCCGCACAGCGGGATGCGGGCATGCACGTTGAGCCTTGGCAGCACCGCGTCGAACACCGCGCCGCCGACATTCTCGAAATACACGTCGATGCCCTTCGGGCAGGCGGCGGCGAGGCGCTTGGCGAGGTCGGGCTCGCGATGGTCGAGGCAGACGTCGAAGCCCAGCTCCTCGAGCGCGTAGCGGCACTTGTCCGCGCCGCCCGCGATGCCGACGGCGCGCGCGCCCTTGAGTTTCGCGATCTGTCCGACCACCGAGCCGACGGCGCCGGTGGCCGCGGCCACCACCACCGTCTCACCGGGCTGCGGCTGGCCGATGTCGAGCAGCCCCACGTA